>DAINCY010000020.1:0-6498 GCA_036732145.1 Candidatus Dormiibacterota bacterium
CCGGAGCGGGGCAGATCCCCCCACGCGGCGGGCCGCGCGGGGACCCCGGGCTCATCAGAGGGGCGATGCGCCCCTCTCCGGCACCGGCAGAGCCGGCGCCGTCACTCCCCACTCGGCGCACTCGCGCCGGTTCGTCTTCGCTCGCTCCTCGCTGCGGCGCTGAACAACAGCCGCTCATATACTGCGGGTGGCCATGCGCCGTCCGGCGACCCGTCTTCTCCACGTCCTGCTCAGCGTCCCGGTCGTCACCGCCGTCGTGATCGCCGCCTCGCCGACGGCGCACGCCCAGTCGGCGCCGGCCCCGCTTGTCGTGGTCATCGACCCCGGTCATGGTGGTGCGGTCAACCCGGCGCAGCCCGACATGCCCTTTGACCCCGGAGCGATCGCGCCGAGCAACGGGCTCGAGGAGAAGGACGCCACGCTGGCCGTGTCGTTGCGCTTGCGCGCTCTGCTCCAGCAGGACGATGTCAACGCCATCCTCACCCGCTCCGATGACCGCCCGCTCAGCGTCCAGGAACGCACCGACACGGCCAACAACAACGGGGCTGTGGTCTTCGTCAGCGTGCACTTCAACTCCTTCACCGACGGTGGCCCGAGCGGTTCGCTTGTGCTCTATCCCAAGGACAGCGATCTGTCGTTCGCGCACACCATGAGCGACGCCATGGGCGCGTATCTCGGTCCGCTGGGCGTCCCCGACAACGGCGTGCAGCTGCGCGACAACTGGTGGATCCACACACGGATGCCGACCGTCACGGTGGAGCCGGCATTCCTCAGCAACACGCGCGAGGCCTCACTGATCGGCACACCCGGCTTCCAGGAGGTGCTGGCCATGTCCATCCGCGCGGGCATCGAGCGCTCCGACCCGCAGCTGCTGCAGCGCAAGGCCGAGATCGTTGCCTGGAACCTGTCGCATGCCGACCATCCGGTGACGTCCGCGACGCCGGTGGCGGCGCACGCTGCAGCGCCGGCGTCGTCCGGCTGGCTCGGCACGGTGATCCGCGATGCACTGCTGGTGGCGATGCTTGCCGCCGCGGTTCGCTGGCCGCGCACCACCTGGCTCATGGTGCGCGCGACGGTGAGAATGGTTGGCATCGCTGTGGATCGCCTGCTCATACGCCGCGCCGCCAAGCGACGACGGCGCCGCGCTGTGGCGCTGCGAGCGATGACTGCGCGCACGGAACGATTCGCGCGTCCACACCACGTCTACGACGAGCTGTTCTGATCGCCGCACCGCCCCGCGGCAGGGTGTCACCCGACCCTTGCTAGACTGCCCGCAGACATCCACGCGCGCTGGGAGCAGACATGGCATTCGCACAACAGCTCCGCGTCCCCGGTCCCACTCCACTTCCCGAACGGGTCGTCCGCGCCGCCAGCCGGCCGATGATCAACCATCGCGGTCCTGAGTTCGCGGCCCTGCTCCGCGACATCGAGGAGGGGTTGCGCTGGGCGCTCCGGACCGACAACGACGTCCTCATCTACCCGTGCAGCGGCACCGGCGTGCTGGAGGCGGCGGTCGTCAACGTGCTCAGCCCCGGCGAGCAGGCGCTGTTCTGCACCATGGGATCGTTCGGTAACCGCTGGGCAGACATCGGCACCGCCTACGGCGCCGACGTGCTCCGTCTCAGTGTCCCCCCCGGAGAGCCGATCGATCCGGAGGATGTCGAGCGGATTCTCGCCGAGCACCCGGGTGTCACCACCGTCTTCGTCACCCACAACGAGACGAGCACCGGTGTCTCCAACGACCTCCCCGCCATCGCCGCGGTTGTCAAGGGACGCGGCAAGCTGCTGGCGGTGGACTCGGTGAGCGGCGCCGGTTGCCTCCCGCTTGAGACCGACGGCTGGCACATCGACGTGCTGCTCACCGGCTCGCAGAAGGGGTGGATGGCGCCGCCCGGGGTGGCCATGGTCGCGGTGAGCGAGGCGGGGCTGGCACGCGCGGACCAGACCACGACGCCGCGCTGGTACCTCGACTTCGCCCGGGAGCGCAACTTCCAGAGGAAGTCCCAGACGGCCACCACCCCTGCGGTGTCGGTGCTCTTCGCCATGCAGGAGGGGCTGGCCATGATGCGCGAGGAGGGGATGGAGAGCGTCTGGGCGCGGCACGCACGCGTCGGCGAGATGATCCGTGCCGGGGTCGAGGCACTCGGACTCAAGTTGCTCGCCGCCGAGGGCCACCGCAGCGACACCGTGACCGCTGTACTCAACCCCGTCGACGGCCCCGACACCCTCAAGGAGCTGCTCACCGGCTTGCGCACGCGGCACGGGCTGGTGCTCGCCGGTGGGCAGGGCGACCTGTCCGGCAGGATCTTCCGCATCGGCCATCTCGGGATGATCGACGAGGGCGATGTCTACAGCATCCTCGCCACCCTGGAGCAGGGACTGCAAGAAACCGGGATGCGCAGTCGTGTCGGTCTTGCCGTTCCGGCCGCCCAAGCAGTGGTCCGTGGGATCCAGGTCGCCGGCCAGCCGGCCGGGGTGGGCTGAGCATCCAGACGCAGGCGCCGCTGTCCGGGGACGCCCCCGCCGTCGGGCGCGACAGCGACACGGTGCGCATCCTGGTCGCCGACCCCATCGCCGCCGACGGGGTGGAGCGTCTCCGCGCCGCCGGCGAGGTCGATGTGGTGACCGGCCTCGATCCGGCCGCGCTGATCGCGCGGATCGCCGGCTACGAGGCGCTGGTGGTGCGCAGCGAGACCAAGGTCACAGCCGACGTGCTCGCCGCGGCCACACGGCTTCGTGTCGTCGGCCGTGCCGGCGTCGGGGTCGACAACATCGACATCGAGGCGGCAACCCGTCACGGAGTGCTCGTCCTCAATGCGCCCACGGGCAACACGATCGCCGCCGCTGAACACGCGGTGGCCATGATGCTCGCGCTGGCCCGCAACATCCCTGCCGCCGACGCATCGCTGAGGGCAGGTCGCTGGGAGCGGTCGAAGCTGATGGGCGTGGAGTTGCGGGATCGCACCCTGGGTGTGCTCGGGCTCGGCAAGATCGGCTTCGAGGTGGCACGCATCGCCGGTGAGGGACTGCGCATGCGCGTGCTTGCGCACGACCCCCTGGTCACCCAGGAGCGGGCCGAACAGGCGGGAGCTGAGCTTGTCGACATGGACACCCTCCTCGCCGAGAGTGATGTCCTGACCGTCCACGTGCCGCTGACCGAGCACACCCGGGGGGTGATCGGAGCCGCGGAGCTGCGCCGTATGCGCCCCGGCGCACGGCTCGTCAACGTCGCCCGCGGCGGCATCATCGACGAGGCGGCGCTCGCCGAGGCGGTGCGCACCGGCGTCGTGGCCGGCGCGGCGGTCGACGTCTTCACCTCTGAACCGGTGGCGGCGGGACATCCCCTGATCGGCGTTGACGGCATCGTGGTCACCCCCCATCTCGGAGCCAGCACCGCCGAGGCCCAGGTGAACGTCGCGGCGGACGTGGCCGACCAGATCGTCGAGTACCTGCGCGGTGGCTCGCCGCGCTACGCGGTCAACGCGCCCGCGGTGAACCCCGAGGAGCTGGCCCGCCTCCGTCCCTACCTCGACCTGGCTCGCAAGATGGGCTCGCTGGCAGCCCAGCTCAGCAGCGGCGGCGTCAAGCGCGTGATCTGCAGCTACGCCGGCGAGCTCGCCCACGTCGACACCACGCTGGTCACCGCCGAAGTGCTCCGGGGGCTGCTCGGCCACTTCTCCGACACCCGCGTCAACGCGGTCAACGCCAAGACAGTGGCGCGCTCGATGGGGGTCGACGTCGACGAGCACACCACCACGCGCAGCCTCGACCACGCCAACTCGATGTTCGTCGAAGTGGTCGGTGAGCACCGCCTGCTGGTGGCGGGAACCCACTTCGAAGGCGCCCCACGGATCACCCGCATCGACGACTTTCGCGTCGACATGCGGCCGTCGGGGACGTTCCTGGTCGTCCAGCACGAGGATCGCCCCGGCGTGATCGCCGCGGTCGCGACGCTTCTGGCCAGCAACGACATCAACATCGCGCGCATCGAGCTTGGGCGCGACCGGCCCCGAGGGCGGGCGGTCATGCTCATGGAGATCGACGATCCCATCGACGGCACGCTGCTGGAGCGGCTCGCTTCGGTCGCCAAGCTCGAGCGGCTGCGACAGGTCAGTCTGTAGGCGCGGTCCATCCGCCCAGCGCCGCCGCCGCCACCGGGCGCGGTTCACGCACACTCGAGGCATGGCAGACGTCCGGCCGCTCCGCGGAATTCGCTTCGACCCTGAGGTCGTGCAGCTGGGCGGCGTGCTCGCCGCACCGTACGACGTCATCGACGACGCGGAGCGCGAGACCCTGTACGGCCGCGACCTGCGCAACATCGTGCGCATCGACTACGGCCAGGACACCCGCGATGACGTGCCTGGCATCAGCGACCGCTACACACGGGCCGCCGAGCTCCTCAGCTCCTGGTTGGCCATGGGGGTGTTGGTCGGCGAGCCGCGGGTGGCGTTCTACGTCACCGAGCATCGGTTCGTCACCCCCGACGGTTCCGACCAGGTGCGCCGCGGGCTCATCGCTCGGGTCAGGGCGGCGCCGTGGCCGGCCAGCGATCTGCGCCCTCACGAACACACCCTGCGCGGGCCCAAGCAGGATCGGCTCGCACTGATGCGGGCGACGGCCACGCAGACCAGCCCGGTGTTCGCCGTTTGGCAGGAGGCTCCGACCATCGCCGCCATCCTCGACCAGGTGGCCGCAGCGCCCGCGACGGCTGGCGGCGGGACGGCCGGGGAGATCGGGCCGGAGATGCACCGTCTCTGGGTGGTGGACGACGCGACCCGGGTGGAGGCCATTCACGATGCCTTCGTGTCCGCCCGTCTCTACATCGCCGACGGCCACCATCGCTACGAAACCGCCGCCGCCTATGCTGCAGAGCGCGCTGCCGAGGGCGACGATGCCGAGGCGGATTCGCAGTTCGCCCTTGTCTACCTGTGCGACGCCGCCGATGCGGGGATCAGCCTGCTTCCCACCCATCGGCTGCTTCTGCCCCGCCCCGGCGCGGCGTTCAGCCTCGACGACCTCTGGATGCGGCTCGATGATCGCTGGGAGGTGGAGAGACAGGACGACCTGACCGACGCTGCCGCGGTCGCGACGGCGATGAGGGAGACGCGCCACGCTTTCGCGGTCCGCGCGCCCGACGGGGCGGCGGTGCTCTCTCGATCGCGCAACGGCCCAGCTTCCCCACGGGCGGGGCTGGACGTCGTGGTGCTGCAGGAGGAGGTGCTGGCCCCCGCCGGAGCCGACGAGGCCACCATCCGCGACGGTGCGCTCGCCTACACGAGATCGCTCGAGGAGGTCGACAGGGCCGTCCGCGATGGTGAGGCGGTGCTCGGCTTCGGGGTCAATGCCGCCACGCCCGCGGAGATGATCGCGGTCGCGGACGCCGGAGAGGTGATGCCCCAGAAGTCGACGTACTTCTATCCGAAGGTCCCCACCGGACTGGTGCTCTCACCGCTCAGCGCGGCGGGCGATGCGCCCCATGCCCGCCCGCGTACGATCCCCGCATGACCCGTCGCATCGCAGTCTCTGTCGACGATGACGTGCTCGAGGCGCTCAACGCCCACACTCGGGGATCGCCCCTGAGCCGCAGCGAACTGGTCAACGTGGCCCTCCGGCGCTTCCTGCGCGCGGAGCGGCGCGCCGCCCGTTTGAACGTCAACGGCGCCGAACAGGCGCGCGGCATTGCCAGCGGCGCGGTTCCGTCGCACCGACTTGAGGGTCACCTGCTCCGGATGCACCACGGTCCCTGGGAGAATTGAGGGCGCGGCGTTTGGAGCGCCCTGTGGCCGGGTAGACAGTGAAAGGAACGAGCAGGAGAGACATTGCCCAACTATGGTTACCGCTGTCAGTCGTGCCAGCGTGAGTTTGAGATCCAGCAGCGGATGAGCGAGCCGCCGCAAGCGGCATGCCCCGACTGCGGCGGCTCGGGCACGCGGCTCTTCTACCCGACCGGGATCCTCTTCAAGGGCAGCGGCTTCTACAAGACCGACAGCCGTTCAACCCCTGCTGCCACCCCGCCGGCGGGCGCGGATGCCACCAAGCCGACCGCGGATGCACCCAAGCCAGACGCCGACGGCAGCAGCGAGTCCGTCAGGCCGGTACAGCCCGCCAAGGAATCCGCAGCAGCGGCACCGGCGCGCACCAGCACCGCCACTTCCCCGGCGGCGACGCCTTCGAAAGCCGACTGACCCGCAGAATCCACGCCTTTGACAGAATCAATGGCGACCGTCTCCCCGGCGCCAACCAGGAGAGCTCAATGCCCCACCCCCTGACCGTCACAGACACCAGCTTCAAGCAGGAGGTGCTCGACTCGGACGTGCCCGTGCTCGTCGACTTCTGGGCCTCCTGGTGCACGCCGTGCAAGATGGTCGCGCCGATCGTCGAGGAGCTCGCCAGCGAGTACGAAGGCCGCGTCAAGGTCGCCAAGGTGGACGTCGACGCCAACCCCATCACCCCGGGAATGTTCGGGATCATGAGCATCCCCACCCTCATGGTCTTCCG
>DAINCY010000020.1:6598-30848 GCA_036732145.1 Candidatus Dormiibacterota bacterium
CTCATGGTCTTCCGCGGCGGCAAGGCGGAGGAGCGCATCGTCGGCTACCAGCCCAAGCGCTCGCTGAAGGCCAAGCTCGACGCGGTCCTCGCCGCCTGAGGGCGCTCAACCAGTCCCGATGACGCCGGTGGGCGCCATCGCGCCGGCGGCTTCGAGCGCCTCCCCGGCGATGTAGAGGGAGCCGCAGGCCACCACGATGCCGTCGTGGCCGGCCGTCTCTCTGGCTCGCGCCAGCGCTGAGGCGACATCCGGAGCGGTCCGCGCCCCGGCTCCCCACCGCCCGGCCAGGCCCTCAGCATGGGCAGCCCGGGCGACCGAGGGCGCCGTGAAGATCGCCTCGGCGGTGAGCGGGCGAAGGGCCGCGAGCATGGCGTCGAGGTCCTTGTCGGCCATGGCCCCGAAGACCGCCACGGTGCGGCGGCCGGCGCACAGAGGGCGAGCGGCCGCGACCATGGCCACCACCGCCTCGGTGTTGTGGCAGCCGTCGACAAGCAGGGCCGGGGAGCCCGCGATCCACTGCATCCTGCCTGGCCATCGCACCGCCGCCGCCCCACGAACGATGGCGTCGTCGGGGACGGAGACTGCGCGACGGGTGAGAACGCGAGCTGTGTGCGCCGCGACCGCCAGATTGCGCTGCTGGAACCCACCGATCAACGGGGTGGCCAGGCGCAGGGGAGGATCGTCGATACCGATTCCGACGCCATCGAGTCCGCGGTCCTCCCCGCGCCAGGACAGGGAGCTGCCCACCGCGGTGAACGAGCCCGCCCCGGCGCGCTCGGCCGCAGAGCGGACCACGGCCAGGGCGACCCCGTCGGTTGCTGTGACCACGTCATTGCCGAGTTTGACGATCGCGGCCTTCTCTGCCGCGATGGCAGCGATGTCGTCACCGAGCTGATCGCGATGGTCGACGGCGATGCCCGTGACCACGGCGACCCCGAGATCGAGGACATTGGTGCTGTCCAGCCTGCCCCCGAGGCCGACCTCGCAGATGAGCAGGTCGGGGTGGGCCTGGTGCGCAGCCACGATGCCGGCAGCGGTGACCACCTCGAACACAGTCGGGGAGCCGAGCTCGCCCCCAATCTCTGCGGCGGCGGCGAGGACCAGCGCGATCAGGTCGGCGAAGCGCTGCTGGGCAATGGGCTGCCCGTCGACCGCGATGCGCTCACACCACGACAGCAGGTGCGGTTTGGTGAGCAGCACGGTGCGACGCCCGGCCGCCCTGGCCATCGATTCCACCAGCGCGCAGACCGAGCCCTTGCCGTTGGTACCGGCGACGAGAACGCCCTGCAGGTCGTGCTGGGGCTCGCCGAGAGCGCCGAGCAGCGCCTCGATGCGTTCGAGCCCGAGCTTCATCCCCCTCCCTTCCAGGCGATCGAGCGCCGTCAGCGCGGAGGCATAGTCCATGGTCAGCGCCAGGGCCATCGTGGCGCCATCGCTTCCTCGGGTGCCGGACGCGCGACCAGGTCGCGCAGCCACAGCAGCCAGGCCTGCCGCCGCGGCGCGGCGTCGTCGATCTCCTCGACGGCTGCGACGCGAAGCAACCGGCCGGTCTGGTGGGCCAGCGCGGCCTGGAACTCCTGGTACTCGAGCAGGGTCGGCGCGTCGACCACGGCAGCGGTGCCGTCTGGGGACGCGACCTCGAAACCGAAGACACGACCTGCCTCGGGATCGAAGGTGGAGCGCGGCGTCACCCGGATCACCGCGGCGCTCGGCATCAGCGAGGTCAGCGTCTCCAGCCAGGCGCGCTGCGGGTCCGCTGCGGAGTCGACTCTGTCGAGGAGGAACAACTCTCCGCACAGGGCGGCGACCGCGACCCCGAACTGGCGGCAGTACAGCAGGTCGGACCCGCTGAGCGCCACGCTGCCCAGGACATCGCCGGTGTCGTCAACGAAGCTGACCATGAATGGCCGGGCGTACGGCTTGCGTGCCTCCTGTTCCGACCAGCGCAACCGCAGAGTGGCCACGACGTCAGTGAGGCGATGCAGGAACGCCGCCGGGTCGCCGCGCCGAACAGAGGGCGACGGTGTTGTGCATGAGCATGGCGATGGTCATCGGGCCGACGCCACCGGGCACTGGCGTGAGCCATCCTGCCACCGGCTCGACGGAGGCGCGATCGACGTCACCACGCAGCCTGCCGTCGACGGAGGTGGTACCCACGTCGATGACACAGGCTCCCGGCTTGACGTAATCCGCGGTGACCATCCCGGGACGCCCGGTGGCGGCGATGAGGATGTCAGCGGTCCGGCACACCCCGGCGAGGTCGACGGTCCGTGAATGGCACATCGTCACCGTGCAGTCCGCGTTGAGCAGCAACATCGCCATGGGACGTCCCACGATCGCGCTGCGGCCGACCACCACGGCGCGCCGGCCGCCTACCGGCACCTCGCTGCGGCGAAGCAGCTCCATGCAGCCGGCTGGGGTGCAGGACACCACAGGAGCGGGGGCGCCCTGAGCGAGCAGGCCGAAGTTCAGTGGGTGGAGGCCGTCAGCGTCCTTGTCCGGACGGATCGCAGCCAGGACGGCGTCGGGGTCGATCTGAGAGGGAAGTGGCAGCTGCACCAGGATGCCGTCGATGCCGTCGTCATCGTCCATTCGCAGCACCAGCTCGCAAATCGCCGCGGTGCTGCTGTCGGCTGCAGGCCTGTGCACGTCGACGCGAATCCCGATCTCCTCAGCCACCTTGCCCTTGAGGCGAACGTATGTGGCCGACGCGGGATTGTCACCGCAGAGCACGACCCCCAACCCGGGGCGAATCCCCGACGCCTTGAGCTGGCGGACACGAGCCGCGACCTCCTCTCGCACCGCTGCGGCCACGGCCTTGCCGTCGATGATGATGGCGCTCACCCGCTCACGTCCTGCCGGTCGCGCTCGATGACGACGGCGAAACGATGGAAGACGCCGGCGATTGGCGGTTGCTTGGCGACGCGCACCCGCACCGAATCGATCCGGTCATCGGCGAGCAGCGCGGTGGCGATGTCCTCTGCGACCGTTTCGAGGAGGTTGTGCTGCCTGGTCTCAACGACATGGCGCACAGCCTCGTAGCAGCGCACGTAGTCGAGCGCGTCGGTGAGGTGGTCGCTGCGGCCGGCCGGGCGGAGGTTGCTGCAGATCTCGACGTCGACGTCGACGCGGCCGCCGAGAGCGCGCTCGGCCTCCACGTCGCCGTGATGGCCGAAGAACTGCAGGCCCTCGAGGAGCAGTCGATCGCTCGCCATGGCGGCGATTGTAGAGAGCGGGTGCTCCGCCTCCGGTCAGCGCGCCTCGGAGGAGCGCTCCGGTCGCAGCACCTGCTCGCGCTTGGTGAGCGGGTTGACCATGACGACCACGAAGAGATCCTCGAAATCGCACTGGAAGAGTTGCATCAGCGACTGCCGCAACTTGGGTCCCGGATTGCGCGTGCCGGCCTCGAGCGCTGGGATGTAGTTCTGGGTGACCCCGAGTCGGCGTGCCAGTTCGCGCTGCGTCAGGTGGTGGCGGTCCCGCATCGCCCGCAGTCCGGTGGCGCGGACCTCGACGTTCATTGCCGGCCGAAGGGTATGACGGAAAGGTAGTTTTGTCAACGCGGAATGGCGGGCCCGCGAGGCGGCGGTGCGAGCCTGCGTAGACTCGCGCGCATGTGCCGCGTCTGTCTGAAGCGCCCCGAGGTCCCCGACGAACGATACGGCCGATGCGAGAGTTGCGCCAAGAATGGCCGCGTCGCCTTCCGCTTCCGAGTGGCCCCCGGGCGCGGCGGTGCCGCCCTGGTGGTGCGTGCCGGTGAGCTGTCGCCGCGCGCACTGCGCCAGAAGTGGCGCGAACCGCTCGCCGCCTACAACGGACATGCTGCCACCAAGCCGCACCTCGGGTTGCACGAGATGGAGATGGTCACCGCGCGTGAGCGGCTCGAATCGATCCGGATCGCCGAGGACCTCGCCGGCCGAGCCGACGAGGCGGTGGCGGCGCTGCGCGCGGCGGCTCTGCGCACCGAGGCGACCTGGTGAGATCCCGCCTCAGCCGTTCAGCAGCTTCCACCACGGGGACGGCTCCTCGAGCTGTCCATCGGTGGCGAGCGTCCAGCTGCCGAGCGCGGATCCTCTGAGCGACACGCTGACTGTGCCGGCGAGGGCGCCCGCGGCACGAGGCACGAGCAGCGACCTCTGCCGCGCTTCCACCGACAGGGTGTCGCCGAGCCGCAACAGCGCGAAACTGTCGGCACCGGCGACGTGCAGCGCGGACGCGGTCCCCCAGGCGCCGAACACCTCGCCGGACACCGGGATGGTTCCCGGTCCCACGCGCACCGCCCTGAAGTTGCTGAACGCGGTGTCGACCGCGGCGCGGGCCACGCTGAACGCGCCGCCGAGCTCGGGGTGGGCGAGATCCACGTTGCCGTCAGGAGGCTGGCCGAGCACGGCTCCGACCATGGTCAGCGACGGCGCCCCCGGTCCGAGCGTGCGGCGGGCGGCGAAGAGCAGGCAGCCCGCGGCGTCCGGGGTCCAGCCGGTCTTGATGCCGAGCCATCCGGGATCGTCGCCGAGCAGGAGATCGAGGTTGTTGACCACCGTCCCGTCGGGAAGGGTCGCCACGCTGGTCGAGACCACGCTGAGCAGTGCGTCGTCGGCCACCACCGCCTCCCCGAGCAGCACCAGGTCCGCCGCCGTCGAGGTCGTGGCCGAGTCCAGCCCGTCGGGATCGGCGAAGTGGCTGTGCAGCATGCGGAGCGCGGCGGCGCGCGCGTTGAGGCGGTGCACGAAGGCCCCGACACTTCCGTCGATCCACCGGGCCGCGGTGAGGGCGAGGTTGTTCGCCGACGGGAGCATCAGCCCGAGAAGCAGGTCACGCTCGCTGAGTCGCTCGCCCAGCGTCACCGGTGCGAACGAGCCTCCGCTGGCGGCGATTCTGCGGTAGTCGTCGACATCCTGCCGCGTCATGGTCAGCGTCGGGCCGGCCTGCGCAGGCAGCAGCGGGTGGACCTCGAGGATGACCAGCGCGGTCATGGTCTTGGCGACCGAGGCGATCGGGCGCACGGTCTGCGCGTCGCCGGACACCAGAGGCGTGACGGCGTTTCCGGCGACGGCCTCGACTGCCAGGCTGCCCTGTGTGGGCGGGGGGATGGCCGTGGGGGTTCCAGGAGCGGCCGCCCACAGGCTGGTCGACGTGAGCGTCGGTGTCAGAGTCGGAGCCGCCCTCCGCAACCGGGTGGCCGCGAGCGTGCCGGTTGTGGCGATGCCGATGAGCAGGACGGCGACGAGCAGGAGGCGGAACAGCAGGCGAACCACGTGACCCTCAGCCGACATCCGGGGCCCGGCGGGAACCCCGCCAGCCGGCCGGGTCCCCGTCAGATCAGGCGCTCTTTCGGCGAGCGCCTCGCTTGGCACCGCGCGTGTTCTTCAGGGCACCGCTGAGCGTCGTGCTGGCGGCGAAGCGGACCACGCGGCGCGCCGGCACGTTGACAGCCTCGCCCGTGCGTGGGTTGCGACCCAGTCGCGCGGCACGCTGCGCGGTCTTGAAGGATCCGAAGCCGTGGATGCGAACCTCGTCGCCTTTTTCAAGGGCCGTCGCGATGGTGTCGAAGAACCAGCGAACCTCGTCGCGTGCGGCGCTCATGGTGATCTCGGCACGCCCGGCGAGCCTCTCTGCAAGTACGTCACGGGTCACGACATTGGCCATCGTCAATCTCCAGTATGGTCGGCGGAAGCGCGCGGAAGTGTAAGGAACCGCAAGGGCTTTTGCCAACCGAACCAAATGCGTGCCGACTCCGATCGACGCTGTGCTACGGTGGCGGCGTGTCGTACACGCGCGCGCCGGCCTCGCGTGTGGGCAGCGTGTGATGCGCACCACTGATCAGAACCGAAGCCAGCTCGCGCGCCTCCGCGAGGCAGACCGGTGAGGCCGGCGACGCGCGCCGAGATCGGGCGCTGGGACGAGTTGATCGTCGCCAACCCCGACGGTGGTCAGATTCTGCAGACCAGGGCGTGGGGCGAATTCAAGCGCGCCTGGGGGTGGCGGCCCACCTATTGGATCGCCGGGGCCGGCGACGTCGAGGTGGCCGTGCTCTTTCTCCGTCGCCACCTCCGAGGATTCGGCGATCTCTGGTATGCCCCCAAAGGCCCCGGCGTCGTCGATGCAGCCGCGCTGGTTGCGCTTCTTGCCGATCGGCGACCGATGCGCAACGCATTCCTCGTCAAGGTCGAGCCAGAGATCGAGGAATCTCGCGTCGACCCCCGTGCCTGGGAGGGCGCCGGGCTGCGCAAGTCACCGACCGACGTGCAGATGAGCCGATCCACCATCGTGGTCGACCTCGACCGTGAGGAGGAAGTGCTGCTGGCGTCCTTCAAACCCAAGTGCCGCTACAACATCCGGCTGGCCTCGCGCCGCGGCGTTGAGGTGGCGGCAGTCCCGATGACCGACGCCAACATCGCCACCATGTACTCCCTGATGGTGGCAACCCGCGATCGGGCGGGCTTCTTCCTGAGGGCGGAGAGGTATTTTCGCGGGTACTGGGAGCTGCAGGCAGCGAGCGGACAGGGACAGCTGTTCTTTGCCTCCTGGCAGGGGCGGGTGCTCGCCGGCGTGTTCGCGACGTCCGTGGGCAACCACGGGTGGTACAAGGACGGCGGCTCGATCAAAGAGCACAGCGACCTCATGGCGCCGTACGTCCTCCAGTGGGAGGTGATGCGGTGGCTCCGCGCGCGGGGCGTGCGCAGCTACGACCTGGTGGCGGTGCCGCATTCGTCAATGCTCTCCGACGGTCATCCGCTCTATGGGCTCTACAGGTTCAAGTCGGGATTCAGCGAGACCGTCACCGACTTCGCGGGGACCTGGGACCTCCCTCTGCGACCGCGCGCCTACGGCACCTGGCAGCGCTGGGGTGAGCCGGCCGCTCAGCGCATCAACCGCTACCTGCGCCACGACCTGCTGTATTGACTGCCAGTGCTCTCGTGACAGGCGTGGTGCCAGCAAGGGGATCAGGCATCATCGCTGCGATGGCGCCTGACCCGGCTTTGCTGGTCCCGCCCTATCGCCAGATGCGCTTCATGATCACGCGAGCCAGCTTCTCGGGATCGTGGTGGGACGACACCAACGGCGAGACGACGTCCGCGAGGATGTAGTGCACCGGCTTGCGCGACGCCTCGTCGCGGTCGAAGAGGATGCGCGAGGTCCCCGCAGCCAGTGCCGACGCGGGCAGCGCCGGGGCCATGTTGCTGTTGACGATCACGTAGTCGAAGAGGTTCCCGCCGACGTGGTCCTCGATGGCGGTGAGGTGCTCGCTCACGCTGTAGCCGTGGGTCTCTCCCGGCTGGCTGGCGACATTGCAGACGTAGACCTTGACCGCCGGTGTGGCGCGCAGCACCTCGACCATGCCGTCGACCAGGAGGTTGGGCAGGATCGATGTGTAGAGCGATCCGGGGCCGACGATGACCAGCTCGGCGTCGAGGATCGCCGCCTCGGCCTCGGGGTTGATCGGGGGGGCGTCTGGCTGCAGGAAGACACGCTCGATGCGATCCTCTCCGACCGCATGGGGGACCTTCGACTCACCGACTCGCACCTCGCCGCCTGAGGTCGCGCAGAGGACCACGTCCTTGAGGGTGCTGGGCACGATGGTTCCGCGCACCGCCAGGACGCGCCCCGACTCGCGCAGGGCGTGTTCGAAGTCGCCCGTGATCTCCGCCATGGCCATGATGAAGAGGTTGCCGAAGGAGTGCCCCCCCAGTGAGCCCTCACCGGTGAAGCGGTGCTGGAAGAGCTGGGTCATGAGCGGTTCGGTCTCGGCCAGGGCTGTGAGGCACTGCCGGAAGTCCCCCGGCGGCAGAACCCGGTATTCGGCGCGCAGCCTGCCGCTCGACCCTCCGTCGTCAGCGACGGTGACGATGGCCACGATGTTGCCGGTGTACTTCTTGATGCCGCGCAGCAGCGTGCTCAAGCCGGTGCCACCGCCCAGAGCCACCACCCTCGGACCCTTGCTGAGCTGGCGATGAGCGTAGAGATGCTCGACGAGGTTGCGCCGCTCGCTGCTGGCGCCGGCGCGGAGGAACGGGCCGAGAAGTGACTGGCTGAGCTTGTAGAAGCAGAGCAGCAGGATGGCGACGCCGGCGACGGCGAAGAGGCCGGCGCGCACCGCTCGAGGCAGGAACTGGAGGGTCAGCGTCTGCACCCAGGAGGGAAAGCGGACGTTGCTGCTGTAGATGTCGCGCAGCGCATAGCCGACGGCCAGGCTGATCATCACGATGCTCGCGAAGAGCAGCAGCAACCAGCGCTTGATGTAGAGCCCCGGCGTGAACCAGCGCATCAGCGAGGGGTTGGGGCGGAAAGACTTCATGGTCGGCGCGATTGTCCCACGGCGACCACGCCCGTCAGCCCTGGCGATGCCGCGGCCAGGGCGCGCTCAGCCAGGCGCCAGCCGCTCTGCGTCGCCGGCCTTGGTGGCGATGAGCGCGCTCACCCCGCCGGCCTCCGCCTCCTCACGGCGCAATCGGAGCTTGGCGAGGGTGTGCTCAGCATCGATGTAGCGGACCGTTCCGGAGTAGCTGCGCATGACCAGGCTCTGGGTGCGACAGCGATCGCCTTCCAGGAAACGGACACCATCGAGGAGCTCGCCGTCGGTGATCCCTGTGGCCGCGAAGAAGACGTTGTCACCGGCGACGAGATCGTCGAGCTCCAGGACGCGACCCGCCGTCTTGCCCTCGGCATCCAGGAGGGCCTGGTCGCCATCGCGCAGCCAGAGGCGGCACTGCATGGTTCCGCCGATGCACTTGATCGCGCAGGCCGCGAGCACGGCTTCGGGCGCCCCGCCGATGCCCATGAGCACGTCGATGCCGGGACGGTGCTCCATGGCGGCCATGACGCCGGCTGCGACGTCGCCGTCCATGATCAGCTTGACGCGAGCCCCTGCCGAGCGGATCTCCTCGAGCAGGGTCTCGTGGCGGTCGCGGTCGAGCACCACCACGGTGAGGTCCGCGATGTGGCGGTCCTCGGCCTTGGCGATACGGCGCAGGTTGTTCTTCACCGTGTCGGTGATGTCGATGACCTTGGCGGCCTTGGGCCCGACGATCAGCTTCTCCATGTAGGGGACGTGGGTGTAGAACATGGAGCCGCGCTCAGCCAGCGAGACGGTGGCGATCCCGCCCGGGAGTCCGCGCGCCACGAGCCGGGTGCCGTCGATGGGGTCGACGGCGACGTCCACCAGGGGCGTGTTGCCGTTGCCCACCCGCTCGCCGATGTAGAGCATCGGGGCCTCGTCCTTCTCCCCCTCGCCGATGACGACCACGCCATCCATATCGACGAAGTTGAGGCTGCGGCGCATCGAGTCGACCGCCGCGCCGTCGGCGTCGTTCTTGCGGTTGCGTCCCATGTACGGGGCCGCGGCCATGGCCGCCCCCTCGGTCACGCGCACGAGTTCGAGCGCGATGTTGCGGTCGATCGGAGTGCCGAGATCGCGCGACGGGCTCGGAGGCATGGGGCGCGATCATAACGGCGGCGCTGCGCCGGGATGTCGCTTCAGGTGGCACCATCACCGGGCCGTGATCTTTCTCAGCGACTTCCTGCGCGCCGATGTGGTCGACGTCGACCAGCGGACGGTCGGCTCCGTCCGTGATGTCCTCGTGCGCATGGGTGAGCCCTACCCGCTGGTCACCGCGGTCGCAATCAGGGGTCGGAGCAAGGAGTTGCCCGCCACCATCGACTGGGGCGCCGTACGGGCCGGCGAGAGTGGCGAGCTGAGCCTCAACGTGCCCACCTCGGCGCTCCAGCTCTACCCCCGCGCCGGCGAGGAGATCTGGCTGGCCCGCGACGTCCTCGACAAGCAGATCGTCGACACCGACGGCCGCCGCGTGGTACGCGTCAACGACCTGCAGCTGCAGCACCAGGACGGCAAGCTGCTCGTGGTCGGCGTGGACATCGGAGCGCGCGGCCTGCTCCGCAGGTTGGGCATGGAGCGTGTCGGCCGCCGCATCACCCACCTGGTCGGCCGGGATTTTCCCCAGCGGCTCATCTCCTGGGATGCCGTCGACCCGGTGCGCAGCGACGAGCAGTCGATGCGGCTGAGGATCAGCCATCAGAAGCTCAGCAAGATGCACCCGGCCGACATCGCAGAGATCGTCGGCCAGCTCGGCGGGCGGGATCGGGCAGCCATCTTCGCCTCTCTCGACGATGAGATCGCCGCCGACGTTGTCGAGGAGTCGTCGGGGGAGGTGCAGGCGCAAATCCTCGCCCGCCTGGATGACGAGCGCGCCGCCGACATCCTCGAGGCGATGTCGCCTGACGAGGCGGCCGACCTTCTCGGCGATCTCCCTGAGGAGCGTCGCGAGCAGCTCATCGCCAAGATGGAGGCCGACGAGGCAGAGGACGTCGAGGAACTGCTCGGCTACGAGGACGACACCGCGGGTGGGTTGATGACCACCGAGTTCGTGGCGGTCACGGTGACCCTCACCGCGCAGCAGACCATCGATCGTCTGCGCGAGCTCGAGCCCGACGCCGAGTCGATCTACTACGTCTACGTCGTCGACGAGGAGGAGCGCCTTCTCGGGGTGCTCTCATTGCGCGACCTCATCGTCGCCCGGCCTGAAGCAGCCATCGCGGACATCATGATCAAGCGAGTCGTGGCCGTTCCTCTCGACGCGCGACCCGAGGATGTTGCCGCGGTCATCGCCAAATACAACCTACTTGCGGTTCCGGTCGTCGACGACGAGGACCGGATGCAGGGCATCGTCACCATCGACGACGCCATGGACGAGGTCATGCCGGCAGGCGTTCGCCGCCGGGCGAGGGCACTGTGATGCGCAGGCGGAGCGGACGTGAAGACGATCCCCCCTCAGACGGCGCTGCGCCGCCGAGCTGCCGAGGCCGTCGCCCAGCGGCGTGAGCGCCGTCGCACGCGGCCCCGCCGATTGGCGGGCCTGTGGCGATATTTCGCGGTCATCGGTCCCGGGATCATCGTCGCCAACGCGGGTAACGACGCCGGCGGCGTCTTCACGTACAGCAACACGGGCGCCAAGTACGGGTACAGCCTGCTGTGGGTCTTCCTGCCGATTGTGATCGCACTGATCATCACGCAGGAGATGGTCGCCCGCCTCGGCACTGTCACAGGCAAGGGCCTCATGGACCTGATCCGTGAGCGTTTCGGGGTGCGCTGGACGCTGTTTGCGGCGGTGGTGGTGCTCATCGCCAACGGCGGTACAACCCTTGCGGAGTTTGCGGGGGTGGCCGGCGGGCTCGGTCTGCTCGGAGTGCCGCTGCCGGTGGCGGTCATCGGCTCCGCCGTCCTGATCGGGGTGGTCGTGATGCGTGGCAATCGTCGCCTGGTCGAGCGCATCTTCCTGGCCCTCGGACTCACCTTCGTCGCCTACATCGTCACCGCCTTTCTTGCCCCCCATCTGGAGTGGTCGGCGATCGGGCATGATCTTGTCGTCCCCACGCTCAGCCATCCAGCGTCGGTGCCCACCGGCGCCTATCTGGTCGACCTGATCGCTCTCATCGGCACCTCGATCACACCCTACATGCAGCTCTTCCTGCAGTCGTCGATCGTCGACAAAGGAACGCATGAGTCGGACCTGAGGTTGGTGCGCAGCGACGTCATCAGCGGCTCCATCTTTGCCGTCACGGTGGCGATGTTCATCGTCATCACCACGGCGGCCACGCTGTTTCCGGCGTCGACGGCATATCCCCACGGGCTGGCCGGGAGTGGGGTCGGGTCTGCCCAGCAGGCGGCTTCAGCGCTGAGCCCGCTTGTCGGAGTGCACGCCCAGCAACTCTTTGCTGTCGGACTTGTCGGCGCATCACTCCTGGCTGCCGCCGTGCTGCCGCTGAGCACCGCATTTGTCATCTGCGAGGCGTTCGGCGCCGAGCGCAGCGTGCAGAGCAGCTTCGCCGACGCGCCGCTCTTCTTCACCCTCTTCATCGGCATCCTCGCCATCGGGGCGGGAATCATGTTGATCCCAGGGGTTCCCATCGCCGGGGTCGCCATCGGCACCCAGACGCTCGACGGGATCCTGCTTCCAATCCTGCTCGTCTTCATCATCATCCTTGCCAATGACCGAAGGCTGCTGGGGCGACGCTGCAACGGGCTCGCCTACAACGTCATCGCCGTCGCCCTGGCCACGGTTCTGATCCTGCTCACCTCCACCCTGGTGGTGACCACCATCTTCCCCGGCCTGATCGGCGGCTGAGCGGTCACCGACCCAGCAGGCCGCCCAGACCGAACTGCGAGATGGCCCTTGCAGCCCTCTGCAACCCCGCGTCCAGCGCGGTCGGGAAGAACTCGGTGTCGTCGCGCTCCGTGGCCGCGCAGGCGGCGAGAAAGCCCCCCGCCAGAGCGTCGCCGGCTCCTGTCGGGTCAATCACCCGCTCCACCCGTCCCGGCGGCCGGGAGATCACGCCATCCTCGGTGACCAGCGAGGCACCGTCGGGGCCTCCCTTGACGACCACGGCGCGCAGGCGGCCGATGCCGCACAGGGCAATCGCCTCCTGCCGCCAGGTCGTGATCGGCGTGCCGGTGAGACTGGCCAGCTCGCTGCGGTCGAGGAACACCACGTCGGATGCGTTGACAACCTCGCGAACCGAGCCGCGCTCGGGGTCGGTGTAGTCGGTCATCGAGTCGGCTCCGACCAGAGTGGCTGTGCTCTGAGAGAGCACCTCGCGTTGCAGGGCGGGGCGCATGCTCGCCAGGAACAGCACGGGCGCCTTGGCTGCAGCCGCAGGGAGGCGCGGCTGCCACGTTGGATCACATCCCTGCTCGCTGAAGGTGTCAACCGCGACCCAGCGCTCGAAGTCGTGACGTGCGTGCCAGCGGAACGTGGGCAGTTCGCTGATGACCAGGCCGTCCGTGACCACCCGCCGTCCGCGCAGCAGCTCGAGGAAGAGCCCAGCGCGGTCACGCCCCACGATCCCGTTGAGATGGATGTCGGCATTCACGGCCGCGGCAAGCGCGAAGTACACGGCGGAGCCGCCGAGCTGCTCGGGCGCGGGGCCGGCCGGGGTGGTGATGTCGTCGACGTGCAGGGTGCCGGCGACGGCGATGTCCCAGCTCACGGCTCAACCACGCCGCACGGCCCCGCCGCCGCGACCACGCCGCGCGCTACACCCGGAACAGCTGGATGATCCGTCCGGTCGCCGGGGTGCGCTCGGTGCGAGCGCGCTCGAGCAGCACGGCCTGGCTGGCAAAGAGCACATCCGCGACGTGGCCGGGCTCGCGGTTGATGCCGAGCTCATCGCGGAGCTCCCCGTCGAGCGCTCCCACGAACCGCACCACCGCACTCCAGAGCTGTGTTGGCAGCAGCCGATCCTCCCGTTCGCGGCAGCGCTCGATCAGGTCGATGAGTGCGTCGGACTCACGGAGAAGGAGACGGGTGCGGCCGACGCGAGGGCGACGCCAGACCGCATGGCGATCGATGCGGCGCAACTCGAGGACGGTGCGTTCGAGCGGTCCCGGGATGTGGCGGGGAATCGACGCGTCGTTCGGGGCTACCAGGCGCCTCGGAAGCGCTGCATTCTCCACCGGGGCATTGTACCCACGCCCATGCGGTGCGCCCGCTTCTGGCGACGCAGCTCAGTGCGACGGCGTCGCAGTCGGGTAACAGAGCGACCGCCATCCTCTCCCGAAGGCGACGAGATGCACCGTCCGAGGCACGCTGACGCTGCGCGTCCCCATCCCCAACTCGTACTGCACATCGAGCTCAGCGGCGTGCTCGTGCACCATTCCCGAATCGGGATCGCGCCAGTTCTCGAGTTGACGCACCCGGTCCACCCGCACTCCTCGCAGGTGCACCAAAGCCCCGATCCGCTGGGCATCGATGAAGGCCTGCAGGGAACCCCAGCTCTGCTGGCATTCAGGACTGAGAAGGGCGTAGACACGGCGATACTGTCGAGCCCGCATCAGCTCCACGAACACCGCTTCGCTGAAGGCGGGATTGGCGCGGGGCCGGGTGGAGCCGCTGACGCCGCGCTCGTGGTCAGCGACCAGGTTAGCAGCCCTGCCTGAGGCGGCACTGGCAGGCCTCTCGTCGGTCTCCACCAGCGTCGCCGGGGCGAGCGCTCCCCTGCTCCAGAAAGTCCGGGTGTGGGCGTCGACGAGGTGCGGCCGTTCGCCGGCAGGCAGGCGCCTCATCGGCCCTCGCGGCGCGGTGGCATCGCGGCCGCGATCGAGCAGGCGCCGAAGCACTCGCGGACCGCGCATCCGTCTCAGTGTACGCGCTCCACGACGGCGCGCCCCCACGTGCGCGCAACGCACCGGTCCGCCTCGCTACCATCCGCGCCGATGGGCGTGCCCGCGCGAATCCTGCTGGCCGAAGATCAGGCGTCGGTCGCCGCCCCGGTCGTCAGCAAGCTCGTCGAGGCCGGGCACGAGGTCCGCTGGGTCCGAGAGATGCGCGAATTGCGCAAGCAGATGAGCGATGAACCACCCGACCTCCTGCTGCTCGACACCACGCTCGACACCGACGGTCTCGAGTACTTCCAGGCCGTCCGATTTGCGCCCGAGCATCCTCGGGCGGGCGTGGTCATCCTCACCCCACCCGGCGATGTCCGCACCAAGGAGCGGGCTCAGCAGCTCGGCGCCGCGGCCGTCCTTGCCAAACCGCTCGACGGCGACGCACTGGTGGCGGTGGTCGGCGACCTTCTCTCGATGATCTGACGCGCGCTTCAGCGCAACGTCTGCAGCAGGATGAGCACAGCGCTGGTCGCCGCCCAGAAGACGATGGTGCCACTGATGTAGCGCGGCATTCCGCCGCTCAGGTTGTACCAGCCGATCACACGCTGCCCGGTGAGGGCGACGATTGCCGCGGCGTCGACGACGAGGACGAGGAGCGCGGTGAGAGCGCTCGCCTGCAAACCCTGACCGGGGACCACGGCGGCAAGCAGGAGAGACACCGCGCCGAGCGCGATGGCGATCGCCAGGGTGGTCATCTGGGCTCTTCGCACCCAGCCTTGCCGGCGCGTCAGCAGGGTGGCGAGAATGATGAGCAGCGCTGCGAAAGACGCCGACTCCACCGCGGCGAGAATCTGCTCGCCGAGACTGACTGTGACTGTGTGGTTGCCGACTGTCGCTTGCCCGCCGAACGCAGCCAGCGCTCCGAGCAGAGCCAGCAGGGCCAGAACCATGTCCCAGCTGTAGATGGCAAGGATCGCTGCCGGCCGGCGTTCCTCCTCGGTCGTCGTCGGCGCGGGGCCCTGCACGCGCCGATCATAGGCAGGCGGGTGATCAGCGCAGCCGCAGCGGCAGCGGCGGCGGCGGTGCGTGCGGTGGGGGGACGCGGCTACGCTGTGGCGCGATGACTGCGACCATCGCTGTCCTGCAGGGCGACCAGACCGGGCAGGAGTTGCTTGACGAGGCCTTGCGCGTGATCGGGCCCGACGTCATAGGCCTCGACCTCGAGTTGCGCCGCTTCGATCTCTCCCTCGAGAATCGCCGGGCCACCGCCAACGCTGTGGTCCTGGAGGCCGCCGACGCCATGGTGGAGTGTGGATTTGGCCTCAAGGCGGCCACGGTGACGCCCGAGCACACCGGCGACGTCGGGAGCCCCAACGCTCTGCTCCGCCAGCGAGTCGGTGGCAAGGTCATCCTTCGCACCGGGCGGCGCATCCCCGGAGTGCCGTCAGTGGCGGGGGTGAGCGCACCGATGAGCGTGGTGCGCATGGCCGTCGATGACGCCTACAACGCCACCGAGTGGCGCGAGCAGTCGGGCGCAGACGAGGTGGCTTTCCGCACCGAGCACATCTCGCGATCGACGTGCCGAGCGGTGTCGGAATTCGCCTTCGCCCATGCACGTCGCACCCAAGCACGCGTTTTCGGCGGCCCCAAATTCACGGTCTCACCGGTCTACGAGGGGATGCTCAAGGAGGAGATGGACGCCGCGGCCACACGGTACCCCGACGTGGCGTATGAACCGCAGCTGATCGACGCCACCTACGCGCTGCTGCTCAGCCACGGTGGCGACGCGCTGGTCATTCCGGCGCTGAACCGCGACGGCGACTGCCTGAGCGATTTCGTCCTGCAGCTGTTCGGCAGCATCGCGGGCGCTGAGTCCTTGCTGCTGGGATTCGCAGAGGATTCCACTCGGCCCCACGTGGTCATGGCCGAGGCGCCCCACGGCACCGCCCCCGCGCTGCAGGGCAAGAACATCGCCAACCCGATGGCGATGATCCTGGCCGCGGCCTCGCTTCTCGGTTTCGTTGGAGAAGCGCCGTGCAAGTTGATATCGCGGGCGATCTACGAAGCCACCTTCGAGACAGTGCGGGCGGGTACGCGGACCGCCGACCTTGGCGGTCACTCATTCACCGACGAGTTCACCAACGCCGTCATCGAGGCTGTGCGCAACAAGCTCGAGCTCTGGGGCTCGCTGGGGATGAGCTGAACTCCGCGCGGCGCATCTACCTCGACCACGCGGCGACCACGCCCGTGGCGCCCCAGGTGGTCGAGGCGATGCTTCCGTTCCTCCGCGAACACTGGGGCAACCCCTCATCGGCGCATGGCCGCGGCCGGCGTGCGCGCAGCGCCGTCGACGATGCTCGTGACCGCATTGCGGCGGTGCTACGCTGCACGCCCCGGGAGCTGACCTTCACCAGCGGCGGGACCGAGGCAGACAACCTCGCGGTGCGCGGCGTCCTCGAACGATGGGGGGCGGAGCGCGGACGCCACCTGGTGGTCAGCGCCATCGAACACGACGCTGTCCTCACGACCGCGTCCACGCTCTGCATGCGCGGCGACGCTGAGGTGACCGTGGTGCGGTGCGATGACGCGGGCCGCGTCGATCCTGAGCGCGTGGCCGCGGCAGTGCGAGCAGACACCGTCATGGTGTCGCTGATGCTCGCCAACAATGAGATCGGAACCATTCAGGACGTCGCCACCGCGGCTCGCCTTGCCCATGAGCGCAACTCGCGCGTGCTGGTGCACAGCGACGCCGTGCAATCCCTGGGCAGGATGCCGGTCGATCCGGCAGCCCTTGGCGTGGATCTGCTCAGCCTGTCGGCTCATAAGTGCTACGGACCCAAGGGCTGCGGTCTGTTGTACGCGCGCTGGGCGACCTACCTCGGCGCGCAGATCGATGGCGGAGGCCAAGAGCGTGGACGCCGCAGTGGCACCGAGAACGTGGCCGCCATCGCCGGATTCGCGGTCGCCGCCGAGCTGGTCGAGAGCGAGCGTGCGGAGCAGATTGTGCGCCAGTCCGCGCTGCGCGATGCCTTGGAAACGGCCATCCTCGAGCGCGCGCCACAAACCCGGGTGGCGGCCAGCTCCGCGCAGCGTCTGCCCAACCTGAGCGCGCTGCTCATCGACGGCGTTCCGGCAGAGGTGCTGGTCGCTGCCCTTGACGTCGCGGGGCTCGAGGTCTCCAGTGGGTCGGCCTGCTCCAGCGGCGCCGCCCAGCCGTCGCACGTCGTGGCGGCGATCGGCGAGGACCCGCGGGCGACCGCGCTGCTGCGTCTCAGCCTCGGGCGAGAGACCAGCGCGGACGACGTCGCCGACGCGGCGGAGCGGATCCTGGCGGCCATCGGCGCGGCGGTGAGATGTGCCCCACCCTGGGCGGCTACCGCTGCCAGTCACTCGTAGGCGGCGCTGGGTGAGGCGTGGACCGGCGCTGGCCCTGGCCACGGTCACGGCTGTCTACGCGGCCGTCACCGTGACCTACGCGCTCAGCGTGCCGGTGGGCGGCTCTGCCGACGAGGTCTCCCACATCAACTACGCGCAGCTGATCTCCAACCATGCGGCGCTGCCTGGGGCGACGGTGGCGGAGCGGCAGCAGCCGCCGCTCTACTACCTCCTGTCGGCGGCGCTCCTGCGCGTCCAGGCCCCCACCGTCGCGCTGCGGTTCCTGTCCATCGCGCTCGGCGCCCTCGCCATCGTGCTGGTCGCTTGCACGGTGTGGCTCCTCGCGCCCCGGCGGCCCTGGCTGGCGGTGGGCACGGCCGGCACTCTCGCCCTTCTACCCGGCTTTCAGTTCGTCTCAGCTTCGGTGACCGACGACAGCCTGGCGGCGGCTGTGGGCGCGCTGCTGCTGCTCACAACCACGCGCGTGGCAGTCGCTGATGCGCTCAGCAGGCGTCTTCTCCTGGGGGTGGGCTGCAGCATTGGAGTGGCGCTGATCTCAAAAGAGACCGACTTCCCGCTGATCGTCGTGCTGGCGGGGGTCGTCGTCTGGCGCTGGCACGACCGCCTCGCGCTCGGGCACATCCTGCCGGTTGCGCTGCCGGTCACGGCCATCGCCGGCTGGTGGTACGCGCGCAACCTGCTCTCCTTTCATCGACCGCTGCCGCCCCTGACACCGCTGGGAGTGCCGGCCAACCGGCTCCGCACCCTGGCGCAGGTGCGCGTGTTTCTGTCGCAATCGATGTACGGCCTGTTCACCCCCGAGCGCTACCAGGGCTCCCCGCTGCTGCTGCCGTCTGCCGCTCGCGCGCTGATGGCGTTCTTTGCAGCCGCGCTCCTGGCCGGGGTCGCCGTCGGCACGGTGCTGGCGGTACGCGCGTGGCAAGGCTGGCCGCGCCCGCGGCAGATTGCGGTGGTCGCCTACGCGCTGGCCGCGGCCGGAGCACTGACGTTGTCGCTCGCCAACGCCGTCATCGTGGTCTTCCAGCCTCAGGGGCGATACCTCCTGGTGGCGGCGACGGGACCGCTGCTGGCGCTGGCGTGGGGCGTGCACCGCGTGGCCCGGAGCCGCATCTCGATCTGGCTGGCCTCCGCGGCCTATATCGCCGGCGCGCTGTCACTCTCCATCATCGGTCTGACCACGGCTGTGGCCGCCTCCCGGTGAGGACAGGAGGATGGCGGGGCCAACTACCGTGGAGCTCGCCGTGACCTCGCCCCTGCCAGAACTCAGCCTGGTTCTTCCCGTGCACAACGAGGCCGAGAACATCCGCTGGTTGCTGCCGCACCTTGCCACGACGTTGCCGACGCTGGCGGACCGGTACGAGATCATCGTCGTCGACGACGGCAGCAGCGACGGCAGCGGGCAGCTGGCAACGTCGCTGGCGGCTGAGCTCGGGCTGGACCTGCGCATCGTGCGCCACCAGAACAAGAGCGGCTACGGAGCCGCCGTCGGAGACGGCCTGCGCGCCGCCGCCCTTGCGTACGTCGCGTTCACCGACGCGGACGGTCAGTTCGAGGTTGCCGACTTCGCCCTGCTCGTGCCCCTGCTCGCGGACGCTGACCTGGTCGGGGGGTGGCGAGAGACGCGATCGGACGCGGCCATGCGATCGGTGGTGAGCTGGGTGTTCAACACGCTCGTCCTGGTGTTGTACCGGCTCCCCTACCGCGACATCGACTGCGCCATGAAGGTGATGCGGCACGAGGTGCTGGACTCGGTGGAGCTGCGTGCCCGCAGTGCGCTCATCAACACAGAGCTGTACTACAAGGCGCGGCACGCGGGTTGGCGGATCGCGCAGCACTCCGTTCCCCACCATCCTCGGCGTGCCGGACGACGATCGGGGGCGCGCCCTCGCGCCATCGCACGGGCGATCAAGGAGCTGATCCTCTTCCGCTGGACGATGCGACGCTCTCTGCCGAAACGACTCTGATCAGACCCCGGCGTGCGCGGCCACCGGCTCCTCCTGAGCACGCGCCGCGAGAATCCCACGTGATGCAGTCGGGGCCGCGTCTGGAGCGTGGTACACCTCGCCGCCCGTGCGCCAGTCCACCGTCGACGCCAGCGTGTGCGGACGAACGCGGGCGGCATGGCGCTGGACGAGGGCGATGACATCCTCGATGAGTGTGTCCGCAAGGGCGTGCGGATGCAGCCCGAGGTCAAGCAGGTGCTGGTGTTTGGCGTTGTAGTAGTGAGTGTCGAGCTCCACCCGCGGGTTGTGCTGATGCACGATCTCGGTCTGCAGGCCATGGGCGGCGCGCGCATCGCGAACGCGGCCGGCGAGGTCGAGAATGCTGAACTGCTCGGTGAACTGGTTGAAGACGCGGTACTCGCCGGCCAGCGGGGGATTGAGCGCGGCCAGCTCGACGCAGGCGACGGTGTCGCGGATGTCGAGGAACCCGCGCGTCTGACCGCCCTTGCCATGAACAGTCAGCGGCTGGCCGATGGCGGCCTGAGCGCAGAAGCGGTTGAGCACGGTGCCCCAGATGCCGTCATAGTCGAAGCGGGTGGCGAGGTCGCGATGCAGCAGGCTCTCCTTGGTCTGCGCGCCGTAGACGACACCCTGGTTGAGGTCGGTGGCACGCAGCCCCCAGATCCGGCAGGTGAAATGGATGTTGTGACTGTCGTGCACCTTGCTGAGGTGATACATCGACCCCGGCTGCTTGGGGAAGGGCAGCCGGTCGCTGCGCCCGTTGTGCGTGATGTCGATGAAACCCTCTTCGATGTCGATGTTGGGAGTTCCGTACTCACCCATGGTCCCGAGCTTCACCAGGTGGCAATCCGGCGCGTGATCGCGGAGCGCGAACAAGAGGTTGAGCGTGCCCACCACGTTGTTGACCTGGGTTTCGACGGCGTGGCCGCGACTGAGCATGGAGTAGGGCGCCGAGCGCTGTTCTGCGAAGTGCACAACCGCTTCCGGCGATGTCTCGCGCACCAGGGCCGTGACCGCGTCCGCGTCGCAGAGGTCGAGCCTGCGCCAGGCGATATGGCGGCCGCTCAGCTCCGCCCAGCGAGCCACGCGCCGTTCCATGGAGGCGATGGGCACCAGGCTGTGGGTGCCGCAGCGGCGATCCCAGCGTCGCCGCACCAGGTTGTCGACCGCCACCACGTCATGGCCCCGGGCGGAGAGGTGGAGCGCGGTGGGCCAGCCGAGGTAGCCATCGGCGCCGAGGACGATGATCCGCACGTCAGGTGACTCCCGGGGAAACAGCGGCCGTCACGGCCGGCGCGCGAGCGGCGAAGAACTCCGCGGTGCGTGCCAGTCCGTCCATCAACGAGGTCTGCGCCTGCCAGCCTAACCACCGCTGTGCCCGCGATGCATCGAGCGCGGCGCGGCGCACCTCTCCGTCGCGAGCCGGTTGGTGTTCGACGCCGGCGCCGCAGCCGGTGAGCTCGACCAGTCCGTTGACGATATCTCGGACACTGGTCTCCCTGCCCGTGCCGACGTTCACAGCCCCCCTGTGGCCGGTGCGGAGCGCGGCGATAGTGGCAGCGGCGACATCCTCGACGTACACAAAGTCCCGGGTTTGCAGGCCGTCGCCGAAGATCACCGGCGAGCGTCCCTCGAGGAGGCGTGTCGCGGTGATGGCGACCACCCCCGCCTCGCCGGTTCCATCCTGGCGCGGGCCGTACACGTTGCCGTACCGGAGTGCGAGCGTCCGTACGCCGAGGCGCCCGAAGCTGGCGAGGTACGCCTCCTCGCAGAGCTTCTCGGCGCCGTACGCGGAGCGGGGAGCCGGACTCAGCCGCTCGCTGGCGGGAAGCGCGCGTGCGTCGCCGTAGACCGCGCCACCCGAGGATGCGATGACGATGGACCGGCAGCCGGCGGCCTGGGCGGACGCGAAGCATCCCACCGACTCGGCGAGCACGCTGACGACATGCGCGGCGGGATCTCGCAGAGCGCGATTGACACCGCCCTTGGCGGCAAGGTGGATGAGGGCGGCCGCACCGAAGCGCGCCATGGCGCTGCGCGCCGCCTGGCTGCCACCCCCGGCCTCGAGAAGATCGACCCCGGCGGGCAGGGGAGCGCCGCACGGGTGAGAGTTGTCGTCGATGACGAGCACCGCCCACCCCTCCTGCACCAGTCGCTCGACCACGTGGCTGCCGATGAACCCCGCCCCGCCGACAACCGCCACCCGGCCGGCTGGGCCGCCTGCGCTCACTGCACGGCCGTCCTCGCGCGACCCGGGCGGCCAAGCCGCAGGTAGGCGATGGCACCGGCAACGCCGAGTGGCACGGTCACGGTCAATCGCATCAGGAGCGTGATGGCCAGCGGTCCTTCGGGTCCCGTCCCGGCGTGGGCCAAGAGAGCGATCACG
Source organism: Candidatus Dormiibacterota bacterium (assembly GCA_036732145.1). Classification (GTDB taxonomy): domain Bacteria; phylum Chloroflexota; class Dormibacteria; order Aeolococcales; family Aeolococcaceae; genus Aeolococcus. The sequence continues at coordinate 28,464 of DAINCY010000020.1, forward strand.
ACGGCATCGGCCGGCCCCAGCCCGAAGGGCAGGCTGGAGGCGCTGCCGATGACCTGTGAGAGCGCGAAGGCGGCGGCGGCGGTCCAGATCGGGAGGCCGACCTCCACACCGATGGCCAGGAGTTCGATCTGCAGAGCGCTCACCGCCACCACAGCCAGGGTGAGCGCCGCGAAGCGGAGGCTGAGGCGTCCGTCGCCGGCCAGCCGCCACAGCTGTCCGGCGGCGTGCACCAAGCGGCCCCGCCAGCCCCGCCAGCCCCGCGATCCCGGGACTTCCGAGCTGCCCCGGGGGCGAGCCAGGCGAGGCAGCAGCCACGGCACTGTCAAGAGGCCGACAGCCCCTGCAGCAGCCGCCACCAGCGCCGGACCGCTCAGCACCAACGGCGCCATGAAGGCCGCTCCGAGGACGAGGAGCTGGCCGAAGCTGAAGATCCGCTCGTACAGCACGGTGACCATCCCGGGCGTGAGAGGCACCCCGTCGTGGCTGCGCCACAGGTAGGGCCGCACGAAGTCCCCGGCAGCGGCCGGGCTGACCCAGCTCAGCGTCTGGCCGGCCAGCTGGGTACCGATCATCCTCATCCGACCCACCCGGTGACCGAGGGTGTTGAGGACGATCTGCGAGCGGGAGGCCCGCAGCCAGGTCACCACAGCGTTCAGGCACACGGCAGCTGCGACCGGTGGCCACGATTCGGAGGCGGCGGTCCGCACCGCGGCTGGAAGGTCGACGCGCCGCAGCAGGATGGCAAGCGCGCCAAGGCTGACCAGGACCGACAAGACGCGCGTGATCCGTCCCGCCATCGGCCGCCGTGCCGGGCTGTCAGCCGACGCCCCGTCGACCGGCACGGCGGCGGGAGCGGCGGGGGCGAGGTCGAGGGCGGGGGTCGTCACGGGGCTGCAGACCTGGGCGGAGTATGTCGGATGATCCTGCGCCTGAGCCGCGGGCGTATAATTCTGACCATGACGGTCGGAATTTCCCAGGCGCAACATTCCCATTCCTCCGAAACCGGTCACAGGGCCGACCACAGCACCTCGTTTTCGATGCGGGTCAGCTCCAAGGCCCACTACGGGTTGAGGATGATGACCGAGTTCGCCCGCGCCTACGGCAAGGGCCCTTTGAGCATCGCCGAGGTGGCGCGCGTCGAGCATCTGCCCCTCGCGTATCTGGAACAGCTCGCCGGCCAGTTGCGCCGGGGCGGTCTTGTCGAGAGCACGCGTGGCGTGCACGGCGGGTACACGCTGGCACGCGCCCCTGAGCAGATCTGCGTGCTCGAGGTGGTGCACGCCGTCGAGGGAGAGGTGTCCCCGGTGGAGTGCGTCTCCTCCGACTACGTCGCCGGCAACTGCGCACGCGACGGTGAGTGCGCGTCACGGGGACTCTGGCAGCGCCTCAAGGAGAGTATCGACGCAGTCCTCCGTCAGACCACCCTGGCCGAGTTGATTCACGACCAGTCGCTGCTGGTGGCGATGGCCCCTGTCGACCCGCATCCGGAGACCTCCCATGACTGACGGCGGCGCCACCCTCGCCGCCGAGCTCGTCGTCCGCGGTCTGTCCGTCTCCGTCGATGAGAAGGAGATCCTCCGCGGTGTCGACCTGAGCGTCCCGGCCGGCGAGGTCCACGCTCTCATGGGACCCAACGGCTCCGGCAAGAGCACGCTCGCGTACACGCTCAGCGGCCACCCCAAATACACCGTGACCGGCGGCAGCGCAACCTTCGGCGGCGAAGACCTGCTCGCCCTGCCCGCCGACGCGCGCGCCCGACTCGGGTTGTTCCTCTGTTTCCAGTACCCGACCGCCATCCCCGGCGTCACCACTGTGAACTTCATGCGCGCCGCCCTCCGCGCCCAGGGTAAGGAGATGCCGGCGCGCGAGTTCATCCGCAGGCTCAACGAGGAGATGGCGACGCTGCGCATCGATGAGAGCTTCCGCGCGCGCTACATCAACGACGGCTTCAGCGGCGGTGAGAAGAAGCGCGCCGAGATCCTCCAGATGGCGATGCTGCGGCCTCGCCTGTCGATCCTCGACGAGACCGACTCCGGATTGGACGTCGACGCTCTGCGCACCGTCGCCAACGGCGTCACCCGTCTCGCCGGTCCGGAGATGAGCGTTCTCGTGATCACGCACTACCCGCGCATCCTCGAGTACCTCAAGCCCGATCGGGTCCACATCCTTCACCAAGGACGCGTGGTCACCTCGGGGGGCCCGGAGCTGGCGCTGCAGATCGAACGCGAGGGCTATGAGCCGATCATCGGGCCCGTCGCAGCCGACGTTGGAACATCGCGTACATCGCTGACCGGCGTGGTCGCGGAGGCACAGGCATGACCGTTCAAGCGCACGAGCTGACCAAGGACTACCAGTACGGGTTCCACGACGTCGACATCTCGGTGT
>DAINCY010000021.1:0-12272 GCA_036732145.1 Candidatus Dormiibacterota bacterium
GGGGGCGGGGATCTGCCCCGCCCCCGTTAACTCATAATCAGGGCTACGTTCAAGAGCGGCGCGGTCAGGCTGATCCCTGCCGCGATCGCGAGCGCGATGCACGCGCGCCGGCCTCGCAGCCGGCTCAACACCACGACCACCATGGCGCCGATGATGAGCAGCTTCACTGTGTAGGCAGCCAGCGGTGAGCGGACAATGAGAGCACGCAGCACCGGGTTGTTCTCGACATACCAATGGCCTGACAGCGCCCGGTACGTGGTCACGACGTCGGCAACCTGGGCCGCGACGATGATGGCCACAAGCAGCGCACACACCCGGTTGCGCAGGTTGTCCTTGATGTTCCGGAGGCTGCGATCCTCGACGTGCTCGTCGGGGACGATCTCCACAATGCCAACGCCCACGCGACGCGCACCGCGCACGCGTGGTTCAAGTTCGGTCCCTACCCCCATCTCGACCCCTCTCCCTCTCTGTTCGCCGCCTCCCGCTAAGGATGGCGGGTTTGATACGAGAAACGCAAGCGACGCGCTCACGGAGCGCTCCAGGCTCAGGTGGTGGCCGGCGCCGAGACCTCCATGATCGCCGTCTCGAGCCGCCCGAGGACGCGAACGGTGTCGGCCAGCTCCGCTGAATCGAGCTGGCCGAGCACCCGCTGCAGCATCCCGCGGCGGCCTCCGATGGCAGCCACCAGCGCCGCCGTCCCGGCCGGCGTCAGCCACACGCTGACAACGCGGCGATCCTCCTCGCTGCGAGCGCGCTCGACCAGTCCGGCGTCCACCATGCGGTCGACCATGGCACTGGTCGATGGCGCTGAGATGCCCAGCCGAGAGGCCAGCTGGCTGACGGTGATCGGCCCAACCTCGCGGAGGACACCGAGCACGTGCAGCTGCGCGGGGCTCTGGTTGCACGCGTGGAGGTGCGCCAGCATGCCTCGCTGGCGGCGGTCGATCCAGGCCTGGGCGGTGTCGACGGCGGAGGCCAGCTCCGCCTCGATGAGGGCAGACTGAACGGCTTCGGTCGTCATGCCACCGCCACCGTTGGGACGCCCTTCCTCGCCTCCTCTTCCGCTGTCGTGGTTCGGCGCAGCGGCAGCTCAGGGAGCCTCAGGAAGAAGAGGAAAGCCGCCAAGGCCGACGCGGCGCCCAGCCACATCAGTCCGGCGATGGATGCGGACAGGTCGCTCTGGATGCCCTTGGCGATGTGCGGGATGAGAGGCTTCGCCGCCGCCGGCAGCTGTGCGTTGAGGTGGCTGTTGAGGTCGCCGACGCCGGTGAGGCTGTTGGTCGCCGAACCGCTTCCCTGAGCGAACTGACTGACCACCGCCTGGGGCACGCCGGCGTTGGCGAGCTGAGTGGGCAGCTGCGAGGCGAACGTCGAGGCGAAGATCGAGCCGGCGATCGCCAGGCCCACGGAGCCGCCGATCTGGCGGAAGAAGGTGAGATTGCTCGTGGCCACGCCGATGCGTCGCACCGGCACGGCGTTCTGCATCGCCACCGTTGTCACCGAGAAGGTGGGACCGACCCCCAGCCCGGCGACCAGCATCCACAGCGACAGGGTCCAGTACCCGGTGCTGATCTGCAGCCTGGTCATCAGGAACATGCCGAGAGTCAGCATTGCGGCCGCCCCGATCAGCATGAACTTGTACTTGCCGGTGCGGCTCACCACGATGCCGCTCAGCGTGCTGGAGAGGATCAGACCAACCATGAGTGGCCAGGTGCGGTAGCCCGACGCCGTCGCCGACAGTCCCTGCACGGCCTGGAAGTAGCGCGGCAGGAAGATGATCGCCGAGAAGAATCCGAAGGCGACCAGGAAGGTCGCCGCGTTGATCGTGGTGTAGCTGCGGTTGCGGAATTGGTCGAGAGGGATGATCGGTTCGCGAGCGAAGTGCTCGACGACGACGAACCCGACCGTCAGCACCGCGGCGACGATCATGTAGGCGAGGACGTTGAACGACAGCCAGTCGTAGAGGCGTCCGGAACTGTCGGTCAGCCCCTTGTTGGTGAGGCCGATGAGAAGTGAGATCGCGGCGACACTGAAGATTCCGATGCCGAGGAAGTCGAGGTCACGGACGCGCACCCCGCGGGTGTTGCCGGAGTTGGGAAGCTGGGTGGCGATGACGGCCAGGGCGGCGATACCGATGGGAAGGTTGACGTAGAAGATCCAGTGCCAGCTGAGGTTGTCGGTGAGGAATCCGCCAAGGAAGGGACCGATGATGAAGCTCAGCCCGAAGACCGCCCCGAAGAGTCCCTGATAGCGGCCGCGCTCGGCGGGACTGAACAGGTCCCCGATGACAGAGAGCGCGATCGGGAAGATGGCGCCGGCGCCGAACCCCTGCAGGCCGCGGAAGATGATCAGCTCGCCCATCGACTGGGATAGGCCGGACAGCGCCGACCCCACCAGGAACACGGCGATGCCGATGAGCAGCAGAGGCCGCCGGCCGTAGACGTCGGAGAGCTTGCCGTAGATCGGCACTGTGACAGTCGAGGTCAGCAGGTAGACCGTCACAACCCAGGTGTAGAGGTTGTTGCCCGCAAGGTCGGTGACGATGCGCGGCAGCGCGGTACCCACGATGGTCTGGTCGAGCGCGGCCAGAAAGAGGCCGAGCATGATCGCGACCATGATCGCCGCCTTCTGGCGCGAGGAGAGAGAGCGGGGATCGGGCATCGCGATGACCTCTTTGACAGTTAGCCTGTGAGTGTAGTTAGTATATCCTAACCTTTAGGTCGCCGTCAAGGCCCCTCGACCACCCGTCCGAAGACCGCTGGCACACTGGACGGGGCACGCCTCATGCTGCCGGTATGCGCAGACCACGCGGCGGCACGCCCAGATGACGCGACGCGGCTGGATTCTCTTCGCCGTCATGGGGGTGATCTGGGGCGTCCCCTACCTCCTCATCAAGGTCGCCGTCGCAGACCTCAGCCCCACCTCGCTGGTGTTTCTGCGCACCGCCATCGGGGCCGTCGTGCTCTTCCCCGTCGCTGCCGCGCGCGGTGCCATCGCCCCGCTGCGTGCGCACTGGCGGTGGATCGTTCTGTACACAGTCGTCGAGGTGGCGGTGCCATGGATATTCCTCGCGGACGCCGAGCGTCACCTCTCCAGTTCGCTGGCCGGGCTCCTGGTCGCGGCGGTGCCCTTCATCGGCGCGGGCCTCGCCCTGCTGACCGGCGGGGACGACAGGCTCGACGCACGGCGTGTGACGGGGCTGTTGGTCGGCTTCTTCGGGGTCGCCACCCTGGTGGGCTTCGACCTCTCGGGCGGCAACCTCGGCGCCGTGGGAGAGGTCGCGGTGGTGACGATCGGCTACGCCTCGGGACCGATGATCATCGCCCGCCGGCTCCGTGGCATTCCGGCGGTGGGGGTCGTGGCGGCGTCTCTGGTGCTCACCGCAGTGGCCTACGCGCCCGTGGGTGTGCTGCAACTTCCCGGGCACGCGCCCTCGTTGCAGGTGGTGCTGGCCGTTGCCGGACTCGGCGTGGTGTGCACCGCTGTCGCCTTCGTCCTCTTCTTCGAGCTCATCGCGGAGGTTGGGCCGGTGCGCGCCACGGTGATCACCTATGTCAACCCGGCCGTGGCACTGGCACTGGGGGTCGCCATTCTCGGCGAGCCCTTCACGGTGGGGACGGGTGTCGGGTTCGTCCTCATCGTGCTTGGATCGTTCCTGGCCACGAGCCGCTCACCGGCCCAACCGCGAGAGCGGCGCGCGCCCGAGTGCGACGCGATGGCCCAGACCAGCGGGGTGCCGTAGGCGGGAGGCCGGCCGGGGACATCTCCGCTGCGCTCAGGCTTCGCGGGCGTTTGCGTCGCTGTCAACGGCGCATCGGCGGATCGCCGGGTAGGCTACGACCTGCCGTGCCGCAGACCTTCGAGCTGACCCCACAAGGCCCGTTCGACCTCGCGTACCAGCAGCGATTTTTCGGTGGATGGCCGGCGTTCGAGCCGGATCCGGTGGCCGTCGCCATGGCCTTCCCGGTCGAGGGATGGAAGCACTCGGCGGTGGTCGTGGTCCGTCAACCTGATGGCCGCTCCATCACCGGTACGGTGTACGGCGCCGGCGCCGGCGGCGCGCCGCGCGCCTGGGAACAGGCGCTCGCCACCCTGTCGCTCGACATCGACGGCAGTGGGTTCCCCGCTGTCGGTGAGCGCGACCCGGTCATCGACCGGCTCCAGCACACCCATCACTTGCGCCCAACACTCTTTCACTCCCCCTACGAAGCGGCCTGCAACTTCGTTATGGGCCAGCGCATCTCCATCGCCCAGGCACGATCGCTGCGCCTGCGCATGGCCGCCGACAGCGGGGACCACATCACCGCTGCGGGCGTCGAGCTCCATGCCTTTCCGCTTCCCGCGCAACTCCTCGGGCTGCACGCCGTTCGCGGCCTTCCGGCCGAGAAGCTGGCGCGGCTCCACGGCATCGCCCAGGCCGCCTTGGACGGCGTCCTCGATCGCCGGCGGCTACGCGCGCTGCCGGTCGAGACGGCTCTTGCCGAGCTGACCGCGCTCCGCGGGGTTGGAACCTTCAGCTCCCAGGGAATCCTGTTCCGCGGCGCAGGCGTGGTCGACGCGATCACCGACGACCCGGTGAGCAAGCAGGCAGTGCAGCGCCTCTACGGGCTGGACCATCTGCCCGACCATGCCGAGGTGCTCCGCCGCGCAGAGCCCTGGACACCGCTCCGGATGTGGTCCCTGGTGCTTCTTCACGTCTGGATCCGCGGCGAGGGCGGCGGCCCGGCGCCGCCTCCCGGGCGGGCGCGCCGGAGCCGGCAGGCGGCGTGACCTCGCCGGCTGCGGACTGGAGCCACACGCCACATCGTCGACGTCGCACGCACGCGCTGGTCCTGGCTGGATTCGTGCTTGTGTCGGTTGCGCTCTTCCTTCCCGCTGACCTGCACCCCACCAGCGTGCTCATCGGCGCGACCACAGCGGACAACTCGCAGCACGTCTGGTTCCTGCGCTGGTTCCCGTACGCGCTCGCCAGTCACCACAACCCACTGTTCACCACTACCCTCGTCGGTCAGAGCGGCGTCAACCTCATGTGGGACACATGGATACCGCTGCCGGCGTTGCTGCTGTCAGCGCTGACGCTGCTCGCCGGACCGATCGCCTCTTTCGATGTCGCTGTCACGCTCGGAACAGCTCTCAGCGCGTGGTGCATGTACATGGCGGCGTCGCGTTATGTGCGACGCACCGCTGCTGCCGCGCTCGCAGGAGCGGCCTACGGATTCTCACCCTTCATCTTCGACCAGGCGTACACGGGCCACTCCAACATGGTCCTGGCCGTTGTCCCGCCTCTGCTGCTGCTGGTCCTCGACACCATCCTGGTGCGCCAGGACATCGGTGCACGGCGCGCCGGCCTCCTGTTGGGGGCGTTGATGCTCGTCCAGTTCTTCATCACCGAGGAGCTGCTGGCGTCGGAGGCGGTGATGGCCGCTCTGGCGGTGGCCTGCCTCGCCGTCAGCCACCGCCGGCAGATCGCGTCGCGTTGGAGGTACGGCGTGCGGTCATTCGGCTGGGCCCTGGCCTTGTTCGTCCCGCCGGTGGCGTATCCCGTCTGGTTCCAGTTCTTCGGCCCGCAGGTTCCCCACCGGCTGCTCACCGACGAGAACTTCTTTGTCACCGACCTGCTGAACATCGTGTTGCCGTCGACCGCCCAGGGAGTCGAGCCCTCGTTTGCCCAGGACGTCGCCGCTCACTACGCGGGCAACTCGGGCGAGTGGGGCGGCTACATCGGAATACCGATGCTGGCCATCGTGGCGTGGACTGCGTGGCGGCAGTGGGAGCGTCCCCTGGTGCGTTTCCTCTGCGCGGTCGCCGGCCTTGCTCTGCTGATCAGCCTGGGCTCGACCCTCCACGTGGGCGGCGTCGACACCCGCGTGCCGCTGCCCGGCGTGATCCTCGCCCACCTCCCCATCCTCGACAACCTGCTGCCGGCTCGGTTCGCCGTGTACGTCGCGCTGTTCACAGCCCTGCTCTTCGGACTCTTCATCGACCAGCTGCCGGCCGGCCGCCGCGGCACCCGCGTGTTGCTGGTCAGCGGCATGCTGGTCGCCGCGGCGTTCGTGCCACCGCTTCCGTTCCCGACCAGGGCGGTGGTCACCCCCGCCTACTTCACCGCCACACCGTCGCCGATCCCACCCGGCAGCGCGCTGCTCGTGGTGCCGTTCTCGCACGACTTCTATTCGACCCAGGCGATGCTGTGGCAGGCGCAGGCAGGCATGTCGTTCTCCATGCCGGAGGGGTACATCATCAACCGCGAGCCGTCAGGAGTTGCGGGACAGGGACCGCCGCCGAGCGTGACGTCGTCGACGCTTCAGGCCGTGGCAAGCGGCGCCGTGACCAACGCCCCGCTGGCCGCGGCGGTGCGCCGCCAGATCCTCACCGAATTGCAGCGCTGGCACATCGCCGAGGTGGTGCTCGGCCCCATGGACCAGCACGCCGCCGACATGCGTGCGCTGCTGGTCAACCTCCTCGGATCGCAGCCCCGCGACGACGACGGCGTGGCGGTGTGGGAGACCGTCCCCGCTCCCTCAATCGAGAGCACGCAGATGGGTCGCGTCGTTCCAGAGCGTGATGGACGGCCGCTCGTGCTCCCAGGAGAGCGTTGAGATGGTGGCGGTTGAAAGGTCGAGATGCTGGGCCAGGCGCGGTGGTTGGCCGATGCATCGAGCAGCCAGCACACGCAGCAGGTGTCCGTGCGCGAAGACCGCCACGTCGCCGTTCAGGTCGCGCAAACGGGCGACCACCCGATCGGCGCGCTCGGCGACCTGGTCGAGCGTTTCACCGCCGCGCACGCCGTCCTCCCACAGGTTCCAGTCGGGGCTGCGTTCGCGGATGTCGGCCGTCGTCAGTCCTTCGTAGTCTCCGTAGTTCCACTCCCGGAGGTCGGGGTCGAGCTCCGCGCCACGGTCCAGGCCGGCGCGCTCGCGGGTCGTCACGGCTCGCTGCAGCGGGCTGCAGAGCACAGCCGCGAAGGACCACTCCGCCAAGCGGGGGCCGAGTGTGCGGGCCTGGCGAAGCCCCTCGGCGTTGAGGGGGAGGTCGGTCCAGCCCGTGTGCCGGCCCGCCTCGCTCCAGTCGGTGGCGCCGTGGCGCACCAGCACAACGCGCCGAGGACCGAGGTGGTTGTCCACCCCGCTAGCGCAGCGACGGTGGCCAGCCGCGGCGCCGCGGCTTCAGCAGGCGCAGGATGGCCAGAAGAATCGCGGCCCCGATGAAGGAGACGACGATGTCGCCGAGGGTGCCCCCGGTGTCGACCGCGCGGTTGGGCGAGAGCCACGAGAGGAGCACACCGCCGATCACAGCGCCGGCCAGACCGACCGCCGTGTTGGCCAGGCAGCCGAAGCCGCCACCGGCGACGACGCGACCGGCGAGCGAGCCGGCGATCAGGCCGATGATCAGCCAGACGATGATGTGGTGGCCGTCCATGGGCGAAGTCTACGCAGTCATCGCCACCCTCCTCGCTGCCGGCAGGGCCGGCGCGGGGGCCGCAGTGGCACACTCGCGGTGATCCAAGGAGAGCCGATGCCTGAGAGTCTCACAGTCACCGACAACCGCACCGGTCGTGCGTACGAGCTGCCCATCGAGAACGGAGCTGTCCACGCCACCGCCTTCAAGCAGATGAAGGTGACCGACGACGACCCCGGACTGATGGTGTACGACCCGGCCTTCATGAACACGGCGTCGTGCACCAGCCGGATCACCGACATCGACGGCGACCGCGGCATCCTTCTCTACCGCGGCTACCCCATCGAGCAGCTCGCAGAGCACAGCAACTTCCTCGAGACCGCGTACCTGCTCATCCACGGCGAGCTGCCCAGCGCCGGACAGGCGGCGACTTGGGAACACGACATCACCATTCACACGCTCGTCCACGAGAACGTCAAGAGCTTCATGGACGGTTTTCACCACGATGCCCACCCCATGGGGATGCTGCTCTCGACAGTGGGAGCGCTGTCGACGTTCTACCCCGATTCGACAAAGATCTACGAGGAGGAGCAGAGGCGCATCTCCATCTACCGGCTGATCGCCAAGATGCCCACGCTCGCCGCCTTTGCCTACCGTCATTCACGCGGGCTTCCCTACAACTACCCCGACAACGACCTCAGCTTCGCGGGCAACTTCCTGAGCATGATGTTCAAGATGGTCGAACCGCGCTACCAGGCGGTGCCGGAGATCGAGCACGCGCTCGACGTGCTCTTCATCCTCCACGCCGACCACGAGCAGAACTGCTCGACCAACGCCATGCGGGCGGTCGGGTCATCGCATCCTGATCCCTACTCCGCCACCGCGGCCGCCATTGCCGCGCTCTACGGCCCCCTGCACGGCGGTGCCAACGAGGCGGTCGTCCGGATGATCGAGCGCATCGGCTCACTGGACAAGGTCCCCGAGTTCGTGGCCGGCGTGAAAGCCGGCCAGGAACGTCTCATGGGTTTCGGCCATCGCGTCTACAAGAACTTCGACCCGCGCGGCGAGGTGATCAAGCGGATGGCCGACCAGGTGCTCAGCGTCACCGGCAGCAGCCCGATGCTTGACATCGCTCGCGAACTCGAGAAGATCGCTCTGGAGGACGAATATTTCGTCAGCCGCAAGCTCTATCCCAACGTGGACTTCTACAGCGGCTTCATCTACCAGGCGCTGGGAATCCCCGTCGAGATGTTCCCCGTGCTCTTTGCCATCCCGCGCACCGCGGGCTGGCTCTCGCAATGGGAGGAGTCGCTGCTCGACAAGGAGCAGAAGATCGCGCGGCCGCGACAGGTGTACCTCGGCGAATCAGCGCGTGACTACGTGCCCATGGATCACCGCGACGTCCAGCGGCCCCAGGTGCTCGCGGGCTAGGAGCCCTTGGGGTTGCCGCTGGTCTCGGTACTCCCCCAGAGGCGGCGAGCGAGGTCGGCGGCGATGGCGTCGACGTCGTGGCTTCGGTAGTCGAGCCAGTACCTGCAATGCAGCAGGATGCCCTCGCCGTCGAGTTGCGGCTCGATGCTGGGCGGCGGTTCCTTGGCGACCTCGGCGGTGGCCTCGAGCTCGCGCCGCCCCGCGCGCAGCGCTGCTTCGAGGTCGTGGTCGCGTTCGATGCGCAGGCTCACTGTGTAGCGGCGCTGGCCATAGGCGCTGCTGTTGATCACCACTCCGCTGAACACGGTCAGGTTGGGGAGGATGGCGAGGCGGCCGTCGCCGGTGCGCAGAGCGGTGGTGCGCAGGGTGATGGTCTGCACCACTCCGGCCATGTCGGCGATGGTGATCACGTCGCCGATCTTGAAGGGCCGCTCGACGAGCAACCAGATGCCGGCGAGCACGTTGCGCAGCACGTCCTGGAATGCCAGTCCGATGGCCAGGCTGGCGAGCCCGCCGAAGGTGAGCAGAAAGGCCAGCGGGACGCCGGCCGTCACCAGGCCGCTGAGCAGGGCGAAGAAGTAGATGACCGCGGCGCCGATGTTGCGGACCAGGGCGCGCACCTGGGCGTCGGCATCACCCCGCTGAAGCGCGCGGTCGCCGACGCGACGCAGCAGCCGGCCCCCGATGAAGACGAGGATGAAGATGACGACCGGTCCGATCAGCCGCTCGATCATCGGACCGAAGATGCCGGTCGGGTCGTGGGAGTTGACCGTTCGGCAGAGGTCGTCGAAAAAGAACTCAGGCTGGCAGGTGAACACCGTGGCGGAGGCGGCGAGCATCCCGGCGATGGTAGTCAGCCTCGAGGACTGCCCGTACCCATGCCCATGACCTACTCGGGAGCGGCCTCGCCCTCGGCGGCCTCGCCCTCGGCAGCTTCCGCCACCGCTTCCTCGGCCACGGTCTCGGGCTCCTCCTCGACGATGCGCAGCGCGGCGACCTTGACCACGAGCTCGTCGGGGTCGATGTGCACCAGGGCGACACCATCCGGCAGTGTGATGTCACGCACATGGACACCCGAGTCGATCTCGAGCAGCCCGCTGACGTCGACGCTGAACTGCGCGGGAAGATCGGCGGGCAGGCACTCGATGCGCAGCGTGTTGATGAGCTGCTGCAGCGTGCCCACCCTGGCATCGACGACCGCCGGCGACTCGCCGGTGATGACCACCGGCACGTCGGCGGTCAGCTTCTCGGCAAGGTTGACCGCGAAGAAGTCGGCGTGGATGGGGCGGTTGGTGCGAGGGCTGATCTGCACCTCGCGGACGAGCACCTTCTGGACGCGCCCGCCGTCGACGGTGAGATCGATCAGCTGCGTCCGCCCGGCGCGCATCCAGACGCGATGGAGAAGGGTGGCCCGCGCGGAGATCGCCCTGGGCTCGACGTTGTGCCCATAGAGCACCGCAGGCACCAGCCCCTCGCGGCGGAGCGGCTTGTTGTGGCTGCCGCGCTGCTCGCGGGTGGTCGCCTGCAATTCGATGGTCGCCATACGGCGGCCAACTCTACCGGAATACGGCGACAGGGCCGTCCAGGCCGGAGGCTGGCGAGATCGCTGAGCCGCGGAACCCTATGTCTTCGCCGCCGTCTCCTCTGCTGGCCTCCCGTCCACGACCGGCACGTGGCGAAAGATCCGCCACAGGCTCACGTCGTACAGCGCCTTGAGGGCTCCGGCGATGACGAAGGGCAGTCCAAGGGTCAGCAAGCTTCCCTGGAGAAGCGCGCCGGAGATCACCGGACTCGCAGCCGAGCCCGCACTGCGCGCCAGCGAGGTGATGCCGGCGGCCGCAATGCGCTCCTCAGGTCCCACCAGCGCCATGGTGTACGCCTGACGGGTCGGCACATCCATCTGCGACAGCAACTGCCGCAGGAGCAATACGCCGGCAGCGAGTGGGAACGTGGGCATGACGGCCACCAACGCCAGCACGGCGTTCGACGGCAGGTGGGTGAACACCATGGTGTTCAACAGACCAATGCGGCGTGCCAGAGGAACTGCCGCCAGAAACGAGAGAGCGGACAGAGTGTTGGCGGCGAAAAAGAGCACCCCAAGAGGACCGAGCGGTATGCCGAATCGCAGGTGGAGGTACAGGGCCACAAGGCTCTGGACGACCAGCCCCCCGGCCACGGCATCGACGCTGAAGAGACCGGCCAGGCGAAGGACAATGGCGCGCGAACCGCCCATCGCCGGGGTGAGCCGCGCCCGCCACCGGCTCTGTTCTGCGATCTCGCCGGCGTAGGAGCGGGGTGGAGTTGCGGCCTCGACCGCCGGTGACAAGCGCATCGCCAGCAGGGCGGCGAGCAGCGCCGCCAGGACGTACAGCCCGAACATCAGGCGGATGCCGGTTGTCAGGCTGAGTCCCGCGTGCGTCAGAAGGTCGGGGAGACCCGCGGTGAGCGCGCCCAAGGCGCCGGCAAATGACGCCACCAGGTTGTACCGGGCGAAGGTGGCGATTCGACGCTGCCCCTCAACGATCTGCGGAAGGATCGCCTGCTCGATGGGAAGGAATGGAGCGGTCTCTGAGGCCGACGTACCCAGGGTGCCGAAGAAGCCCGCAACCAGCAGCAGCGGGTAGAGGGAGAGCAGCCCGAAGATGACGCCGGTCACCGCCATCAGGCTGGCCAGTGCGGCAAGCGTGCGCCGCCGTCCCCAGCGATCGGCATGCAGGGCGATCAGATACGTCCCGCAAAAGTCACCCACCAGCGAGGCGGTGATGATCGCTCCGATCTCCACGGGGGACAGCCCACGCTCGCTGAGCGCAACTCCCAGCAGAACGCCGAGCATTCCGTATGCAAAGGCGCGCACTCCGCGAGCCGCGACGACCAATCGGGTATCCGAGGCGTGCGCAGACTGACCCATTACCGCCGCCGGCGTCCGACGGATGGACGGCCGGGCCACTGACTAGGTGGCCGGGACCTTCTCGACCTCCTGTTGGAAGAAGGCATACAACGCGTCGTACATCGGCGTCTCCAGCTCAATCTTCTTGTGGTCCTCGGTACCGTGGAGAAACGCGAACCCGTGGGCAACCGCTCTGAGACCTCGGCCATACGGCGAGGTATCGATGTCCTCGCCGACATCCGCCGCGTGCACCACCTTGGCGAGCTCGACCAGTGCGGGGTCGTCCGAAAGCTTGTACTTGAGCATGATCGAGTCGAAGGAGCAGCGTCCATCCACATGGCCAAGCTCAACGTCCGTCACATCGTACGGAATGGCGTCCTGGCGCCGTGCCTCCTCCATCACGCGATCACCCGGCGCGTAGATGAACTCTGCGTCCGCATCAACAAAACGTTTGATGAGCCATGGGCAGGCAACTCGATCGACGTTGGCGTTCTCTCGCGTGATCCATTTCATCTGGGCGCTCCCCTAAAAGCCGCAAGGCTGTCGGTTGCTACTT
>DAINCY010000021.1:12372-27203 GCA_036732145.1 Candidatus Dormiibacterota bacterium
TTCCTCGGTCGGGAACAGGATCATGCTCAGGAGGTGGGGGCTGCGGCCCGGCGCGGGTTGGTTGCCTGTCCTTGACGCGAGGACGTCGCGCAGCGCGGCGATCATCTCGGCGAGCTCGTCGGAGCTGAGCCACAGAGTGCCCTGCCGGTAGCCCACGGAGTCGGCGATCGGGTCGGGTCCGTCCCGGTCGAGGTAGGTGTTGAACTCGGCGAGCAGGGCGGCCACGGCCGCGGCGAACCCGTGGCGGTGGTCGTCCAGGGACATCGCCGCGGTCGCGTCGGCGTCGATCACTGGCCCCTCGCGGCGTAGCCGGTAGTGGCGTTCGACGGCGCCGTGCACGCGCTGTTCGTCGGCAACTTCCAGCACTCCTGCCTCGGCCAGCAGCCCGACGTGCCGGTACACGGTGGTCTTGGGGACGTCGGGCAGGCGAGCGCACAGGTCGGAGGTGGTCCGTGTGCGCCCGCCGGACATCGCGTGCACGATGCGCAGCCGGACCGGGTGGAGGAGCAGGTCAAGAGTGTCCACCGTCTTACTTTCCCACATCTGGTACCATTCCCGCAATTGGGATAGCACGGAGGAGCTGGGAGTGACCGAGGAATTTTCGACGGTGCCGGTCCGGCTGAGTGACGAGGCACTCATCCCGCTAACCACGCTGGATCCGACCGGACCGCTGGACGATCTCGAATGGCTGGACCAGGCGATCGGCGACTCGCGGGTGGTGGCGATCGGCGAGAGCGCCCATTACAACCGTGAGTTCTATCAGCTCCGCCACCGCTTGCTGCACTACCTGGTCGAACGGCATGGGTTCAGCGCCTACGCGATGGAGTCGGGATTCATCGAAGGATGGCTGACCGACGACTGGGTCCGAGGTGGCCAGGACAACGCCGGCGACCCCGAGCAGCTCAGCGACGTCATGGCGAACGGCATGACGTCGCTGATGGGGCTGTGGACGCAGATGCGCGCCCAGCTGGAGTGGATGCGGCAGCACAATCGCACTGCCTCTCACCCCGTTGGCTTCTACGGGATCGATCTGCCCGGCTCGATGGTGTCCCTGCTGCCCGGCCTGGATGCCGTGATCGCCTACCTCGCGGAGGCGGATCCCGAGTTTCGGGTCGACCCGAGCATTCGGGAGACGGCCTCCGCGTTCGCGGCGACGTCCGCCTTCTCCGCGCCCGTGACCATCTCCGCCTACGGCAAGCTGGCACCCGAAAGCAGGGACGCGCTGACGGCGAGCCTTGCCGATCTCACGGCGCGTATCAGGGCCCGGCGCCTCGACTATCGGCGGCGGACGAACATCGACGCCTATGAACGTGCGCTCCGTTCGCTGAACATCACGGTCACCCTCGATGCGATGGCCCGCGAGCTGTCACGCGGCAACTATCACGGGATGATGATCAACCGCGATGCCACGATCGCAGACACCGTCGAGTGGATACTGCGCAGGGAAGACCGGATCGTCCTCGCCGCCCACAACGGCCACATTCTGCGCTGCCCCGCCACCCTGCCTGGCATGCCTCCGGTGACGACGATGGGCATGCATCTCGCCGATCGGCTGGGCAAGGACTATCTGGTCATTGGAACGACCGCGGCGACCGGCCAGACCCTCAACACAGCGCCTGACTTCTATACCGGCAAACTCTTCACGGAACTGGAGGAGGCACCTCAGCCCGGCAGCCTCGACGCGCTCATGGCCGCGAGTCACGACGGAGCCTTCGCGACCGACCTACGGCGGCTGTCGCCGGCCGACGCCACGACCGTTGGGGCCGTCTCCCAGCAGCGTTTCGGCTCTGTCTACTCCGACCTGAGCCCAATGGACGCCTTTGACGTCATCGTCCACCTCCCCCACGTCACCCCGGCCGAACCCGACCACGCCGCCCTCGCCCATGCGCCCCGCGACGTACAGGAGGCGTTCTCCCAGTGGCAGCCGGAGTGATGCCTGGGAGGCGAGCCGGAGTTCAGCCCGCTGCCCTCAGGCTGCGGCGGCCTTGCCGAAGCGGTCCTTGACGTAGGCGACCGCGTCGTCGAGTGAGGTGCCCGGGGTGAACACCTTGTCCACCCCCAACTGGCGCAGGGCCTCGACGTCGGAGTCGGGGATGATGCCGCCGCCGAAGACCACGATGTCGCCCGCGTCGCGCTCGCGAAGCAGCCGGATGATCTCGGGGAAGAGCGTCATGTGCGCCCCACTCAGCAGGCTGATGCCGATGCCGTCGACGTCCTCTTGGATGGCGGCGTCGACCACCATCGCTGGGGTCTGATGCAGCCCGGTGTAGATCACCTCGACACCGGCGTCACGAAGGGCGCGTGAGATCACCTTGATGCCGCGGTCGTGACCATCGAGGCCGACCTTGGCAGTGAGGATGCGAATGTGCCGTCCGGTGTGTGCCACGCTGGGATCTTACCGCTGGTCGCCACGCCGCTCGAGGACGGCTAGAGCGCAGCGCCGGTTGCCAGGGAGGCCAGCCCGGCCGCAGCCCGGGCGGCTCGCTCGGCGAGGGCTTGGTCGACGGGGACATCGCAGGCACCGCACGCTGCTCCGGCCAGCGCTGCGGCCAGCGTCCCGGCGTCGCCGAGCCCGGCCTCCCCCAGCCGCTCCAGCGCTGCAGCGACGCCCGCGCAACCCGTCCACTCAAGCGCGCTGAGGGCAACCTGGAGCGCCGCCCCGGGATCGGCGTCGCCCAGGTCATTGATCTCGAGCTCCGCGTCGAGGATGGTGAGGCGGTTGAGCAGCGCCATGGGCGCGTCTTCGAGGAGAGACTGCCTCACCCTGATCGCGGTGGTGGGCGGATCGAACCGGAGCAGGTCGGCAGCGACCACGGCGGCGGCGACGCAGACCAGCGCCGTGCCCTCGTCAGCCCCGGCGGCGGCCGCGCAGCGGTAGGCGTCGCGGCGCAGCCGTGGGCGGTCCAGCGGTGTCGCCAGCCCGAAGGGAAGGACGCGCAGAAGCAACCCGGTCCCGGTCGCCCCAGAGAGCTGGCGCTGGCGCAGGTCATCGACGTCAAGGCCTTCGCGCTCGGCGATCGACTCCGCGACGGCGAACATGTCCTGGACGGGGTCGGCGGCGTCACCAGAGCCGCGGCGCAGCTGGGCGGCGGCGGCCCCGCACAGCGCCGCGGTGATGCGCTGTTGATGGTCGGCGAGAGCGGTCATGACCTCAACGCTAGCAGGCGGCCACTACGTGGCTGCGAGCGTCTGGATGGCAGGACGCATGACCGTGGCGCGACCCGGCTATCCTGTGGCTCGATGGCCTCCAGCGCACCGTCGATGCTGAGAGCGGCAGGTCCGCTGGCTCGCGCGGTCGCGGGCATGGCGCGCACCTCGACGATGCGATCCGCCGCCGCCGCCGCGCTGCGTCGCCTCGACGCCGCGCCGTCCCCGGCGGCGGAACGTCATCCCCTGACCCCGGCGGCAGTGCGCATCGAACGGGCCCGCTCGCAGCGCCATGGTGAACGGGCTGATCAGACGGCGGTCACGGTGTGGTTCGGTCAGGGTCCGTCGCTCCCTGTGCCCGGCGGGGCGGACGCGGTGCGCAGCGCGATGCGGATCAGCACCGCCGTTCTCGGCGCCGCCGCCCTCGCCGCGATGACAGTGATCGCGGCGCGGCGCGAGGAGGGCCGCACGCGGGTCATCGACGCCCCCACGGCTGCAGCTCCCATGCTGAGGCCACCGTCTCGGACCTGACGTCAGTCGTTGAGCCAGGGAAGCAACGAGGTGGGCCGGCGACCGTGCTCCACGATTCGCAAGTCCCTGCCGTCGCTGCGCAGCACCTCGCGCGAACAGGGATTCATCGCGTCGCGCCACTCCTGGAGCACTCTGCGGCCGAACCCCTCAGCCGCCGGCAGGGCGGCGGGGATCACCAGCGCGACTGCGCGGTCGGGCAGGCCGATGAGCACGTCGCCGCCGGAGCGCTCCACGAAGGCACGGAGCAGCGCGTCGACCATGACGATGCTTCCCTGGTAGAGGGAGTCCCCTGCCAGCCGCCAGCCGTCGGCGGGAATGCGCTCGATGGCGGCGACCCGTTGGATGACGCGGGTGAAACGCGCTGCCGTGTTCTCGTCGGCGGCGCGGCGAACGATCGCGACGTCCATGTCCGCGGATTCCCACTCCGCGCGTGGCACGCCGCGCATCACCTGTCCAGGCAACGATTCTGCGATGAAGGCCACCATGTCGGCACCGATCGGCTCGGCGAGCAGCTCCTCGCTGCGTGCCAGAGAGGTGAGGTAGCGACGGCTGCGCACGCACCACAGCACACCCGAGAGCGACAGCCTCTCGGCGGGGCGGGGGACCATGCTCGCCTCCACCGAGCGTACGAAGTCGGCGATGAGCGTTGCCGTGCGCGCCGGCTGGCGCTGGCAGGCGGCGTGCAACGCCGACAGCGGCAGGGTGACGTCAAGGCCCGGACCTCGCACCCTCAGGCTGTAGCGCGCGGCGTCGATGTCCGCCGTGGCACCGCTGTACCGGGCTGCGATCTGCAGACGCAGCCGTTCCGCGAATGCGGCGCGGTCGCCGGGGGCGTCGCCGGCCACGCTCAGCCCTGCTATGCGGCGCGCCGCCGCTTGCTGGCGACGTAGTCGACCAGGACGTAGTCACCAAGCCGGTCGGGGCTGATGAAGAAGGCGCGCCCGCGGTTGAGCCTGGTCATCTCGTCGACGAACTGCACCAGCTGGTGGTTGGACTCGAGCATGAATGTGTTGATGACGATGTTCTCGCGGGTGCAGCGCTGCACCTCCACCAGCGTCTTGGCGAACGTCTCCGGCAGCGGGGGATAGAAGAAGACGGGGCGGCCGTTCTCGATGTGGGCGGTGGGCTCGCCGTCACTGACGATGATGATCTGCTTGTTGGCGGCTCCGTCGCGGGCCAGCATGCGCCGCGCCAGCATCAGCCCGTGCTGCATGTTGGTGCCGTACACGTACTCGTTGACGCTGAGATGGGGCAGGTCTGACGAGCTGATCTCGCGGGCGATGTCGCTGAAGCCGATGATGCGCAGGGAATCGCGTGGGTACTGGCTGCGGATCAGTGAGTCGAGCGCCAGCGCCACCTTCTTGGCGGCGTAGAAGTACCCACGCAGAGGCATGCTGCGGCTCATGTCAAGCATCAGGACCGTCGACGACCGTGTCAGTGAATCGCTGCGGTGCACCTCGAAGTCGCCCGGTTCCAATCGGGGAACGCCGGTGCGCGCGGCGGGAGCCTCGGACGCCTGGCGCTGGATGGCGTTCATGACCGTGCGTTCCACGTCGAGGTCGAAGGGATCGCCGAACTCGTATGGCTTGGTGTCCTCGGCGCGCTCTCCGCGCTGACCGCGGCGGCTGAGCGCATGCTCGCCGAAGCGATCCTTGCGCAACTGAGCGAAGAGGTCGCCGAGCGCCTTCTGGCCGATGCGTCGCATCCCCCGCGCGGTCAGGCGGAGGCCGTCGGCGTCGCGCTGCACGAGGCCGCGGGCCTCGAGCTCACGAGCCATCTGCGAGAGCTGGTCGAGGCTCCGCGCGGCGTCGTCGCCGAGCATCTGCTGCAGCTGGCCGCGTGTGTCGGGTGGGATCTGCCCGCCGCGGTAGACCTCCCTGAGGCTGCGCTCCAGGTCCTCCATCGACTGGAGGCGGCCCATCAGCTGCATCGCCTCGTCCAGGGGAAGCTCCTGGTTGCCGAAGAAGGAGTACCGCGAGCCCAGGCCGCCGCGCGGGGAGAGCATCTCCAGCCCGGCGCCGAGCTGAGCGAGCTCCGCCTGCAGCTCCGGGTCGCCGAAGACTGCGTCGACGAGGTCGCCGAGCTGGCGGCGCATCTCCGGCGACAGCGAGCGCATCAGCGAGTCCATGCGGGCCATCTGCTTGGTGATCTCGTCGAGAAAGTCGTCAACCTTGGGGGGTGCATTGGGGAACAGCCGGCCCCAGCGCTCGAGGAAGCTCTCATAGCTGTGCTGTCGCTGCGCATCGGGCAGGCCCTCGAGCTTCTCGCGCACCAGCCGGTTGAGGTCGCGGGCCATGGCGCGCAGCTGCGCGACGTCCTCCGCAGACATCGCCTGCATCTGCTCGGTCATCTCCCTGAAGTACGTGTCCACAACCCCCTTCTTGATGTCCTCGAGGAGGCGGGCGAAGGACCGCTCGGCGCGCTCGTCCATGAACTCGTAGCCCTGCAGCTCGCGGATGGCACCGCCGGGGTCGCGGGGAAGGTTGTCGAGCTGCTCGCGGCGCTTGGCAGCCACGCGGTCGAGGATGCGGCGCGCTGACGCCTCATCGACGTTCGCGACGCGTTCGTCGATGCCCTGGCGTTCGAGCCGGACCACGTTGTCGAGCTTCTCGGTGATGTCGTCGAAGACGCCGTCGAGGCTGTACTTCTCGAGCTGCTTGCGACGCTGTCGCGCCAGCCGCTCGGTCATCTCCTCCAGGCCCATGAGGCGCCGGCCCGACTTGTCACGCCAGCCCTGACTGAGCATGCGGCGCAGCGCGGTCTCGAAGTCCCAGCCGTGGAACACGTCCTCGCTCAGCCGGTTGAAGATCTCCTCGACGTCGGGCCCGAGTGGATCCTGGGTTCCGTCCCAGGCGCTGAAGCGGTGGCTGCTCACCCGCCGTACACGGCGGTGCCGTCCATCTCCGTCTTGTTGAGTCGCTTGCCGCGATGCAGGCCCTCGAGCACGAACTCGAGCACGGCGGCGCGTGAGGCCGCGCTCGCCGACTCGCCGAGCTTCTTGGTGGCCGCGTCGATGCCGGGAAGCTCGGTGAGCGCGGCCGCATACGCGGCTGCCGAGAGCCCGTCGCCGACCTCGACGGTGAAGCCACCACGCTCGAAGCGCTGCAACAGCTCGGCGAACTCGCCGGTGCTGAAATGGCGGCGGAAGACGTTGTTGCACGCGCTGCGCAGCATCTTGTCGAGCACGCCGCTGTCGTCACCCTCATCGAGGGTCTCGAGCTCGAGCTTACCGGCGCTCGACGCGGTGAGCGCGGGCAGATCGCTGATGCGTGCCACCGCCTCCTTTTCCCCGGTGCGCAGGGCACGGCGCAGCGCATTGCTGGCCAGGTTCTCCTGGTTGGCGATGCTCATGCGAACGGACACTCCGCTGCGCTGGTTGACCTGGGGATGGCGGCGAGCCAGCTGTGTGAACTCCGCGACGATCTCCCTCATGTAGTGCGGAACGTGCACCGGCACCGGCATGTCGTCGAAGACGGTCGCCTCTTGCTCGACGATGGCGATCTCGTGCTCAACGCTACGCGGGTAGTGGGTGCGGATCTGCGCGCCGAAGCGATCCTTGAGCGGGGTGATGATGCGGCCCCGGTTGGTGTAGTCCTCGGGGTTGGCGGTGGCCACCACGAAGACGTCAAGCGGCAGGCGCAGCCGGTAGCCGCGGATCTGGACGTCGCGTTCCTCCATGATGTTGAGCAGGCCCACCTGGATGCGCTCGGCGAGGTCGGGGAGCTCGTTGATGGCGAAGATGCCGCGGTGCGTGCGAGGGATGAGCCCGTAGTGGATGGTCAGCTCGTCGCTGAGGTAGCGGCCCTCGGCGACCCGGATGGGGTCGACCTCACCGATGAGGTCGGCGATCGAGGTGTCCGGGGTGGCGAGCTTCTCGCTGTAGCGCATCTCCGGCGTGAGCCAGGTGACCGCGGTGCCATCGCCTCTTTCAGCGACCAGCTCCCGGCAGCGGCGGCACAGCGGGTTGTAGGGGTCGTCGTTGATCTCGCACCCGGCGATCGCCGGGATGGCGTCGTCGAGCAGGGCGCACAGCCCTCGCAGCAGCCGCGACTTGGCCTGACCGCGCTCGCCGAGGAGGATGAGGTCCTGGCCGGCCAGGATGGCGTTCTCCAGCTGGGGAATGACCGAGGCCTCGTAGCCGAGGATGCCGCTGAACAGCGTGTCACCGGCGGCGAGCCGGCGGATGAGGTTGTGTCGAAGCTCTGCACGCACCGGTAGCACCCGGTACTCGGTGCGCCGCAGCTCGCCGACGGTGGACGGCCGGGAATCAGGCATGGCGCTCACCTTACACCGGGCCCATCGGCCGACCGCTCGCTACGCGCCGGTGGCCTGCAGCTGACGGCGGCGGAGCCCCCCGCGCGCGGCCTCCACGAAGCGCTCTGCCAGCCGCGGGTTCTGGCCGAAATGAAGGTGCACGAAGGAGGCGAGCAGGGTCGGTGTGCTCCATCCCTCGCAGCCCAAGGGCTCGCCCTCGACGTCGTGCACCGAGTATGCGTGCGTGCCGGCCTGCACTCCAGCGAGCAGCCGCGCGAAGTGGAACTCGTGCCCGCGAAGCACCGTTCCGGCGTCGCCGAGGATGCCGTCGCTGGCGATGCGCAGATCACGGTAGCCCGTGTGGCAGAGGCCGGCCTCGAACGCAACGTCAAACGGCAGCAGCGAGGCCATGGGATGGACGTTGCCGTCGCTGGTGTGCAGGCTGCGCGCACAGTACATCAGGCCGCCACACTCGGCGTAGATGGGCACGCGGTGAGCGTGGGCGCGGCGCAGTGATTCGATGAACGAATGATTTGCTGCCAGGCGTGGCACGAACATCTCAGACACACCGCCGCCCATATAGATGGCGTCGACGTCGCGCGGCAGGACACGGTCCTCCAAGGGCGAGAAGGGGACCACCTGTGCGCCGGCCGCCTCGAGAAGCTCGAGGTTCTCTGCGTAGTAGAAGCAGAACGCGTCGTCGAATGCCACCCCGACGCGCACCGGAGATTGCGGCGGCGCGGCCGGACTGTGCCCGTTGGACGTGTGAACCGGTCTGCCCCGTCTCATGAGGCGCTCGATGAGGGGAAGGTCGCAGTGCCGTTCGACCGCCGTGGCCAGCTCCTCGAGAGCGGCGTCGACATGGGAGTTCTGGGTCAGCGGTAGCAGCCCACTGCGGACCTCGGGGATCTGCACATGCTGCAAGGGGGGAAGCGCGCCGAGCACCGGCAGCGTCGCCCATTCCCAGATGGCGTCCTCGACGACCCGCCGGCGGTAGTCGGTGGCCACGTTGTTGAGGATCACGCCGATCAGGTCGAGGGCCGGATCGAGGTGCCTGACCCCAAGTGCCACCGCCGCCGCCGTCTCCGCGCAGCCGCCCACATCGATGACCAGAACCACGGGAGATCCGATCAGCCTGGCCAGTTCAGCGGTGCTCCCGGGGAACCTGTCGGCGCCGGGCGTGGCGGTCTCGGGCCCCCGGCCGTGGCCGTCGAAGATGCCCATGGTGCCCTCGACGATCGCGCAATCGGCCTCGCGGACGCCGTGGGCGAACGAATGGACCACGCCATCGTGGCCGAGCATCCATGAATCGAGGTTGCGGCAGGGCCTCCGGCTGGCGTGGGCGAGATAGGCGCAGTCGACGAAGTCCGGTCCCACCTTGAACGTCTGGACGGTGCGGCCGCGACGGCGCAGCGCGCCCACAAGTCCGAGCGCGACGCTGGTCTTGCCCGCGCCCGAGCCAGCTCCCGCCACCACCATTCGGGGGATCGACGTCCTCTCAGGCACCGCTGGATCTCCCTGCGCGACCCGGCCAGTGAACGCAGCGAGGACGTGAGCTGGGAAGCGTCCCGGCGTGGCCGCCGTTACTCCTAGAGTGCCGACGCTAGCACCTGCTCGGGTGGGTGTAAAGACGCGCCATGGCATCAGTCATCGCCGCCGCGCGGATCTCCCCGACGACGCCGCTCTCCTTCCCGGGTCAGGCATCGGCGCTGGTCAGCCGGACGTGGCGGCTGGGCTCGCTCTCGGGATGCCTGGCGTCATACTCCCGGATGATTGAGGCGCACCAATCGCAGACCACATAGCTGCCGAGGGGGCGTTCAATCCGCCAGGTGGCGGGGCGGCCGCACACCAGGCAGGGGTCGGTGGCGCTGCGCGTGTCCGGTCCGCTGCCGACCACTTGCATGATGGTGTTGCGGGCGGCCTCGCTCGGCCTGGAAGGCGTGGCGTGCAGAGCCATGGGGATCCCCTGGAAGAGCGTGAAGTGGGACGGAGAGACCTCGCCGGAGCCAGACCGTACACCTCAACGGGCGTCAGTGCACGGCTGGCCGAGGGCACCCGGCCGAGCGGCCTTCGCGTCCAACGCGGCCACATGCAGGCGCTCCGCTTCGGCAGGCGGGGAGGTCACTCTGCGTGAAGCACTTCAGAGAAGGTGGGAGCCGGCAGGTGGCCGTGTCCCCGGTGGTTACAGTCGCGACGTGACTCGTGCGAACCGGTTGGCAGTGGTCCTTGCTCTGAACGTCGTGTTGGTCACCGGCCTTGTGGTGGTGGGGCTGACGGCGCATTCGCTGGGTGTACTCGCGGCAGGTGCCGATTACATCGCCGACGCGGCTGCCATCGGTGTCTCGCTGCTGGCGATCAGGTTGTCGACTCGCCCACCCACACCCCGGCGTCCACACGGGTATCCCAAGGCCACTGCCCTCGCCGCTTCCATCAACGGCGGGTGGCTGCTCATCCTCAGCCTACTGGTGATCGCTGGCGCGCTGGACCGTCTCGCAACGGGCGCTCCACGTGTCGATGGGCTTCCCGTTCTAATCGTCAGCGGCGTGGCGTCCATCGTCATGGTCGTTGGGGTGGTCATCCTGGGCGGCGACGTCGATGCTGACGACGACGTTGGGGGCGACTTGAACACGCGAGCGGTGCTCCTCGACACGGCGGCTGACGCAGCCGCAGCGGCCGGCGTCGCTATCACAGGCGGCGTCATTCTCGCGACGGGCGGATTCTATTGGCTGGACCCCACCGCGGCGCTGGTCATTGCGATCGTTGTCGGCTACCACGCCGTCGTTCTGCTCAAGGATGTTGTGCGCACATTGAGGCGGCAACCGCAACGCCAACGCTGAAGCGCCGCTCATCCTGATCGACGCACCTCCACCGACACGCGCGTCCCGCCGCCAGGGTGTGACTCGACGTGCAGGTCACCACCGGCATCGGCGACGAGGTCCCGGAGCAGGCTGAGGCCGACGTGGCCGTCGCGCCGCTGCCAGTCGAGGTCCCCGGGGCTGAAACCGCGCCCGTCGTTGGCGATCACGAGCTGGACGCCGTCGCCGTCAGAATGGGGCGCAAACTGCCTCCAGCAGTCCTCCCCCGGCGTTGGCCGAAACAAGTATCTCGGCCATCCGGGCCGCCCATGCAAGGTCCCGAAAGTCTTAAGACCGCCGCTCACGCACCTGGGGAAACGAGATGACGGGAGCCGAGTGCTTCGCACCACCAGCTCTGGAGCCGGTGACAGCGCCCAGCACAGACATCGCACCGGCGGGCCACTGTCTGGACCCGCACTGCCCAGGTGAGCGGGCCGTCAGCGCATGACTCCGCTGCTCTCGCCGCTGGCAGCGCTGGGCTCGGCGGCAATGTTCGGCATCGCCGATTTCAATGGTGGGCTTGCCGGCCGGCGGACGCCGGCGCCCAGCGTCACGGTCGGAATCGAGCTGTGCGGCCTGTGCATGCTGCCGTTGGCGGTCTGGCTCCTGCCCTCAGGCTGGGATGCCCGCGCCGCTGTGCTGGCGTTCGTGAGTGGCATATTGGGTGGCCTCGGCTTGATCGCCTTCTACCGGGCAGTGGCCCTCAACCTCATCGGCGTGGTCGCCCCCATAACCGGGGTCGTCGCTGCGGCGCTGCCGACGGCCGTCGGGTTGGTTGGGGGGGAACGGCTGCGCGCCTGGCAGCTCGGCGGGATCGGCTTGGGGCTGGTGGCCATCGCGCTGATCAGCGGCGTCAGTCGCGAGCCCTGGGCGACGGCTCAGGCCGGAGTGACCCTGGCGATTCTGGCCGGTGTCTCGTTCGGCCTCTTCTTCGTGCTCTTCCATGCCGCGAGCTTCGCGGGCGTGACAGCCTTCATCAGCGGTCGACTCGGCTCCGGTCTCGCCGGGTTGGGCGCGGCGCTGATTGGCGGAGTGCCCTTTATTGCTCGGCGCCGCGCGTGGCGGCTCATCGCGATCGGCGGTGCCCTCGACGGGAGTGCGGTCATCCTCTATCTGTACGCGTCCCGGGGCGGGTTGCTCTCGCTGACAGCCCTTCTGGCATCGTTCTATCCTGCGTTCACGGTTCTGTGCGCACGCCTCTTCACGCGCGAGCGTTTGACTGTTGTTCAGGCGGTGGGCGCGGCGATGGCGGTTGTTGCGGTTGCCATGATTGCCAGCCCTTGACAGCGCGGGCCCGCGCACCCGCGAATGCAAGACCGACCGGGGTCGCCATCACCTCCGGCTACTGCTGAGTACCCTGCGGTCAGCCGGCGACGGGCCGCCTCCTCAGTCGGGCAGCAGCGGCATCGACAATCCCGGGTCGCGGCCGAGCAGCGTGGCACGTGTGACTGCCGTCGACCCGAACCGGCCGCGAACAGTGTCGAGCGCAACATCGAGTGCACTGCCGCTGTGACGATCGAGCGGCAGCGCGAGCTGGACGGCGTCGTCGTCGTCGAGGTTGCTCACCGCCAGCCCGACCAAGGTGAGGCCCTGGTGCTCGATCATCGGCATGGCCGTCGCCAGGAGGGCCCTCACGGTGGCGAGGATCGTCTCAGTGTCTGCGGTCGGGTGGGGTAGCGTGTGCGACCGCGTCGCCCGCGAGAAGTCGTCGAAACGCAACCGGAGCACGACGGTGCGGCCAAGGCGCCCGGCTGCCCGCATCCGTTGAGAGACACGGTCGACCAAGCCCAGAACCACGGCGTCGACGGCGTCCGGCGATCTCGGCGAACGGCCAAGGGCACGCTGCGACCCGATCGAGCGCCGGCTGCGCCCCACAACCACCGGTCGTAGATCCTGGTTGTGTGCAAGGGCGTGGAGGTGGCGTCCTGTCGCCAGGCCGAGAATCGAGACCAGCGCAGCCTCGGTCAGCAGCGCGACCTCGCCGACGGTCGTGATTCGCGACTCGTGGAGCTTGCCTGCGGTCACTCGGCCAACGCCCCACAGCCGTTCAACTGGGAGGGGGTGGAGGAACGCCAACTCACCCTCGGGTGGCACGACCAGGAGGCCGTCGGGCTTGGCCACGCCGCTCGCCACCTTGGCGAGGAACTTGGTCCTGGCCACGCCGACCGAGATCGGCAGACCAACCCGCTCGAGGACGTCGGCGCGCAGCCGCGCCGCGATCTCGGAGGGCGCGCCCGAGACCTGCTCCATCCCTCGGACGTCGAGGAAGGCCTCGTCGATCGACACTGCCTCGACCAGGGGTGTCGTCTGCCTGAATACCTCGAAGACCGCCTCACTCGCCTGTGAGTAGGCGGACATTCGCGGGGGGACCACGATCGCCTGCCGGCACAGCCGGCGGGCTTGGGTCAAACCCATCGCCGTTCGCACGCCATACGCCTTGGCCTCGTAGCTGGCGGCGAGCACAACTCCGCCGCCGACGATGACCGGCCGGCCGCGCAAGCCAGCGTCGTCCCGCTGCTCGACCGAGGCGTAGAACGCGTCGAGGTCCGCGTGAAGGATTGTCCCTTCGTTGCCCACGAACATATGTTCGCACGGCCGGGCCAGAATGTACCACCGGCTCCTGGACAGCAAGGTTTGAGTGGTGCTGGCACCACCCTCCTCTCGCATGCTGGCAGCCTTTCGGTCCCCCGGTTCCGCGGACTACGTTGGCGGCGGATGATCGAAGACATCTCGAGTGGAGGCGACCATGAACGAGTTTGACGTCGTGACTGTCATCAACCGGCCGGTGGATCAGGTCTTTGCCTTTCTTGTGGACGCCGGCAAGACGTCTGACTGGACACCCGGATTGACCGAGGCGCGTCAGACGAGCGACGGGCCGGTCGGTGTGGGCACCACCGTTCTGTTCATCGGAAAGTTCCTGGGACGCAGCTTCGAGTCTCTCTCGGAGGTCACGGACTACGTCCCCAACGAGAAGTTCAGCTCCAAGACGACCTCCGGACCGATCCACCTCGAAGTCGACAGCACTCTTCAGCCGGTCGATGGTGGAACAAGGCTCGCAACGGTCTATCGAGGGGAGAGCCGGGGTTTTTTCAAGCTCGCCGAGCCAGTGATCGTGCGCTTGACCAGGAAACACTTCGAGACTGCGGCGGAGAATCTCAAGGCCCTGCTCGAGGCCGAATCCCCATAGAGTCCGAACATTCGAGAAGGCCGGACCAACCGGGCATCTCAGGGCGACCGGCTCGGCGCTATTGCGTCCCTGCCGGCAGTGTCGACTGCATGCGGCTGACCCGCGTTCCTGTCACCTCGACCACCGGCTCGACGCGCGCCGGTCTGATGTCGCGCAGCCGGGCGCGGACGCGCACCTGCCCCTGCCACTCGTCGCGTTCGAGGGCCACGCAGACGTCGACTCTGCGGCCCCGCGGCAGATGCTCGGGCAGGTGGGGTTTGAAGAAGGCGATGGCCTCGACGATGCCGGCTCCGTCCGCCAAGGCGACGCGCACGTGCTGAGACGACGCGCCGAAGGTGTTTGTGGACAGCACCGTGCAGTCGCGCAGCGTCAGCACGGGCGCAGCGTTGCCCTGACCGCAGGGTTCGAGGAGATCGAGGAGGTCGCAGGTGCCCGGGATGCAGTCGGCCGTCGTGATCTCGCCATCTATGGCTACAACCCGTTCGCGACGGGCGTCGCCGAGCTGTGCAGCCACGGCCGCGCTCACGGCGCGGGCGAAATCGTCGAAACGCGACGCCTCCAGGCTGAACCCGGCGGCGACGCGGTGTCCGCCGTAGCGAACCAGCGTGGAGGCTGCGGCGTCCAGGGCCTCGACGATGTGCACGCCCGCCACCGACCTCGCCGATCCCTTGGCCTCGGTGGGGTCGAGGCAGACGATGAAGCTGGGCCGTGCGTAGCGTTCGGAGAGGCGGCCGGCGACCAGCCCGACGATGCCCATCGGCCACGCCGGGCTGCCGAGCACGATGGCCGGCGCATCGTCGGGCAGTCCGGCGACCAACTCCTCGGCCTCGGCCAGCGCGACGGCAACGGCCGCCTGG
>DAINCY010000022.1:0-27173 GCA_036732145.1 Candidatus Dormiibacterota bacterium
CGAGGAGAAGTCCGAAGAGGGCGCCAAGGCAAGCGACGAAAGCAAGCCTGAGGCCAAGGCGGCCGGCGAGGAGAAGTCCGAAGAGGGCGCCAAGGCAAGCGACCAAAGCAAGCCTGAGGACGACGGCGAAGCAGCCGGCGAGGCCGGCTCCAACGATGACGTCCCAGCCACCGCAGACGAGGGCCAAACGGCTGCCAAGGCGCCGGCCGCGAAGACCGATCCCCCGGCGAAGACGGCGCCCAAGCGCAAGGCCAAAACCGCCGCCAAGAGGAAGCGCAGCTAGTGTCCAAGCTGCAGGTCGAACTGGTAACTGCCGAGCGCCGGGTGCTCAGCCAGGAGGCCGACTTCGTGGTCGCCCCCGGTATCGAGGGCGACCTCGGCGTCCTGCCGCGGCACATCCCCCTGCTGACACCGCTGCGAACCGGCGAGATCATGGTCCGCAACGAGGGCCGCGAGGAGTTCTTCTTTGTCTCCGGCGGGTTTCTCGAGGTTCTGCCCGACAAGGTGGTGATCCTGGCCGATGTGGCCGAGCGCGCCGAGGACATCGATGAGGCCCGCGCCCAGGAGGCACGCAAGTCGGCGCAGGAGGCCCTGGCGCAGGACGAGGGCGACGCCGATGCGGCCGCTCAGCTGGAGCGGGCCATCTTCCGCATCCGTGTTGCGGAGGTCCGCCGCGGACACCGCCGGGACCATCGGGGGGACTGAGCGGCCCGGCGGTGGCGCGGGAACAGCGGTCGACGATCGGGGATCTTCTACGATGTGGATCGCCGTCGCTCCCTGAGAGTCAGGACGGAAGCTCCGACGGCGGCTGAACGACGCCGGTTGGGGCGCGATTGCACTGGTCAAGGAGATGCCGTGGCTGAAACCGTCACCGTCCGCATGCTGATGCACACGCCAGCCGTCACGGTGGCGGCGCACGACTCCATTGCCGACACCGTGAAGGTGCTCAACGAGAACAAGGTGGGCGCTGCGGCTGTCCTCGATGAGCAGCAACGGTTGGTGGGGATGATCAGCGAACGCGATGTGCTGCACTCCGTTGGGTCCGGCGCCGATCCGGCCACCACCACAGTTGACGGGCTGATGACCCGCGACCCGGTCCATGTCGAGGGCAACCAGTCGGCCGCTGAGGCGCTGGAGGTTTTCACCAGCCATCGCTTTCGTCACCTGCCGGTGGTTGACGCCGGTGCCGTGGTGGGCATCCTCTCGATCCGGCACATCGTTCGCGTCGCCCAGATCCAGGACGTCAAGCCCGCGGGGTCGGCCGATAAGCTCGCCCCCGCCGGTCTCGAGGGCGTGGCCGTCGCCGAGACATCCGTCGGCGACGTTCGCGGCGAGGAGGGCTTCTTCCACTACCGCGGGTACGATGCCACCGAGCTGGCCCGGCATTGCTCGTTCGAGCAGGTCTGGCACCTGCTCCTGCGCGGTGAGCTCCCGAGCCAGCAGCAGCTCGCGGAGTTCGAGTCTTCGGTCGCGAGCCTGCGACGAATCCCGGCGGAGGTCGACCAGGCGCTCCGCGATGTCGCGGCGGTGCCGCATTACACCCCCCTCCGCGCTCTCTGCGCCGCCGTGTCGATCATGGCCGAGTCCCTCGACCTCCAGCCCACCCTCGACCTGACTCCCGCGGAGGTTCAGCGCGATTGCCTGGCGATGGCCGCCGTGGTCCCCGTGCTGTTGATGCGTCTCGAGGCGTTCCATGCCGGTCGCCCGGCGGTCGACCCGGATCCAGACCTCGGCTATGCCGCGTCATACCTGCAGATGGTCACCGGGACACGACCCGAACCGGCGGCGGCGCGGGCCCTCGAGCAGTACCTGATCCTCACAATGGACCACGGGTTCAACTCGTCGACGTTCACGGCGCGGGTGATCACGTCGACCGGCTCGGATGTGGGATCTGCCGTCGGCGGTGCCATCGGGGCACTCGCCGGCCCCCTCCATGGCGGCGCGCCGTCGCGCGCACTGGCAATGCTCGACGCCATTGGAACCCCCGACCAAGCCGAGCAGTACCTCCGCACCGAGGTCAGCGAAGGCCACAAGCTGATGGGCTTCGGGCATCGCGTGTACAAGACGGACGATCCCCGGTCGACGCTCCTCCGAGAGGTCGCGCGCGGTCTCGGTGGGCCGCTGGCCGAGTTCGCGCAGGTCGTTGAGGCCGCAGCCCTCGACGTCCTGCACGAAGCCAAGCCCGGCCGCAAGCTCTACACCAACGTCGAGTTCTACGCGGGCGTGGTGATGAACAGCGTGGGTATCCCCCGCGACATGTTCACCCCGACGTTCGCCTGCAGCCGCACCGTGGGGTGGACGGCGGGCATCGCCGAGCAGGCGGCCCACAACCGGTTGATCCGCCCGCAGGCGTTGTACGTGGGACCGGCAGCGCCGCGCCCGCTGCCGGACGAGTACCGCCGCGCACCGGAGCCGGCCATTGCCGTCGCACGCAGCGGCGCGTAGCCCAGCGTGCGCGTGGCCAGCACGCCCGGTCTTGACCTCGATGCCCTGACGTCATTCCTTCACTCGCACAGCATCCCGACGGATGGTCCGCTCACCGGTCACGTCATCGCCGGAGGCCGCTCGAATCTCACCTACGCCATCAGCGACCGCGTGCATCATTGGGTGGTCCGGCGACCACCGCTGGCGCACGTCCTGCCCACCGCCCACGACATGGCGCGCGAGTGGCGCGTCATCAGTGCCTTGCAGAGCACCGGCATCCCAGTCCCCAGAGCCGTTCTCCTCTGTGAGGATCCGACCGTCATCGGCGCGCCGTTCTATGTCATGGACTTCGTCGACGGCCACGTCGTCCGTGACCGGCTTCCCGACGGGTGGCCGGCGACGGCGGCCACGAGTGAGGCCATGTCGAAGGCTCTCATCGACACCCTCCTGGAGCTGCATGCCGTCGCCCCCGAGGCCGTGGGACTGGGCGATTTCGGCAGGCCGCAGGGGTTTCTCGAGCGCCAGGTGAGACGGTGGTGGCAGCAGTGGGAGGCCTCGAAGACCCGCGAGCTGCCGGCCATCGAGGAGCTCCATCGGCGCCTCCTCGACGGCCTGCCGGTGCAGTCGGCGCCGGGGATTGTGCACGGTGACTACCGGTTCGACAATGTCATCTATGCGCCTGACGATCCCCACCGGATCGCCGCCGTCGTCGACTGGGAGATGAGCACTGTCGGCGACCCACTGTGCGACCTCGGCCTTCTGGTGGTGTACTGGGTGACCGACCCGTACGACCCGGCCGCGTCAGCCCTCCCCGGCAGTAGGGTCAGCCTCGGTGAGGGCTTCCCCAGTCGCGAGCAGATGATCGACAGCTACGCAGTGCGAAGCGACCGTGACCTCAGCAACCTGGAGTGGTACGTCGCCCTCGGTCACTACAAGCTGGCGATCATCGCAGAGGGCATCAATGCCCGCTTTCTGCTTGGCATGACCGTCGGAGAGGGATTCGAGACGATGGGGCCGGCGGTCCCGCTGATCGTGGATCGTGCTTTGGAAAGGGCGAGCGCATCCGGACTCGCCAGGCTCTCGGGAGGAGCCTGATGGATTTCGCAGCCTCTCCCCGGGTCGTTGAATTGAGTGAGCAGCTCTGGAATTTCATGCACTCACACGTGATCCCTGCAGAGGAGCGGTACTTCACGGAGTTCTCGGCGGCGACAGTGCCGCATCACATTCCCCCGGTCATGGAGGACCTCAAGCGCGAGGCGCGCTCGCGCGGTCTCTGGAACCTGTTCCTGCCCGACGAGCGCTTCGGCGCCGGCCTCACCAACCTGGAGTACGCGCCGCTTGCCGAGATCACCGGCCACAGCATGATCGCGCCCGAGGCGATCAACTGCTCGGCTCCGGACACCGGCAACATGGAGGTGCTCGCCCTGTTCGGCACCCCCGAGCAGCAGGAGACGTGGTTGAAGCCACTGCTGGCCGGCGAGATCCGCTCGTGCGTTGCCATGACCGAGCCTGGGGTGGCCAGCAGTGACCCCACCAACATCAGCTGTCGCATCGAGCAGGACGGCGATGAGCTCGTGATCACCGGGCGAAAGTGGTGGACCAGCGGTGCCGCGCACCCGCTGGCCCGAGTGTCGCTGCTGATGGGCCTCAGCGATCCCGACGCGGAGCCGCACCGACGCCATTCATTCGTGCTCGTGCCCATGGATGCGGCAGGGGTTCGCGTGGTGCGGCAGCTCCAGGTGTTCGGCTACGACGACCCGGGCAGCCACTGCGAGGTGATGTTCGACGAGGTGCGCGTGCCGGCAACCCACCTCATCGGCGAACGCGGCGCCGCGTTCGCCATCGCCCAGGCACGGCTGGGCCCTGGGCGCATCCACCACTGCATGCGCGTCATCGGCACCGCCGAGCGCGCCTTGGCGCTGATGTGCGAGCGCGCTCGTAGCAGGACCGCCTTTGGCAAGCTGCTCGCCGAGCAGGGCGTGGTGCAGCAGGCGATCGCCCGCTCGCGCGTCGAGCTCGAACAGGTCCGGCTACTCTGCCAGAAGGCGGCGTGGCTGATGGATACGCAGGGCACCAAGGCGGCGCGAACGGAGATCGCGGCCATCAAGGTGGCGGCCCCACAGGTGGCCTGCGACGTCGTCGATCGCGCCATCCAGGTGCACGGCGGTGCAGGCATGAGCAACGACCTGCCGCTGGCACGCATGTATGCGTGGACGCGAGCCCTGCGCATTCTTGACGGCCCTGACGAGGTGCACCTGCAATCGATCGCCCGCCAGGAGTTGCGGCGCGCCTGAGTCGCGCTGCGCACCTGGTAACCCTCAGGAGGGCGTCACTTGTTGACGCATGCCCCAACAGCCGCCTTGTACACCGCCCCGGATGCGTCGGTGGCGCTGTTCTCGTTGAGCTGCGCATGGATGATGCACTTCTGCAAACCGTTGGCCAGCGTGGACTGGTCACGCAGCTGCGTGGTGGCGCCGAGAACGAGCCAGGTCATCACCAGCTGAGCGATGACCACGACCAGGACCGCGCCGAGGAGGAGGACAGCGTTGCTCGGCCGGGAGCGATTCTGGCTGCGCACCACCTCGTCGTCCTCCCCATCGTCCAGGACATCGGCCTCGCCGCCGCGCACGCCGCCCTCGATGTGCGGCTGGTCCTCGGTTGGCGCCGCGATCTCGCTGTCTCCGTCGCCGGGGTGGTTGAGCTCGGTCATGCCACCGTCACCTCGGGCAGGAGGTAGACGTCCTGCACTGCGTTGAGCAACTCGATTCCTTCCGCTGTGGGGCGCTGGAATGCCTTGCGCCCGGTGATGAGTCCCGTCCCACCGGCGCGCTTGTTGATGACCGCCGTGCGCACAGCCTCAGCCAGATCGCCGGCACCCTTGGACTCGCCACCACTGTTGATGAGCGGCGACCGTCCCGAGAAGCAGTTGAGCAGCTGGTACCGGGTCAGGTCGATGGGATTGTCGCTGCTCAGTGTGTCGTACACGGCCGGGGCGGTCTTGCCGAAGTTCAGCGCCGTGAACCCGCCGTTGTTGGTGGGCAGCTTTTGCTTGATGATGTCGGCCTGGATGGTCACGCCGAGGTGGTTGGCCTGACCAGTCAGGTCGGCGGCGCCGTGGTAGTCGACGCCGTCCTTCTTGAAGGCGTTGTTGCGCAGGTAGCACCAGAGCACCGTCGCCATGCCCAGCTCGTGCGCTTCGTGGAACGCCTCAGTCACCTCCTGCAGCTGTCGCATCGACTCCTCCGAGCCGAAGTAGATGGTGGCCCCGACCGCCACCGCGCCCATCTCCCACGCTTCCTGCACGTTCCCGAACATCACCTGGTCAAAGCGATTGGGATAGGTGAGCAGCTCGTTGTGGTTGAGCTTGACGATGAACGGAATGCGATGCGCCCAGCGGCGTGCCACCGAGCCGAGCACTCCGAAGGTGGACGCCACCGCGTTGCAGCCGCCCTCCACAGCCAGCTCGACGATCTTCTCCCCATCGAAATACGCCGGGTTGGCCGCGAAAGACGCCCCGGCTGAGTGCTCGATGCCCTGATCGACGGGAAGGATCGAGAGATACCCTGTCCCTGCGAGCCGGCCGTGATCGAACAGGGTGTGCAGGCTGCGCAGCACCCGAACGTTGCGATCGCTCGACGCCACCACGCGGTCCACGAAGTCCGGGCCGGGAAGGTGGAGCAACTCCTTGGACACCGTGGCGCGGTGCCCGAGCAGCTCGCGCGCCTCGCCGCCGAGCAGGCTCTCGATTCTGCCGAGAGAGGTTGCCGTCGCCGTCGCCATGTGGGGCTCTCCCGATTCTTCAGATCAGCGGCGTCAGTGTCGCCGATCGACGGTCCGATCTGCCCCGCCACCGCAGAACCGACCCCGTGTGGGATACGTTTACGCCGCTGATGGACATCCTGCGCATCTCTGGGCCTCGACCTCTCAACGGCACCGTCTCGATCTCGGGGAGCAAGAACGCTGCTCTTCCGGTGATGGCGGCCTGCTTGCTCACCGATCAGGTTCTCGAGTTGCAAAACGTGCCCGATATCGAGGACATCGAGGCGATGGCGGTGATGCTGCGGCACGTCGGCGTTGACGCCGATCGCCTCTCGCCGTCGACCTGGCGCCTCCACGCCAGGGCCGTGCGCTCCGTCGAGGTGGGGGCCGACCTCACGCGTCGCATGCGGGGATCCTTTCTGCTCCTCGGCGCACTCATCGCGCGAACAGGGGAGGCGGCCATCGCCAAGCCAGGAGGCGACGACATCGGCATGCGCCGCGTCGAGCAGCACCTCGAAGGCCTCCGCCTGATGGGGGCACAGGTGGAGGCGCGGGCCGACACGTACGCGGCCCACGCGCGCCGCCTGCGGGGGGCGCGCATCGACCTCGACATTCCCACTGTCACCGGGACTGAGAACCTGATCATGGCCGCCGTGCTCGCCGAGGGGATCACCGTCATCTCCAACGCCGCCCGAGAACCGCACGTCTTCGACCTGGTGCGCTGCCTGGTCGGGATGGGGGCTCACATCGCCGGCGCAGGCACCGAGTTGATCGTCATCGAAGGCCAGAGCGGACTGCTTCACGGCACCGCCCACAGCGTGACCACCGACTACATCGAGGCCGGCACATACATGGTGGCGGCGGCGGCCACGGGGGGGGACGTGACCATCGACCGGATGCGTCCCAGCGACGTGCGCTGGTTGATCAACAAGTTGCGCAGCGCCGGCGCGGAGGTCATCGAGGGCGCCAGTGAGGTGCGCGTGCGCGGCTTCCCGCTTCACGCCGTCGACGTCACCACCTGGCCGCACCCAGGTTTCGCCACCGACCTCCAACCGCAGTACTGCGCGCTCATGACCCAGGCGACGGGCACCAGCATTGTCAGCGAGGCTCTCTACGAGAACCGATTCCGTCATGTGCCGGCTCTGCTGGATTTCGGCGCCCGAATCAGTGTCGAGGGCCGGAGCGCGATCATCGAGGGCCCCGTCGCTCTCCATGCCTCCCAGGCCACCGTTCCCGACATCCGGTCCGGAGCTGCGCTGGTCATCGCCGCGCTCTGCGCGCAGGGCACCAGCGATCTCGACTCGGTGTACCACCTCGATCGAGGCTACGAATCTCTCGACAAGAAACTGCGCGGCCTCGGAGCCGACGTGCAACGGATCTCCGTCGAGGGCGGCGGCGGCCCCGCGGTGCGGGATCTCAGCGGCGTCGTCGGCGACTGAGGTCGAGTGGTGCTTGGCAAGAAGCTCGGCGTCGACCTGGGCACGGCCACCACCAGGGTCATCACCCGGGGTGAGGGCACCCTGGTCGTGGAGCCCTCGGTGGTGGCAGTTCGCGATGGTGAGCCCGCCCTGAGCCTCTTCGGGATGGCCGCCCTGGAGGCGGCCGCCGAGGACCGCACCCTGGAGCTGCGGCGTCCTCTGCGCGGTGGCGACATCGCCGACCGGCGCGCGCTGAACACCCTGGTCCAGCACGCCCTCGATCGCGCCGTGGGCAGGCAGCGCATCTTCAAGCCCGACGTGGTGATCGCAGTTCGCTCGGGGATGAGCGGCGACGACCGGCGCGCGGTGCTCGAGGCCGCCGCCCGGGCAGGCTCGCGCACGGTGTACCTGCTCGACGCCGCCATCGCGGCCGCGGTGGGTGCCGGGGTGGCGGTCGCCTCATCCCGGGCACATCTGGTCATCGACATCGGGGCTGGGAAGACCGACCTCGCCGTGCTCTCGCTCGAGGGCACCGTGGCCGGCCGATCCCTGCCGACCGGCTCGCATGAGCTGTTCGACCGGCTCGCGGCTCATATGAGCTCTGTCCATGGAGTTGCCCTCGGCCGCGCGGAAGTGCAGTCGGCGTCCCGCCTTCTTGTGGCCGCATCGCACGAGGAGCGCACCGGAGAGGTCGGAGGCGTCCTGATCTCCTCTCATGAGCTGACCCCCCTTGTCAGCGACTATCTCCGTCCCCTCGACGACGCCCTTCTCGAGGTGCTCGAGGAGACTCCCCCCAGCCTTCGCCGCGACGTCAAGGGAAGCGGCCTCGTGATCACCGGGGGCGGCGCCCGCCTGGAGGGACTGGAGCGTCACCTCGCCGGGGTGGGCGGCTGTTCGGTGCGAGTGGTGAGCGAGCCCGACGGCTGCGCGGTCCGCGGCAGCGCCCTGGCGGTCGACAACCTTGACGTCCTGAAACGCAACTTCATGTACATCCGGTAGGCGGTCAGCTTGGGCTTTTCCTTCCTGCCCCGAAGCGCTACTGTCCACTCCTGCAGCAACGAGCCCGCTGCCGCACCGCAGGTCGGGAGGAGTGCAACGTGGCCCAAGGAGTGATTCCGGCGCCGCAGGCAACACCCCAGATCACCGGTCAGCTTCGACGCGAGGTCGGCCTGACCGCGCTGATGTTCATCTCTCTGGGCTCGATCATCGGCTCGGGATGGTTGCTCGGTGCCCTGCTCGCCGCTCAGATCGCCGGCCCGGCCTCGCTGGTGTCATGGATCCTGGGTGGCGCGATCATCGCGCTGTTGGCGCTGATCCATGCGGAGCTGGGCGCCGCCTACCCGATGGCCGGCGGCACCGCGCGGTTTCCTCACCTCGTCTTCGGTTCCATCCCCGGCTTCACGGCAGGCTGGGCAGCATGGCTCCAGGCAGTGACCATCGCCCCCATCGAGGTCGAGGCGGCGCTGTCCTACCTCAACAACAAGGCGCCAGGACTGGTCAAAGCGGACATGACGCTGACCGGCGAGGGTCTGCTCGTCTCCGCGGCCCTGATGTTCGCGTTCACGGTGCTCAACATCCTCGGGGTTCGCTGGCTGGCCGAGAGCAACAAGATAACCGTGATCTGGAAGACCGCGATTCCTGTGCTCACAGTGATCGTGCTGTTGGTGGTCTCCTTCCATGTATCCAACTTCACTGCAGGCGGAGGGTTCGCACCCTTCGGAGTCCACGGGATCTTCGCCGCCCTGCCCGCGGGCATCGTCTTCGCCGTCCAGGGCTTCGAGCAGGCCATCCAGATGGGCGGCGAGGCCAAGAACCCGGCCCGCGACATGCCGCGCGCCGTCATCGGAGCGATGGTGATCGGCACGGTCATCTATCTGTTCCTCGAGCTGGCCTTCATCGGCGCGCTTGATCCGAACAACCTGGTTCACGGGTGGGCGGGATCGATCGTCGGCAAGGGCGACTTCGGTCCCTACGCCACGATCGCCACCGGCCTGGGTCTCGGCTGGCTCGCCGCCCTCCTCTACATCGACGCGTTCATCTCCCCGGCCGGCACCGGCCTCGTCTACCTGGGAACATCGTCCCGACTCTCGTACGCCCTGGGGCGCAACGGCTACCTGCCCGGGGCCGTCGACAAGGTGAGCAAGCGCGGGGTGCCCTGGGTGTCGATCCTGCTGGCGTTTGGCGTCGGCCTGATCGTCTTCCTGCCCTTCCCGAGCTGGCAGAGCCTGGTCGGACTGGTGACGTCGGCCACGGCCATCATGTATGCCTTCGCCCCGGTGTCTCTGGGCGCGCTGCGGAAGTCGGACCCGGATCGTGAGCGGCCCTACCGTCTGCCCTTCGCCGCCGTGCTCTCACCACTGGGCTTCGTGTGCGCCAACCTGATCGTGTATTGGTCGGGCTGGACCACGGTCAACCGCCTGTTCGGCGCATTGATCCTGGGCCTGGTGGCGTTCGCCATCTCGATGGTGCTCCGCAAGCCGGACAAGCGGCCGGTGGTGGACTGGAAGGCGTCGATCTGGGTGTTGCCCTGGCTCGTGGGAATGGCGGTGATCTCCTACCTCGGCCAGTTCACCGGCGGCACCGCCACCATCCCCTTCTACGTCGACCTGGTGGTGGTCACCATCTTCAGCCTGATCATCTACTACATGGCCGTCGCCCTCTCGATGCCTGCGGACAAGGTTCAGGCGGCCATCGCGGCCGAGGAGCTCGAGGTCGCCGGCCAACCCGAGCTGAAGGTCGCCGGCTGAGCGACGACGTCACCGTCCAGGTGAGGGAGGCTGCCATGACACCTACGCGCATCGTCGCCGCCATTGACGGGTCTCCGGTTGCGGAGCGCGCGTTGGCCTTCGCGATCGAGGAGGCGGAGGCGCGGCGCCTGCCGCTCAGCGTCGTGGTCGCCCGGCCCACCCTGTCCGCGCGCTGGTCGGGAGACGCTCGCCTGTCACCGCCGCTGGACACCGAGCGGGCCGAGGACATGCGATCCCTCGCCGAGGAGGTGCTCGCCAAGGTGGAGCAGGAGCGCGGCAAGCCCAACACTGCCCCCACCTCCATCGAGCTCCTCAACGGGCCTCCGGCAGAGATCATCGAGGAGTTTCTCCGCCCCTCCGACCTCCTGGTCATCGGCTCGCGTGGCATCGGCGGGGTGCGCCGGCTGCTGCTCGGCTCGGTGAGCAGTGCTCTGGTGCAGACCGCGCCGTGCCCGGTGGTGGTGGTCAGGCCGGAGGCGACACTGGTAGGGGAGCCGTGATCCTCCAGCGGGGAACGCCCGGGACCAGCTTCTGCGGCCTCCGGTGCTCGCGTTACGCCGCGTCTGACACGCCGAGGGACGTGGACACCCTGACGGGCACCCAGTGGAGGAGGGCGATGGTGGCCCAGAGGATGACGAAGCCGAGCAGTTGCACGCCGTCGATGGTGGCGCCGAGCACGACATAGTTGATGACCAGCGCACTGGCTGGGAATGCCAGCTCGGCGAATGTCGCGAGCGAGGCCGGCGTGCGGCGGAGGCCGCGGTAGTACAGCATCATCCCGACCAGGCCTGAGATCACGGCGAGCAGCACCAGGCGTCCCCAATCGCCGGAGGTCACCGTCGGGGGCGCCAGCGCGCCCTGGGTTGTCGCGATCACCGCGAGCAGTGGAAGCGCGCACGTGAACCGCAAGCCCGTCAACACGCCCGGTTCGATGTGCACGAGTGCGGAGCGACCGAGTACGGTGGCGCATCCCCACAGGGCTGCGGCTACCAGGGCGAGCAGGGCAGCCTTCCCCTGCGCCCCCGCGAAGGCGTGCGCCGGGGCCAGCGCACCAAACGAGAGCAGGTACGTGCCCGCCAGCGCAGCCACGGCGACGGGCAAGAGCCGCGCACGAGGCCGTTCACCGAGCGCCAGTGCAGCGGCGGCGAGAGCCCACAGGGGCTGGGTCTTCTGCAGGAGGATCACGACATCCGGGTTGCCGTACTTGAAGGCGAATGTGAAGGCGAGGGTGGCGAGCGCCGACCCGCCCCAGGCCACTCCCAGCACCGCAAGCCAGCCGCGCCATGGGATTCGGGCGACCGCGGCGGCGCCCCTCACCAGGCGGGGCGCCACCAAGACGGTGAGGATGATGTGCTCGTAGAGGACGATCGTCCACGGCGACCAGTGCGACACCAGCGGTGCCCGCAGCGCACCGTCGCTTCCCCACATCGCCGCGCCGGCCGCAACCAGTGCCACGCCGGTGAGCGGCGCGACGGCGGGTAGCATGCGCGCACGCGTCGCCTGGACGGTCGTCATCGGCAGAGCCGCGGCGCCTGCTCAACCCGGTTCATGGAAGTGCGGTGAACATGCAGCCGATCGTTGTCCTTGCCGGCGGTGTTGGCGCGGCTCGCTTCCTACAGGGCGTGATCGCCGCCATGACGGTGCGAGACCTGACCATCGTCGGCAACGTCGGTGACGATACTGAAGTTGCCGGGCTGCACGTGTCTCCCGACCTCGACACCGTCCTGTACACGCTCACCGGCCAGATCGACGAGGAGCGCGGCTGGGGCGTCCGCGGCGACACCGCGCGAGCTCTCGAGCGCGCGCGCTCGCTCGGGCACGACGCGTGGTTCTGGCTCGGCGACCTCGACATCGGGCTGCATCTGGCGCGCACCGAGTGGCTCCGTTCAGGAGTGCGCCTGAGTGCGGTGACCCAGCGGCTCGGTCAGGCGCTCGGCCTGGCGGACCGTCTCCTGCCGGTCACCGACGAGCGGCTGCGCACCATCATCGAGACGCGCGACGGAGATCTCGACTTTCAGACCTACTACGTACGCCACGGTCACCGCCACGAAGTCGTTGGGATCCGCTTTGAGGGCGCGGACGCGGCGACACCGGCGCCGGGCGTGGTCGACGCCCTTGCCGGGGCGGCCGCGATCCTCATCGCGCCGTCCAACCCCCTGATTTCGATCGGTCCCATCCTCGCGGTGCCCGGCATCAGAGACGCGCTGCGCTCACGCACCGTCCCCTGCGTTGCGGTGAGCCCCATTGTCGGTGGACAGGCTGTGCGCGGCCCCGCCGCGGACATGATGCGCGCGCTTGGCCATGACCCGTCCCCTGTCGGGGTCGCTGATATCTACGCCGGCCTCATCGATGCGATGGTCATCGATGACGTCGACGCCGGCTTCGCGGCGGAGCTCGATCGCCGTGGCTTGTCGGTGCGGCCGACCGACACGATCATGCGAGATGCCGGAGCGCGACAGCACCTGGCCACCGTCGCTCTCGAGGTCGCGGGGATCAGGCTCGGCGTATGACCATCGAGATCATCCCGCTGGGAATTGCCGCCGAAATTGTCGAGTCCGATGACCTCGCGACGCTGGTGCTCGATGCCTCACCGACGCTCCGGGATGGCGACATTGTGGTGGTGACGCACAAGGCGGTGAGCAAGAACGAGGGCCGCGTCGTGGATCTCGGCGCCGTGGAACCGTCCGCTCGCGCCGTTGACCTGGCCGGCGGCCACTCCGATCCACGCCTGATGGAGGTGATCCTCGGTGAGAGCCGACGCATCCTGAGACAGCGGGGGCCGCTGCTGGTCGTTGAGACCCATCACGGTCTCGTCTGCGCCAACGCAGGAGTGGATCGTTCCAACGCACCTCGACCCGACTCCGTCGTCCTTCTGCCGAGCGACCCCGACCAGTCGGCGAGCCGCCTGCGCGCTGCACTGGAAGCGCGAACGCACACACGACTGGGCGTGATCGTCGCCGACACCATGGGCCGCGCTTGGCGAGAGGGCATCATCGGCACGGCCATCGGCGCAAGCGGGTTGGAGACGCTGCGCGAGCTGGCCGGTGCCGTGGACCCCAACGGTTACGAACTGACCAGCACCGTGGTCGCCATCGCCGACGAGCTCGCCGCGGCGGCCGACCTCGCCTTCGGCAAGCTCGACCGGGTGCCCTTCGTCCTCATTCGTGGATACCCGGCGGCTGGACACGGGTCTGCGCGACAGGTGATTCGCCCGCAGGAGCGCGACCTGTTTCGCTGACGGAGCGCGCCAGCAGGCCGGCGTCCCGCGCATCGTCGAGGGTGTCAACGTCGAGCGCGAGACCGTGAATGTCGACGACGTTGCAGGGCAGCCGCGCGGCGCGTGCCGCCGCCTCATGGACCTCACTGCTGCGCGGCGTGCCGAAGGCGGGACGCAGTGCATCGGGCGGGGTGACCAGCAGCGCGTTGGTACCGGCGTCCCGCGCCCTGGCGATGCACACGCCGCGCGCCGGCGCGGCGACCACGAACTGATGCAGGTCGACAGCGGTCACCAACGGGAGGTCTCCGGCGAGATACAGAACGCGAGCCGGTTGCGGAACCAGCGACCGGACGGCGTGCACCAGACCGTCGTTCCAGGGCAGGTCGCGGTCGGACAGGATCGTCACACCCAGCCTGACGGCCATCGCGGCCGCAGCGGGCTCGGACGTGGCCAGTGCCACCGGGCCCAGCTCGGCATCGTGCGCGGCGGCAACCACGGCGTCCAGCATGCTGAGCATCAGCCGTCGCCGCCCGGTGGGGGAGAGGTGGAGCATGAGGCGCTCCTTGGCATGCACCAGCCGCTTGAGCCCGATGATCGTTTGGATGGCCACCTCGGAGATGGTAGGAGCCGGTGGTTCGGCTAGTGTTCCGCCCGTGGAGCAGCGGGCAGCGGTCGGGGAGCAGCCGCCGGGTGGATCCACCCACCCGCTCTCGACTGTCGCGCTGATCGGCGGGACGGGAAGGCTGGGGTCGGCGCTGGCCGCCCGTTTCGCGCTGGCCGGCCACGAGGTTGTCATCGGATCCCGCGACACCGCACGCGCAGAGCTTGCCGCCTCCACGCTGGCGCAGTCGATCAGTGGCGTCGACGGGTCACGCGTGCGCGGCGCGGAGAACGCCGCGGCAGCCGCCGCGGCCGAGGTTGTGGTGATCACCGTGCCGTTCGACGCCCAGGATGCGACGCTGCGCGGTCTGGCCGGCGCCGTGAAGGAGCGGGTGGTGGTCAGCACGGCGGTCCCCGTCCACTATGCCAAGGGTGCGGTCCCAACCCACATCGAGGTCGAGCAGGGTTCGGCGAGCGAGCAGGTGGCGGCGCTCCTTCCCCGTGCTCGCGTGGTCGGCGCGCTGCACACGGTGAGCAGCGCGACGCTCTCGAGGCTCGACCGCGACCTCGATGCCGATGTCCTCATCACCGGCGACGATCCTGCCGCCAAGACGGTGGTCGCGGAGTTGCTGGCCTCCCTTCCCGGGATTCGCGTCGTCGACGGCGGCCCGCTGCGCAACTCGCGCTATGTCGAGCAGCTCACGGTGCTGCTTCTCGCGATCAACATGCGGGTGCGGCGCAACACCGGGGTCCGGATCACCAACCTGCCGGACGAGTTGGCCCTGCTGAGCGCGCCCGCGGCACAGGGGCGAGCTACGTGACATCGGAATCCTGCGCCCGAGCTCGACGTGCACACCAGCCATCTCTTCGGAGGCTCAACCCATGAAACTCGCCGAAGCACTCGATCTCGCGCGCGGGCGCCGACAGGGCGCCCTGGTCACCATCGGCCGTGAGGGCCGCCCCCAGATTTCCAACATCATGTACGCGATGGACGTCGAGGGCGCGGCGCGGATCAGCACGACCGCGAGCACCATCAAGACCAGGAACCTTGGAC
This sequence comes from Candidatus Dormiibacterota bacterium, assembly GCA_036732145.1. GTDB lineage: Bacteria > Chloroflexota > Dormibacteria > Aeolococcales > Aeolococcaceae > Aeolococcus. Next base: position 15,220 of record DAINCY010000022.1, read on the forward strand.
GCGATCCGCGCTGCTCGCTCTATGTCGCCGGCGAGCACTTTTTCCAATACGTTGTGCTCGACGGGACGGCGGACCTCTCGGCTGTGGCAGAGGCACCCGAGGATGACGTCGTCGATGTGCTCGTGCAGATCTACCGCGCGGTCAGCGGCGAGCACCCGGACTGGAACGAGTTCCGCACCGCCATGGTGCGCGACCGCCGCCTGGTGGTCACCGTCCGGCCAGAGCATGCCTACGGCATGCTGGGCGGGTAACCCGAGGCCGGCGATGCTGGTGCCGATGGCGCCAGCCCAGCCGGTGTGATCAATCGGCCGGCGCCACGCCAACCCACGCCGTGAGGTGGACACCATCATGCACCCGCTGCCGGCGCCCGCTCCGCGGCAGACCCTTCAGCAGCTGACGGTGATCGCGCAGCGCCAGGACCGCGGCGGGCTTCAGCGCATCGATCACCTCGCGTACCGCCGCGGCGCGGTCGTGGCGGGAAAGGTAGATGCAGTGGCGATGACGCTGGCGCGCGGTCGGACCCGTGAGCCGCTGCACCACACGGAAGACGTCATGTGCCGGCTTGTCAGCGAGGTAGGGATCGATGATCTCCAGCAGGTGTCCCCCAAGTCCATGGGCAGCCGGATCACCGACGTAGACCAGCACCAGGTCGCGCTGCTGAGCGTCCTCGAGGGCCGTCTCGACGATCGCCCTTGCCTCGGCCGCCGAGCAGTGGTCGAGGAGGACCAGCACTGACGGGTGTGCGTGGCGCAGGTGAGGGAGGTGCTCGAGGCGATGCACGACAGGCACCAGAGCAGGCAGTCCTCGCCGCCGCCGCAGGGAGTACGTCAGCCCCGCCACGGCCAGACCGACGAGGGTCACGCACCCCCCGAACAGGGTCGCAAGCGGCTTGGCGAAGAGATTGGTGACCCAGGCCAGCACCACAAGGAATGACGTCGTGATGCCGATCACGAACACCGGCATCGATGTGTGCACCGGGAACGGGCCGTTCGCCTTTCGCTTGCCGACGTCGCGATGAGTACGCTCGCGCCAGCGCACCACGTCCAGGCACACGCTGGTGACGCTGAATGCCCCCAGCAGTCCGAACGCGTACAGGTCTCCGAGAAGAGCCACGTTGCCGTTGGCCAGGATCACGATCGCCACCGGCACGGCCGTGGCGACGAGGATGGCGAAGTGGGGTGTTTTCCGCCAGTGATTGCGCTCCTGAAGGAGCTGCGGCAGGAACCGCATCCGCGAGAGCGCGACGAACACGTGGTAGCACCCGATGATCGCAGTGTTGCTGGCGAAGATCAGCAGGAGTGCCGCCGTCGCGGCGACCTCCGTCTGCAGCCACGGCCCGGCGCTGGCTCCGCCGAGCAGCGAGATGAACTGATTCGGGTCCTTGTTCTTGACGTTGAGAAGGGTGGTCGACCACAAGGTCAGCAATGGGCTCGTCGCGACCACCGTGATGACAACCAGCATCATCGCCCGGGGGGCTGTCCTGCGCTGCGGTCTCCGCATCGCCGGCGCCAGTTGGGAGATGCTCTCCAGCCCGCTGAAGGCGAGGAACGCGCCGGCGAAGCCGGTGAGCAGGGCAATCGGACCGAGTGAGGGCCCACGGGTCACCTGCTTGATGGCCCCGACGGCCTCGCCAATGCCGAAGTGGGTGAGCACCGCGATGACGACCGCGATCTGGCTGACCAGAGCGACGCCGGCGACGATGGCAGTGATCTTGGCATCGGCACGCGCACCGAGCATGTTGAGCCCACCGAGGAGAATGAGGGCGACGACAGTCAGGAGCACGGTGCCGGCGCCGAGATTCGGGAATACGACGCTCAGATAGATGAAGCCTGACAGCGCGCTCAGGGCTGAGGTGAGGAAGTAGTCCACCAGGATGAGCAGACCGCCGACCAGACCGACGAACGGGTTGACGGCGTGGGCTCCCACAGTGACCACACCGCCGCCCTCCGGGTAGCGTGCGGCCACCTCCGCGTACTTAATGGTGAGCAGGACGAACACCACAAGCGTCATCCCAACGAAGAGGGGGGCGTGGGCGCCGACCTGGCCGAAGAGGATTCCCGGCGTGTAGTACACGGACGTGCCGACGTCCGCGAAGACCACGGCCCAGCAGAGCAGGGCGCCGAGGCCCATACCGGGCAGGGCCACGCCGGGCGCGCGCGGTGTACCCGGTCGGCGGACAACGGGTCGGCTACGTCGGGGGCGCGCCGGCTGCCGATTGGTCACAGCCGGGACTAGAGCAGATGCACTAGTCGGATTTGGTGTGTTCAGATCTCGTGGCGATCGGCATTGGGGGGTGACGATGTGACCAGAGCTCTCACGGCCCTTAGCACAGTCACGCCCGCTCAACAGCGGTTCGGTGACTGCCGGAGCAGCGTCACAGACGCTGAGTGGCGTCGATACCACACCGGGCACCACCTATTCCGCGCCCATCACCCTGGCAACTGGCACGACCCTCGCTGACGGTACCTGGACCCAGGCCGCCAACAAGATCGCTGTCGGTGTGCCCGCCAACACCATCCTCAGCACGGCCTTCACAGCCACCATCCAGTACACCGTCACCGGCTGACGCCAGCATCTCAGGCTGCGGGGTGCATCTGGTCATCCTCGTGGCCCAGCCGTCACGAGTTGACGAGCGGACGCCCCGATACTACTCAGCGTGAGTGAGGAGCAAAACGATCTGAGTCATCACGCCAGGCGCTGGGGCTTCCCGCGGCTCGCGATCGCGTGAAGCAGAGAGTTCTCGTCGTGGACGACGACCCGCGGCTCGTCCGCGTTGTCGGCATGTACCTGAGCATCGAGGGCTATGACGTTGTGACGGCCGGCGACGCCGATGCCGGACTGGCCGAGGTGAACAGGCAGTGCCCTGACCTGATCATCCTCGACATCATGATGGCCGGCATGGACGGCATCGAGCTCTGCACCCGCATCCGCGGTAACCCGCGGACAGCGGAGATCCCGGTGATCATGTTCTCAGCGATCTCGGGCGATCACGACGTGGAGCGCGCCCGACTCGCCGGTGCCAATCACCTGATCACCAAGCCCTTCAACCTGGCGGGCCTCGGGACCCTGGTGCGCTCCTTCTTCGCTGACATTCAGGTCGCCGTCTGAAGACGCTCCGGCAGACGACGCCGTTGGCACCCGCCGCGGTGTTCACAGCTGACGGTGGCGCGGCACTCGGGTCACGCTAAGCTGCGCAGGCACTCGGCCAGCGAGGCCAGAGCATCACCCGCGTCGTCACCCTCCGCGCGTAAGACGAGGATGCTCCCTCCTGCGGCCCCCAGCCCGAGCACGCCGAGGATGCTCTTCGCGTCGGCCTCCCTGTCGCCCGCTCCGACGGTGATATGAGCCGCGAAGCGCATGGCGCGGCGAACGAAAACCCCGGCCGGACGCGCGTGAAGAGCCACGCCCTCAGGCAGAGCGACCTCGATCTCAGAACTTGCGGGCATCTCGCGCGCTCTCGGCGGCCGCGGCGACCTCGGCGACCGGCGCACCACCCGAAGCGACCACCCCCGCGGCGATCGCCCCTTCGACCATCGGTGCATCGACGAGGCGGATCCTTCCGTTCGCTCCCAGACCGTCGAGGACGTGACGAACCACCAGGATGGAGCTGCCCAGATCGACCAGGACCACCACGCCGTCGCCACTGTCAGCCTTGGCCAACGCGGCTTCCACACGGTCGCCACTGGTCCCGAGACGGCCGTCGGAGCTGCCCCCTGCAGTCTCGATGCGGACCTCGTTTCCGGCCACCTGACCGACGATCTCGGCGAGGCCCCCAGCCAGGGCCGCGCTATGCGACACCAGTACAATCCCGACCACATCGCTCCCCTCAAACTGGGTTCAGCGCCCGCAGTCTATACTACTGACCGAGATTCAGCAATGCCGAACAGTGAGCGACGCACCACGATCCAGGCGATCGATCGCGCGGCCGGCATCCTGCGGGCTCTGGCCAGCGGTCCGCAGCGCCTCGGGGTGAGTGAGCTGGCGGCCCGGCTTGGGCTCGCCCGCCCCACGGTTCACGGCATCCTCCAGACACTCGTCGCCCATGGTTTCGTGGAGCAGGACGGCGCCTCCGATAAGTACCAGCTGGGCCCGGGGCTGCTGCAACTCGGCTACTCATACCTGGACCTCAACGAACTGAGGGCTCGATCAATCACCTTCGCCGACCGCCTCGCCATCCGCACCAATGCCGCCGTCCGAGTTGGCGTCATGCACGGGCCGGCGATCGTCGTGGTCCACCATGTTTTCCGCCCTGACGCCACCTTCCAGGTTCTCGAGGTCGGGTCGCAGTTACCCCTCCATGCCAGCGCGCTCGGCAAGGCGTTGCTGGCATTCATGCCCGCCGAGGTGATCGAAGACGTCCTCTCCGACGGACTGCCTCGCCTGACCAAGCGCACCGCCAACGTGGCGGCGCTGCGTGCGCAACTGCGATCGATCCGCGACGAGGGCATCGCCACCGAACGAGACGAGGCGGTGCTCGGGGAGTCCAGCATTGCGGCGCCGATCTTCGACCAGAGTCAGCAGGCCGTGGGCGCCATCGGCGTGGTCGGCGACACTCACCAGATCTTCGCGAGCGGCTCAGCCCGCGGCATCAGTGCCGCCGTCATCGAGTCCGCCCGGGGGGTGTCGCGGGTCCTCGGAGCGGCGCACTGGCCGGCGCTGGAGGCCAGCTGAGACCCACCCACGAGGGCGGCAGTCACCGCTGTATCCGGTGGGGGCTTGACAGCGGTTCCACACCGGCGTAGATTCCCGAACCACATTCGGCATTGTCGAATAGTGGATCAGAGGTAGTGTGGAGGAAGTTGGGTGTTGTACTCGAAGCCGCAACGAGCCATTTCGGAGGCGTTCGGCACCGCTGCCCTTGTGCTGGTTGGGCCGGGGTCGGTGGTCGCGACGCTGAAGCTGGCGGGCAAGACCGCCCCCTTCACCGGTGCTGACCTGCTCGGCATCTCCTTCGCCTTCGGCCTGATCATCACCGCCCTGGTCTACGCGCTCGGCAAGGTCAGCGGCTGCCATATCAACCCGGCCGTCACCCTCGCGCTTGCGGCCACCAAGCGCATGCCCTGGCGCGATGTCCCGCTCTACTGGGCGTCACAGTTCGTCGGAGCCATCATCGGTGCATTCGGCATCTGGGCGATCTTCGGGCAGTCCGCCATCGACCTTGGCCTCGGTCACGCGGCGTTCAACACGGATGTCACATCGTACGCAGCCGCCGCCTTGGCGGAGTTCCTCGGGACCGGGCTGCTGATGCTCGCCATCCTCGGCATCGTCGACTCGCGATCCCCCGGCGATCTCGCCGGCCTGGTCATCGGCGGCGTCGTGATCGCCATCATCATGGTGGTCGGACCGATCACCAATGCCTCCCTCAACCCCGCTCGCGCCTTCGGCCCCGATCTGGTCTGGGCGATCGGCGGAGGCAAGACGGACTGGGCGCAGTTCGTCCCGGTGTACCTGCTCCCGGGTCTGCTCGGAACTGTGGCCGCCGCCTTCTTCTACGACTTCCTCGCGCATCCGCGCATCCAGGAACGCCCCATCGCATCGGCCGTTACCCATCCCGACGTCTTTGTCGAGGCGCAGGTTCCGGTCGGCGCGACCCACTGAGGAGAACCACAATGGCAACCGTGCTCACACACATGCGCAAGTTCCTCAATGACCCCGAGCAGCTCGTCAAGGAGGCGTTGGTCGGTGTCGAGGCCGCCCACTCAGACGTGCTCCGCTATGACCGCGAGGCCCAGATCCTGGTCAGCAGGAGCGCGCCTCGGAAAGGGAAGGTCGCGCTCATCTCCGGCGGCGGGTCCGGCCATGAGCCGCTCCACGGCGGCTTCGTCGGGGTCGGCATGCTCGACGCCGCCTGTCCGGGGGAGATCTTCACATCTCCTGTACCCGACCAGATGCTCGCCGCCACCAAGGCCGTCGACGGCGGCGCCGGGGTCGTGCATATCGTCAAGAACTACACCGGGGACGTGCTCAATTTCAAGATGGCCGCCGACGAGGCGGCAGATGAGGGAATCACCGTCGAGGCAGTCGTCATCGATGACGACGTCGCGGTGCAGGACTCGCTGTACACCGCGGGGCGTCGCGGTGTCGGGGCAACCGTGCTCGCCGAGAAGATCGCCGGCGCGGCCGCCGAGCGTGGTGATGACCTGGCCGCGGTGGCCGGCCTCGTGCGCCATGTGAATCAGCACGCGCGCTCGTTCGGTGTCGCCCTTTCGTCGTGCATCCCACCGGCGTCGGGAGCGCCGATCTTCGACCTGCCCGCGGGCGAGATGGAGGTTGGCATTGGCATCCACGGTGAGCCGGGACGGCGCCGCGCACCGATTGGCACGGCTTCTGAGATCGCCGAACTGATGGTCGAGGCGGTGATCAGTGACCTCAAGCCTGCCGCGGGTTCACAGCTCCTCGTGTTCCTGAACGGCATGGGTGGCACGCCGCAGGTCGAGCTCTACCTGCTGTACGCGGAGGTCGAACGGCGCCTTCGCAGCGCTGGACACACCGCCTCACGCTCGCTTGTGGGCAACTACATCACCTCGCTCGAGATGGCGGGCGCATCACTGACCGTGCTCGAGCTGGACGAGAAGACGACAGCCCTCTGGGACGCGCCAGTCCACACCGCGGCGCTGCGTTGGGGCGTCTGATAGCCTTGTTCACCACCACGTCCATGGATGCCACAACCATCACGACCTGGATGAACGAGGTCGCCGGCGCCGTCCGCGCCGAACGCGATTACTTGATCCAGTTGGACGCTGCCATCGGCGATGGTGATCACGGCATCAACATGACGCGTGGCTTCGACGCCGTCGTCCGTGCGCTCGCGCAGGAGGAGGACGGCTCGCCAGGAAAGCTGCTGACGCTGGCGGGAAAGACACTGGTGTCGTCCGTCGGCGGAGCCAGCGGGCCCCTGTGGGGGTCCGCCCTCCGCCGCGGCGGACGCGCCCTCGGCGACGCCCCGACCTTCGACGCGGAACGGTTGGTCGAAGCACTCGAGGCGGCGCTGGCGTCGATCGTCGACCTGGGCGCCGCGGTGCCCGGGGACAAGACCATGGTCGACGCCCTGCAGCCGGCAGTGACCACGCTGCGCCGCGAGGTCGAGAGCGGCACGGCGCTGCCGGTGGCGATGCGCCGGGCCGCTGAGGCCGCCGAGGCGGGGATGAGGGCAACCATCCCGATGCAGGCGCACAAGGGCCGGGCCTCGTACCTCGGGGAGCGCTCCGTCGGCCATCAGGACCCAGGTGCCACGTCAACAGCCCTCGTGGTCCGTGCGCTGGAACGGACGGTCGCCGGCACCCAATGAGCGCGGAGGGTCAGCTCCCCGGGGTCCCGGCGTCACCGGGCCTCGCCGCTGGGCTCGTGCGCCACTGGACGGCGGCCAGCGCCGTCGACTCGCCGCCCCTTCCGCAGTCAGAGCGGTTGGCGGCTGTCGATCAGGCGACCGCCGCGCTCGGGTCAGCCGCCGCGGAGCTTGCCGTTCTGGCCTCCAACCTCGGCGAGGTCGACGCCGAGATCGTTGAGACGGGAGTGCTCATGGCCTCCGATCCGGTGCTCCTCAGCGCGGTCGAGCGGACCATCCGCGATGACGGCCTGAGCGCCATCGCGGCCCTCCTCGCGGCCACGGAGGAGCAGGCCACACAGCTCGATGCGCTCGACGATCCCCTGCTCGCGGCGCGCGCGGCGGACGTCCGAAGCCTCGGTCACCGAGCAGCGCGACTCGCCGCCGGCGGCGCCGACGGGGCATCCTCGCGTCCCGGCGAGGGGGTCATCGTCGCCCGCGACCTCGGCCCCGCGGACGTCGCAGAGCTGGGCACCGGAATCTCTGCGATAGCGCTTGCCGGCGGGGGCACCACCGGTCACGCCGCCATCGTGGCGAGGTCTTTGGGAATACCGATGGTGGTGGGTGCCGGGGAACGGCTGCTCGACATGCCCGATGGTGCCGAGGTCGTCGTCGACGGAGACGCCGGGTTGGTGGTCGTCTTCCCGGGGACGCAGCGGCTCGATGCGGCGCGGGCGGCATCGACGGCCCGGCACCAGGCCAAGCAATGGGCGACCGCAACCAGTGCGCTGGCGGCAACGACCCGTGATGGCCTGCGTGTCAGCGTCCTCGCCAATGTCTCCAGTGCGACGGAGGTGGACGGTGCCCTGGCCGCGGGCGCTGACGGCGTGGGCCTGATCCGCACCGAGCTGCCGTTTCTCGATCGCTCCGCGTGGCCCACCGCCCTTGACCATCGATTGTTTCTCGAGCCGATCCTCTCGCTGTTGGCTGGACGACCTGCGACGGTCCGTCTTCTCGATTTCGGCGGCGACAAGACGCCGCCGTTCCTGAGCGGTGTCACCGGGCGCGGAATCGAACTCCTGCTTGCGCATCCAGCCGCGTTGCGTGATCAACTCACCGCAGTGCTTGCGGCAGGTCGGGGGACAGACCTTCGAGTGCTTGTTCCCATGGTGGTCGAACGAGGCCAGCTGCGCGCGGTGCGCGAGGCTCTGGTCGAGTGCGCCGCGACCCTCGACGTACGCCTCCCACTGATGGGCGCCATGATCGAGGTGCCCGGCGCCGCCGCCCTCGCTGACCAGATTGTCCGAGAGGTGGACTTCGTGAGCATTGGGACCAATGACCTGACCGCTCTGCAACTCGGGCTCGATCGGTCGGACCCGGGACCCAAGCCGGCGCACCATCCGGCCGTCCTGCGTCTGGTCGACGCGGTGTGCAGGGCTGCTCACTCGGCCGGCGTTGCCGTGGCCGTGTGCGGAGAGGCCGCCTCAGACCCCGTCGCCATGCCGCTGCTCCTGGGGATGGGCGTCGACGAGCTGAGCGTCGGTTCGTCTCGGGTCGGGCGAGTGCGCGCCTGGGTACGCGCCCTCGATCACGGCAACGCCGTCACGGTTGCCAACCTGGCTCTTGGGGCCGACAGCACGCAGGAAGTTGAGGGACTCGCCGGCCCTCTGCGCTCCCTGCTCCTCGCCTCCTGAGAGGCGCCCGAACGGTCGGTTGACATGCTAGTCTCCGGCCGAATTCTGGTCGACCCCCGGGGGCGGATGTGACAGGCCGGCGGCGGTCAGATGTCGCTCGCATGCGTGCGTGCTCACGAGGGAGGACCGAGCTCGGTGGTTGACCAGATCGCGACCCGGGAATCGGACGTCGAAGCACTTCACCGGATGGGCTACGCGCAAGAGCTGCGTCGCCGGATGAGTGGTTTTTCGAACTTCGCGGTGTCGTTCACGATCATCTCGATCCTGTCCGGGTGCCTCACCCTCTACGGATTTGGCATGAACAACGGAGGGCCGGTGGACCTCATCTGGGGTTGGCTGCTGGTCGGCGTCATGGTCACATTCGTCGGATTGTCGATGGCCGAGGTTTGCTCGAGCTTCCCCACCGCCGGCGGCTTGTACTACTGGGCCGCCAAGCTCGGAGGTCGCAACGGCCCGGCCTGGAGCTGGTTCACCGGTTGGTTCAATCTGCTCGGCCAGGTGGCTGTGACCGCCGGCATCGACTTCGGACTCGCGCTGTTCGCCGATGCCCTGCTCAACCTGCTCTTCGGCTACCCGACCACCCCCGGCTTCGTGGTCCTGCTCTACGCAATTGCGCTGTTCTCCCACGGCCTGCTCAACACCTTCGGTGTCCGGCTAGTGGCGCTGCTCAGCGATGTCTCAGTGTGGTGGCACATCGTCGGAGTGGTCGTCATCGTCGCCGTCCTCGCGCTGGTGCCCAAGCATCACCAGAGCATCTCGTTCGTCTTCACCTCCTTTGTCAACAACTCCGGCGCCGATTTTTTTGGCGCGACCATCTTTGTGTTCCTCATCGGGCTGCTGATGGCCCAGTACACGTTCACCGGGTATGACGCGTCGGCGCATATGACGGAGGAGACTCGCAACCCGGCCATCGCCGGGCCCCGGGGCATCGTCATGTCGATACTGGTGTCGCTGGTGGCCGGTTGGGTGCTGCTGATCGGCGTGACCTTCGCCATCCAGAGCTACACCGCCGAGGCCACGGCGGTAACCCCGGCAGCCCAGATCTTCATTGACGCCGTCGGCACCGGCACGGCTGCCTTCCTGCTCGTCGTCGTGGTCGGGGCCCAGTTCTTCTGCGGCATGGCATCGGTGACCGCAAACTCGCGGATGATCTACGCGTTCTCGCGGGACGGCGCCGTGCCAGGCTCTCGTTTCTGGCACCGCATCAACAAGCGAACCCGCACTCCCACCAACTCAATCTGGTTCGCTGCGGTCGGTGCCTTCATCCTGGGCGTGCCCTACCTCTGGAGCAGCACCGCATACGCGGCGGTGACCTCGATCGCCACCATCGGTCTCTATATCGCCTATGGAATCCCCATCCTGCTGCGGCTGAGGGCGGGCGATTCCTTCGAACGCGGCCCCTGGCATCTCGGTCGCTGGAGCCGACCGACCGGGATCATCGCGGTGGTGTGGATCGGCTTCATCGCCATCCTCTTCATCCTTCCGCAGGTGTTCCCACCGACCATCCTCAACTTCAACTACGCCATCGTCGCCGTCGGCGTGGTCCTCATCGGCACCGGCGCGGCCTGGATCCTCTCCGCGCGGCACTGGTTCAAGGGACCGAAGATCCAGGGCTCAGCGGACGAACTCGCGGCCATCGAAGCGGAGCTGTCGAGCGGCGGCACTATCGCGGCCTCCGCGTGAGAGCTGGCATGTCAGGAGCGGCATTGTCTGCACGCCGGAGGGAGAATGGACGGTAGGCCGCGCGTCGGCCTCACGTGCAGCCCGCTGCGAGTCGAGGGTTACTACGATCCGTACCTGCGAGCCATCGAGTCCGCAGGCGCGGAGCCGGTGAGGATCTCGCCGCTGCCGATGCAGCCGGGTCGCGACGATACCGAGCGGATCCTTGCCGATATCGACGGCCTGGTCGTCCCAGGCGGGTGGGATGTCGCGCCCGAGGAATACGGCGGCAACCGGGTGACCGAGATGACCCAGGTGGACCGTGCTCTCGACCAGACCGAGGTGGCGCTTGTCCGCGGCGCCGTCACGTCCGGTGTTCCGGTCTTCGGCATCTGTCGCGGGCAGCAGCTCATCAACGTCGCGCTCGGCGGATCCCTGCTGCAGCACATCGACGGGCACGACGAGCCCGGCCAGCCACGCACCCGCCTGGCGCACGCGGTCGTTGTCGACCCGGAGTCCGAGCTCGGGCAGGTCGCACCACAGCCGTTGATGGTCAACAGCCTGCATCACCAAGCGGTCGATGAGCTGGCACCGGGGTTGCGGGCCACGGCGCACAGCCCCGACGGCATCGTCGAGGCATTCGAGTCGCCTGACGGCATGGTCGTTGCCGTGCAGTCGCACCCGGAGGAGCTGATCGGGGACGAAGCCTGGGCACGCGCACTCTTCACACGCTTCGTCGAGCGCAGCGCGGCGCGATCCCGTCGGCCGGCACGGCAGGCAGGCGGGCGAGGGTGAGACCGAGACCGTGCTGACACTCGACGAGCTGTCCGCTGACGTTGAGAGCGGCGAGATCGACACGGTCGTCGTCGCGTTCACCGACATGCAGGGCCGGCTCATGGGCAAGCGCATGCACGCGGAGTTCTTCGTCGAGGAGGCGCGAGCGGGCCACCCCGTCGAGGGCTGCAACTATCTGCTCGCCCTCGACATGGAGATGGACCCGGTGCCGGGTTACCAGATCGCCAGCTGGGAGCGCGGTTACGGTGACTTCGCGATGGTGCCGGACTTCTCCACCATGCGCAGAATTCCGTGGCTGGAGGGAACGGTCCTGGTCCTCAGTGACGTTGCGTGGAACGACGGCTCGCCGGTGCGTCCATCGCCGCGTCAGGTGCTCAAGGCGCAGGTGGAGAGAGCCAAATCCCTTGGCTTTGAGCCGATGTTCGGCTCCGAACTGGAGTTCTACCTTCTCAAGGAGACGTTCGCGGAGGCGCACGCCAAGGGCTATCGCGACCTGACGCCGTCGGTGCCCTACATCCTCGACTACCACATCCTCGCGACCA
>DAINCY010000023.1:0-26174 GCA_036732145.1 Candidatus Dormiibacterota bacterium
CGCCGAGGCCGGCGCCGAGCACGTACGCCTTGAGCTTGGTGGTGTAGATGTCGCGCCCGAAGGCGGCGGCGGCGCGCTCGTCCTCGCGCAGGCTGCGAAGCGCCAGGCCGAAGCGGCTGCCGCTCAGCCGTGTGACCAGCACCAGGACGAGCGCGAGCACGACGACACAGAGTCCGAGATAGAAGAACGGGTAGCTGTCGAAGTTGAGCCCGAGCACGTCGCCCATCGGGTCGAAGAGCCCGGAGAGCCCGTTGTAGCCGTTGAAGAGCGGCACGAACTGCCCCGCGAAGATGTACAGCACGTACACCGCGCCGAGGGTGACGATGGAGAAGTAGATGCCGCGCAGGTGGCGCAGCGCGATCGCCCCGACGATGAGAGCGAGCAGCATCGCGCTGAGCGTCGCCAGGATCACCGCCACGGGAAAGGGCAGCGTCAGTCCGAGGATGTACGTGGTGGGATCCATCGGCTTGCCGATGGTCAGCACCAGGGTCATGTAGGAGCCGAGCGCGACGTACCCGTAGAAGGCGAGGTCGAAATCGCCCGACCAGCCCCAGACGATGTTGAGCCCGAGCGCCATGATCGCGAAGATCGCGCCCTCGGTGAAGATGGTGACCAGGTAGTTGATCATTCGAAGACGCTCCGCCTGCCGCCGACGAAGAGGCCGCGCGGTCGCACCAGGATCACCACCGAGAGGATGGCGAATGCGAACGCCAGGTTGTAGCTGGCGCTGAGGTAGCCGCCGAAGAACTCGAGCGCGATGCCGACGATGACGCCGCCGACCAGCGTGCCCACCGCCTTGCCGAGGCCACCGGCGACCGCGGCCGTCAGCGTGATCAGGAAGAAGGTGAAGCCGGAGTAGGGGCTGAAGGTACCGATGCTCTCCGCCAGGATGAAACCGGCGTATCCGGCGATGAGCCCGGCCAGCAGCCACGTGAGCGCCGCGACGCGGTGGGCGTTGATCCCGGAAACACTCGCCAGTGCACGGTTCTGCGACACGGCGCGCAGCGACCTGCCGAAGCGCGTGTGCTGGATGATCACGTAGAGCAGTGCGGTGATGGCTACCGCCGAGACCATGATCTGGATCTCCGTGTCGGTCCACAGAAACGGACCGATGGTGCGCGGCGCTCCCTGGGGGACCTTGTAGCCGAGGTTGGAGGCGCCGAAGATGATCACCAGGGCGTTCTGGATAACCAGTGACACACCGAGCGTGGCGATGAACGTGGGCAGGCCGCCGATGCCCTTGCGCACGAATCGGTCGACGACACCGTTGTGCACCGCCAGCGCGAGCGCGCCCCCACCAGCGGCTGCGGCCAACCCCGAGAGGATGACGCCACCGCCGTGCTGCTGCACCAGGTACGCGCAGTACGCGCCGACAGTCAGGATCTCACCGTGCGAGAGGTTGGCGACGTTGGTGACCGAGTACTCGAGCGTGAACGCCAGCGCCGAGAGTGAGAGGATCGCGGCGGCGACGAGCCCAAATCCGAGTGTCAGCAGAGCCTGGTGCACGGAGGTGGATTCTCCAAGGACATGGCGGACGGCGCGGGATGGTCAGGGGGAGTGGCGGCAACGCGCTGGAAGTGCGCGCGTTGCCGCCCAAGCGTTACGGAGTGGCTGCGGAGAGGTCCGCTGCGGAGAGCAGCTGCACCTGCGCCTCGGCGCCGGTGCCGGCGTCGGCCTGGAAGGCGCCGTACGGTCCGAAGACGTTGTTGAAGTTGTTGAAGATGAGGTCACCGCTGGCGCCGTCCATCTTGACCTTGGTGCCGGCCTTGATGCCCTTGAGGCAGGCGGCGTAGGTGTCGCACGGTGTGCCCGGCGGGTTGGTGACCTGCTTGATCGCGGCGATGACCGCCGGACCGTCGGTGGTGCCCGCTTTGTCCATGGCCAGCGCGAGGCTGATCACCGCGTCGTACGCGTAGTTGGCGCCGGCGATCGGCTGCGCCGAGGCACCGTTCTGGGCGGCGAACGCGGTCGAGAAGTTGTCCGCTGCCGCGCCCGTCGCGTTGGTGCCGTACACCGAGGTGAGATCGGCGTGCGCGACCGGGAAGGTGATCGCCTTGAGGTAGTCGCTACCGCTGGTCACGTCGGTTCCCACAACCGGGATGGCGAGGTTGTTGAGCTCCTTGAAGTTCTGGAAGATGACCGCCGCCGTGGCGGGGTCGAGCTGCGTGAAGATGACGTCGGGGTGGGCGCTGATGACGCTCTGCACCTGGGTGCGGTACGACGTCTGACCGGGCGCCACGGTGGTGTTGGAGACGATGGTGTTGCCGAACTTCTGCCAGGTTGCGGTGATCGGCTTGGGTATCGTCTGCTGGGCGATGTCCGAGGAGAAGAGCAGCGCGGCAGTCTTGTACCCCTTCTTCTGAGCGTACAGCGCCATGGCCACGCCCAGCTGAGAATCGGAGGGGCTGTCGCGCCAGAGGTACTGGTTGGCGTTCTTGTCGAAAATCGTGCTGCCGCCCTGGAACTCGGTGGGGATCTTGGCGGCACTGACGATCGGCGACACCGCGGCGATCTCCTGCGTCTCCGGGCCGATGATGCCGGCCGCGTTGTCGGACGCGAGCAACTGGTGCACCGCCGGAACCGCATCGGCCTCGTCACACTGGGTGTCCGCGTGACTGAGGTCGAGCTGCTTGCCGAGGACGCCGCCGCCGTCGTTGATGACCTTCTGCGCGACCTGCGACCCCTGCAGCATGGACTGGCCGAGGACGGCCAGCGTGCCGGTGAAGCACGAAAGCACGCCGAAGGCGACGTGACCGCTGCCGTTGGTCTTGATGTTGCCGCCACCGGCGCCACCGCTTGTGGTGCTCGAGCTGCCGCAGGCAGCCACCAGCAGCGCGGCCGCCGTACAGGTGAGCAGGCGTTTCGAGGACCGTGTTTGCGGGATCCGGCTGCGGAAACGGGCCATGGCTGTCGGCGACACTATCCACCCTCCGTGAGCGGCCCGTTGGGGGGGCCGTCCGTGCACGGGCGGAAGTCTGGTGCACGGTGTCGGAGTGTGTCAATGGCCCAGTGGACGGACCAATTGTGGTGTGATAATCGGCTCCGTGGCCCTCGACACTTCCCCCCTTCGCCCCCTGGGTCGCACCCGCCTCTACGAGGACCTCGTCGAGCGGCTCGGCGAGTTCGTGATCCGCACCAACCTCGAGGTGGGGGGGCGATTCCCACCTGAACGGGAGCTGGCGTCGCGGCTGGGGGTGAGCCGGGCGTCGCTGCGTCAGGCGCTGGCGGTGCTCGAGGCGCAGGGATTCATCGAGGTGCGCCACGGGGGTGGCGTCTTTCTGCGGCGCAACCGGGGGTTCGGGGGAGTGCTGCACAGGCTGGTGGAGCGCCGGGCGCGCCTGCCCGAGGTGCTCGAGGCGCGCGAGCTGCTCGAGGTGCGGCTCGCCGAGCTGGCGGCGACGCGGCGGACTGAGGCCGATCTGGCGGCGATGCGCACCGCGCTGGCGCAGATGGAGGCCGAGGTGGCGGCGGCCGGTCTAGGTGCCGACGGCGACGCCGCCTTCCACCACGCCGTGCACCGCGCCGGCAACAACAAGGTGCTCGAGCATGTCATCGACGGCCTGGCCGAGGCGATCCACGAGTCGCGGATGGAGTCGCTCTCCGAGCCCGACCGGCCGAGGAACTCGTTGCAGGCGCACCGGCGGATCCTTGAAGCGATCGAGGCGCAACGGGCGCCAGGGGCGGCGGACGCGATGCGCGCGCACCTGCGCCAGGTGTCGGACGTAGCCCTGCTGCGCTGGCAGCCGCCTGCCGAGGACGACTGAGGGCGGACGCCCGTTGCTCTACCCGATCGTCAGCTAGAGAGGCGCTGCGGATTGCAACAGCGCGCGCTCGTTGCTCTCTTCCTTGGTGACCGGTGTCTCACTCCGTGGTGATGGCGCGGAGGATGTCCACGCGGGCGGCGCGGATCGTGGGAATGATGGCGGCGAGGATGCCGAACGCGCCTG
Source organism: Candidatus Dormiibacterota bacterium (assembly GCA_036732145.1). GTDB lineage: Bacteria > Chloroflexota > Dormibacteria > Aeolococcales > Aeolococcaceae > Aeolococcus. The sequence goes on from DAINCY010000023.1 coordinate 3,948, forward strand.
CCGCCACGGCGTAGAGGATCAGATTCCCGCCAGGGATCGAGATGGTGTCGATGCCGAGGCTGTGCAGGGCGCTGGTCACCACCACGCCGAGGCCAGTGCCCACCACCAGCCCAAGAACTGCGCCGATCAGCGAGATGATCACCGATTCCCAGCGCACCATCGAGCGCGTCTGTGATCGGGTCATGCCCAGCGCCCGCAGCAGGCCGAGCTCGCGGGTGCGTTCCAGCACGCTCAGCGCCAGGGTGTTGGCGATGCCGAGCACCGCGATGATGATGGCGAACGCCAGCAGCGTGGTGATCAGGTTCAGGAAGCTGTCCAGCGAGGCGCCGACGAACGCGCGGTATTCGTCGCGGCTCTTGCCAAGCAGCAGCGGGTACCCGGCCACATCGTGGTGCAAAGCGGACGCGGCTGCAGCCTGGGAGATCCCTGGCGCGGCGTTGGCCAGCACAAGGTCGTCGCGCGCGGTGGGAACGTTGGGCTGCATGGTCGACAGGGAAACCAGATAACCGGTGACCAGCGCGTTGGTCTTGTAGATCCCGCCCACCCGGATCTGAACCGTGGCGCCCTCAGGAAAGTTGAAGGGGATCATCTCGCCGACCTGCAGGTTCGACGAGGTGGCTTCGCCGGAATCGACGATCGCCGTGTTGGGGGACGCAATCGCCGACGCGTCACCGCCCACCATGGTCAGGGACAGAACGCTGCTGAGGTTGGATGGGTCGATGGCTGCGATGTCCTGAGACGTGCCCTTGATGAGCACCGATGTGCCGCGTACCTCGGTGACTGCGGTCAGCTTGGGATCATGCCGCAGCGTGTCAGCCGCCTGGGTGCTGAAGGACGGTCCCTGCACGAAGACGATGAAGTCGGCGCGGAAGGCACCCGCAATGGCGTTGTTCGTTGATGCCCGCACCGAGTCGGTGAGCACCGCCACGCACGTCACCAGCGCCAGCCCGATCATCAGCGCAGCCGCGGTCAGCGCGGTGCGTCTCGGATTGCGCCGGGCATTCTCGCCGGCCAGCAAACCCGCGGCACCGCGCAGCCTGCGCACCGGCCATCCCAACACGGTGGCGATGGGTCGCACCAACAGGGGGGCCAGCAGGGCGACGCCCACGAACACACCGAGGAATCCCGCGCCCACCAGCTGCAGGGTCGAGCCGGTGCCGGCGAACAGCCCGCCGATCAGGCAGGCGCAGCCGAGCACCAGGATGGTCGCGCCCGCGATGATCCGGCGTCGCGGCAGGTCCTGCGTCTCCGGCAGGGCCTCGGCGAGCGCCGCCACCGGGGCGATGCGCGTCGCACGCCGGGCGGGGAGCGTCGCCGCCAGCACGGTGACGATGGTGCCGACGACGACGGCGATGATGAAGGTGCGAGGCAGCACCGTCAGCGAGCTGGTGGCCGTCGACCCGAACAGCGACAGCAGAGCGGATGCCACCAGGATGCCGGCGCCGAAGCCGAGGATGGAGGCGACGAACCCGGTGACGCCGGCCTCGACGAGCACCGACCGCAGCACCTGCGCGCGCGTGGCGCCGAGTGCGCGCAGCAGGGCCAGCTCCCTGGTGCGCTGCGCCACCAGGATGTTGAAGGTGTTGATGATCAGGAAGCTGCCGACGAACAGCGAGATGAAGGCGAACACGAGCAGCGGGGTGCCGATGAAGGTGCTGATTGTGGCCTCGGTGCTCTGCTCCGCCGCCGCCGCGGCCGCCTGCCCGGTGGCCGCCTCATAGGTGGGCAAGGCGGCGGCGACGCGATCGCGCAGGGTGATGGCGGTGATCCCCGACTGCGCGCTGACCAGGATGCTGTCGTACTTGCCTTTGCCCTCGAGAACGCGCTCGGCGGTGGCCTCGGTGAAGAGCGCGATGGTGGCGCCGGCGAGATTGTCGGAGGTGCCGTAGCCGGCGATGCCCGTGAGGGTGAAGTGCTCCTCGACACCACCGGCAAACACAATGGGGACTGATTGACCGACGACGAAGTGGCTCTTGCTGACGGTGCCGGCGTCGACCACGACGTCGCCCGGCTGCTTCGGGGCGGTTCCGCTGCGCAGGTGATACGGCGAGATCTCCGGGTCGGAGATCCAGTTGGCCCCGAACGACGGCGGTCCATTCCCCCCGATGGGCTTGCCGTCGCTGCCGATCAGCGAGGCACCGTTCCGGAAGAGGTTGCCGACCGCATCCTTGACCCCGCTGACGTTCCGCACCGTGCTGAGCAGCGATGTGGGCACGGGATGGTTGCGCGCGCCGCCAACGCGGTTGCTCTCTCCCGCGATCTGGTGCCCGTGCACCGTCACTGCGACGCCCGCGTTGGCCGCGTTGAAGATGCTCGTGAAGGTGGCGTTGATGGTGTCGGTGAGAATGAACGTGCCGGCCACGAACGAGACGCCGAGGATCACCGCGAGTGTGGTCAGCGCCAGCCGAAGCTTGTGGCTGAGCAGGCTGCGGATGCTGATCTTCAGCACGGCTCAGCCGCTCATTGCGAGGCTACTCACCGAGGTGGCGCATGACGTTGAGGACGTTATCCGCGGTGGGTGCGTGCATCTCGTCGACGACGCGGCCATCGGCGAGGAACACGATGCGATCGGCGTGAGCCGCGGCGAGTGGATCGTGTGTGACCATGACGATGGTCTGACCCAGTGTCGCGACGGCCCGGCTGAGAAAGTCGAGAAGCTCAGTGCTGGAGCGCGAGTCGAGATTGCCGGTGGGCTCGTCGGCGAAGATGATCTCCGGCTGGCTGGCCAGCGCCCGGGCGGCAGCGACGCGCTGCTGCTGGCCGCCGGAGAGCTCATGGGGACGGTGGCGCAGGCGGTCGCCAAGGCCGGTGATGCGCACCACCTCGGCGAGCGCCTCGGGATTGGGTTTGCGTCCCGCGATGGTCAGCGGCAGGACGATGTTGTCCTCCGCCGACAGGGTGGGGACGAGGTTGAACGATTGAAAGATGAAGCCGACTTTGACGCGGCGCAGCAAGGTGAGTTGCCGGTCGCCGAGGCCGCTGAGCTCGACATCTCCGATGTACACCTCACCGGAGGTGAGCCGGTCGAGGCCTGCAACGCAGTGAAGCAGGGTCGACTTGCCGGAGCCAGACGGACCCATGATGGCGGTGAACTGGCCCTTGGCGAAGCTGACGGTGACTCCGTCGAGGGCACGCACGCTGGCGTCGCCGCGGCCATACACCTTGACTGCGTCGGCGGTGCGCGCCGCCAGCGCCTGCGGCTGGCCGGCCGCGGCCACCTCGGGGATCGCCGAGCCCGCGGTCACAGATCCCTCAGGATTGGCAAGCGCGCGGTGACGAGGTCATCGCCGTTCATACAGGGACAGCACCGCCAACGGCCGGCCTGTGACGCGGAGAGGGCGGCGGGGTGACGTTCGAGGTGAGGGCTCGCGTCGGCGGTCGCCGGGCCGGTGTGAGGACGGCGCCCTTGGGGGACAGGAGAGCATTGCCATGTCCGGTGCACCTTACCGAACGGCCGCCCGCCTCCCGCTCAAGGAGTGGTTAACCCATGCCGGGCCAGGTCAATGGGTGGCCAGCGGGCCTCTCCCCGAGCGGTCGCGGTGAGCCGGCGCTGCTATCCTGAGCCTCGACGCGACGGTCCGGGGCCGTCTCAACACAGCGGGGCGCCATCCCTCATTCGACTTCCAGCGCCCGCCCCAACCCCACTGCGATGCACATGAGAACGCGCCGCCTCCCCGCGGCCCTGCTGCTCGGGGCCGCCACCGCGACTCTGATCCTCGGCTGGGCGGGGGCGGTCGACGGTAAGGCAGCCTGGGCGAAGTCCTCCGCGCTCCCAGGGCTGGGCAGCGGGCGGATCTGGTCGGTGGCGACCAGCCCCCAGACGGCGGGGATGGTGGTGGCGGGCACCGACCGCGGGGTGTACGTCACTCTCGACGCCGGCGTGCACTGGACGGCCACCACGCTGACCGCGACGCGGGTGTGGACGGTGGGCTTTGACGCCCGCGACCCCTCCCGGCTCTTCGCGGGCACCGACGGCAGCGGCGTCTACCTGAGCACGGACGGGGGAGTCAGCTGGACCAATGTGTCCGTGGGCCTGTCCGATCGCACCGTGCGAGCGTTGGCGTTCGGGGTCGACGGCATCGCGGCAGCCACCAACCACGGAGTGGCGCTCAGCTCCGATGGCACGGCGTGGCACGACGGCGGCCTCGACCAGTATTCCATCTCCTCGCTGGCCATCGCCGCCAACTCGCCGTCGCTGGTGCTGGTGGCGGCAATCGATCGCGGCGACGTGTCCAACGGCTATCTGTTCCGCTACGGCTTGTCCGGCGCCGGCTGGCAGAGCGTGCAGAGCGGGCTGCCCTCGTCGACCGTGGTGACGTCGATCGCCGCCGGACCGCTCTCCAACTCAGTTCCCAAGCGACCGCTGGTGGTCACCACGAGCAAGGGCACCTTCCGGAGCGGCGACAGCGGGTCGACCTGGACGGCCGCCACCGGCGTGCCCGAGAACCTCACCCTGACAACGGCGGTGTACAGCCCGCTCGACCCCAACCTGGTGTATGCCGGCGCCGACCAGGGGGGCAGCAACGGCGGCGACCTGCTCCGGTCGACCGATGGCGGCGCGTCGTTCTCGGTGGCGGACGCCGGGCTACCGAACCAGGTTCGGGAGGTGGAGAGCCTCGCCGTCGAGCAGACCACCCCGCCGACGGTGATCGCCGCGCTCGACCCCGCCTCCGGGGGCCTTGTCTTCAGTGAGACGGACGCCACCGCGCCGGTGCCGCCCGCGCTGCTGCCTGAGGCCTCCGGCCAGTCGATCCCGGCGACGCTGGCCACCACGGCTCCGACGCCGAAGCCTTCGCTGGCTGCGCCGCTGGCGACGCCGACGCCGCCAGCGAACGGCGGGGGGGTGGGGAAATTCCTCGGGTCGGTGTTCCACTGGCCGGTGCCGCTGGTGTTCGAGGTTCTCCTGGTGCTGGCGATCGCCTACCTGCTGCTGCGCTGGCGGCAGCGCGATTACGTCGAAGGGCCGCCGTAGGTCGATCGCGGAGCCACGGGTAGGATGACCGCGTGCTCGCGCTGATCAGCCCCTCCTACCCGCTGGCATTCCTGGCCGGGTTGGCGTCCTTCCTGTCTCCGTGCGTCTTCCCACTGGTGCCTGTCTATGCGGCGTACCTGGGCGGTCGGGCTGCGCACGGTGTCGAGGCCGGCGAGCCCGCTGCACTCCTCGTCGCCGTCGGCGCCGGCGCCGGGTCGCCGGACGTCGCGGTCATTCGAGCGACGTCGCAGCTGAGCAGAGCGCGGACGCTGAAAGTGCCCATCCTCGGCAACGGGGTGGCGTTCGTGGCCGGCTTCATGGTGGTGTTCATCGCGCTCTTCTACGTGCTCCAGGCGCTCGAGGTGACCTTCCTGCTGCACCACCAGGTGGCCGTCAACCGCGTCGCCGGCGCCGTCATCATCCTGCTGGCGCTGCAGACCATGGGGGTGATCCGCATCCCGCTGCTGCTGCGCGACTGGCGCATCCACTCGGTGCCGATGGGCGGGACGGTCGGGGCGTTTCTGCTCGGCATCACCTTCGCGCTGGGTTGGACGCCGTGTATCGGTGCGCAGCTGGGGGCGATCCTGCAACTGGCGGTGAGCGGCGACTTCGGCGGGCTGCCGTTCATGCTGGTGTACTGCGCCGGACTGGCGGTGCCGTTCCTGCTGGTGGCGGTGCTCGCCGACCGCATGCAGAACGTCATCCGCGCGGTGAACCAGCGCATGGGGATCATCAACCTCGCCGCCGGCCTGCTGCTGCTCGGCTTCGGATTGCTGCTCATCAGCAACGAGATCACCCTGCTCAACCAGTACGCCTTCCAGGCGCCGTTCAACCTCTGAGGCTGGGCGGCGGCGGTGGCGGTGGGGGGTCGACGGCGGCGTGAGCGGCGGGGAACCACACCGTGACCGTGGTGCCGTGGCCCTCGATGCTCTCGATGGCGACCTCACCGCTGTTGGCTCGTGCCAGGCCCTGCACGATGCTGAGGCCCAGCCCGCTGCCACCTTCCTCGCGAGCTCGGGTCTTCTCCCCGCGGTAGAAGCGCTCGAAGACATGGGGGAGGTCCGCGGCGGCGATGCCAGGGCCCTGATCGCGCACCTCGATGGAGGCGCCTTGGCTGCCTGTGCTGGTGCGCCACGTCTGCGGCGCGCCGGGCGCGTACTTGCAGGCATTGACGAGCAGATTGCGGATGATCGTTGCCAGCGCGTTGCGGTCGACCCTGGCAAGAACGCCGGGCTGCAGCTGGCGGTCTACACGCTCCGGCATGCCGGGGACACCCTCGTCAAGGTGATGGGCCACGGCGGCGGCGAGGTCGATCACCTCGGGAGTGGTGGAGTGCTGAGCGTCGAGCCGCGCCAGGGTGAGTAGGTCGAGCACAAGCACACGCATGCGTTCAGCTTCCTTGGCCATCGCCTCCAGGGCGGCGTCGAGGGCTCGTGGTTCGGGTGTGGCGCCGCGGCGGATGACGTCGATATACCCCTTGAGGGCTGTGATGGGCGTGCGCAGCTCGTGCGAGGCGTCGGCGATGAAGCGGCGCGTGCGCTCCTCCGACGCCTGCTGGGCGGCGAAGGACTCCTCGATGCGCGCCGCCATGTCGTCGAACGAGCGCGCCAGCACGCCGATCTCGTCGTGGCGACTCTCCACCCCACTGCGCGCCCGCAGGTCGCCCGCGGCGAGGCGCTGCGCGGTGGCGGTGAGACGCTGTAGCGGCCGCAGAGCGCGGCTGGTGAGGAGCACGCCGGCGACCAGCGACATCATCAGGGCCACGGCGCTGCCGGCGGAGAGCCACGCGAGCTCGTCACGGAGGACCCGCTGCAGCGGCGCCATCGACGTGGACAGCTGGGCCACGCCGCACACGGTGCCGCCGTTTAGTCCGGCGCGGATGGGGAAACCGATCACCAGCTGGTCGACGCCACCGGCACCGGACACGATATCGGCATTGCTTCGGCTCCCACCGAGCGCACGCTGTAGGCCGGCGGGGTCGAGCCGGGGAAGGTCGCTGGTGGCCGGTGCCTGTGCGGACGCCTGTAGGGAGCGGTCGAAGACGATCACCGCGACTGTGTGGCCCGAGGTGGTGGCGACCGTGGTGGCGACGGCCCTGGCGACCAGGTCGAGACCGGCATCGGAGGAACAGAGGATGCGGCCGCGCACGGAGTTGGCGCCTGCACGCGCCAGCACCGCCCGGGCGGTGGTCATGTCGTCCTGCAGCGAGGTGACGCGCGACGTGATCAGGCTCTGGCGCAGGGAGATGTACTGGTAGATGCCAAAGCCTGCCAGCAGCACGGCGAGCAGCGCGACGTAGGTGACCGTGAGACGCCAGCGGACGGTGCGAAGAAAGGCCAATCGCCGGCGGAGGCGCTGCGTGGGTCAGCCCTCTAGGTTGGCTGCGGTGGTCAGACTGCGCAGCCGGTACCCCACACCGCGCACGGTCTGGATGCGCTCGTGCTGCAGGTCGTCGAGCTTCTGGCGGAGGTAGCGCACGTACACCTCGACGTTGTTCTCATCGCCGAAGAAGTTGAATCCCCAGACCTCGTCGAGAATCCGCTGGCGGGGCAGCACCTGGTCGGCGTTGACGGCCAGATAGACGAGAAGATCGAACTCTCGTGCGCTGAGGCTGATGGCCCGGCCGCCGACGGTGACGTCGCGAGTGCCTGTGTCGATGGTCAGGTCGCCGGCGCGGACCATGCGTGACCGGGAGGGATCGCGACGCCGCATGACAGCGTGGATGCGAGCCAGCAGCTCTCCGAAGTCGAACGGCTTGACCAGGTAGTCGTCGGCGCCGATCTCGAGCCCCTGGATGCGATCGCTCGTCTCGTCACGCGCACTGAGGATGATGATGCCGCGGTGCTGATCGCCGGCGATGGCGCGACACATCTCCCAGCCGTCCACTCGCGGCATCATCAGGTCAACGATCACCAGGTGCGGCCTGAACTCGCCGACGGCTCGCAGCCCGGCGTGTCCGTCGGCGGCGACCTGCACATCGAAGCCCTCGTGACGCAGTCCCAGCGAGATGAAGTCGCGAATGCTCTGCTCATCGTCCACGACGAGGATCCGCGTTGGCTCTGTCACCTCCCGAGTATATGAGCGGATTTGCCCTGATCCTGCTTGGTTGCTGCGCTTCTCAGCGACTTCTCAACCGCGATGTGGGATGGCAGGCGGGCAGGTAGACTTGCCGGCGTCGTGTCGCAGGTGCTCCGTCATGTCCGCCGCCCAGGGCCGCTGGTGGCCATCTCGCTGGCGTACCTGACGGCGGTGGCGGGGATCATGATCTGGCGGGGCATCTCGGTTTCGCCGGACTACCTCCTCTTCGTTCTCATCCCCGTGGCGCTGCTGAGCGGCCGCTTTCTGGGGTTCGTGCGCGACTGGGTGCCGTTCGTGGTCATCTTCCTGGGTTGGGAAGCGATGCGCGGGGTGGCGCCCAAGACGGGGTTCGCACCGCATGTGTCGGACCTCGCACAGCTGGAGACGGGGTTGTTCGGCGGACACCTGCCCACGGCGCTGCTGCAGCAGGCGTTGAACGTCGGGACCCTCGGTCGTGTGCTGTCGTACGCGGCGACCGTCGTCTACTTCTGCCACTTCGTCTTCCCCCTGGCGGTGGGAATGGTGCTGTGGCTCGTCGATCGCGTGCAATTCGTCCGCTTCACCACCGCGCTCATGGGCATGGCGCTGGTGGCGTTTGTCATCTTCCTGCTGGTGCCGACCGCACCACCGTGGTACGCCGAGCACCAGGGCGTGATCAGCGGGTTCAAGAAGATCATCGGGACCACACTGCCGAGCTCTGTGTCGCCGTATTACAACGGCCTCAACCCCAACCCGGTGGCGGCCTTTCCATCGCTGCACGCGGCCTTTCCGTTCCTGGGATTCCTGGCGCTGTTGCGCGTCTATCCGCGGGCTGCATGGATCGCCTTCGGATGGTGCGTCCTGGTGTGGTTCAGCGTGGTGTTCCTGGGCGAGCACTACGTCGTCGACGTGATCGGCGGGGTGGCCCTGGCCGCTCTCTCGTGGTTGGTGATGATGCGCGTGGCCGTACCGCGAATCGCCGTGTTGCAGTCGCGCGTGGAGGTGAGCGCGCCACCACGGCAGTCGGAGATCGTGGTTGCCTGAGGTGACGCAGCGTGTCACCCTCCCCGACGGTCTTTCGGCGGCTGAGGTCCATGCCCACACCCGTGCCAGCGACGGCATGGTCACTCCCGTCGAGCTGGTGCGCGCCGCCGCCGCCGCCGGATTGGGGGTGGTGTGCGTCACCGATCACGACACCATCCCCGACCTGGGGGAGGCCATCACCGTCGGCGCCGAGCTGGGAGTGGACGTGGTGCCCGGCGAGGAGGTGACCTGCGTCTTCCCGCCGGGCACGCACATGGTGGGGCTGTTCCTCGACAAGCAGATCCGTATGCACATGTCGGCGGAGGACACCGTCGACGCCATCCACGACCAGGGCGGGCTGGCGATCGTCGCCCACCCGTTCATGCCGACGTACTTCGCGTCCATGTCGCAGCGCCGGCTGCAGACATTGCTGGAGAGCCGCAGCGTCGACGGCATCGAGCTGCGCCACACCGCCCCGGTGTTGCCCGGTACCTGGAAGCGCCTCGACGAGTATTACGCGGCCCATCGGGAGCGGCTGGGCGCCGCGCTGGGAGCCGGCGACAGCCACTTCGGCGCGGCTGACATCGGCCGGGTGGTCACGGTGTTCGAGGGCAGCGGAGCGGCCGGGCTGCGAGTGTCGCTCGAGAAACGGACGACATCACCGCGCGCCGGAATCCGGCCGTTGCCGCCGGGGCTGCGGGCGCGCCTGGCCCAGCAGCAGCGGGCCATGGTCTGGCTCGCGCATCAGCGCCGGACTGGCCGCGTGGGACAGGGCGTGGGTCCGTCCCGGTAAGCCGGGCTGTTCTGACCGGCGAGGGTGGGCCGGTAGAATCGGCTGCGGGCCCGCTTAGCTCAGTTGGTAGAGCAGGGGACTCTTAATCCCAAGGTCACAGGTTCGACCCCTGTAGCGGGTACCACGCCCTCCCGAACGTCAACCAACCATTCGTGTTGCAGCCGCCGTCGTCGGGGAGCCACCGTTGCGCGAGGCGAGCGCCAGGCCCACCAGCGAAATGACCATCCAGCCGCCCAGGTACAGCCGCGCAGCCCGCACCGACACGACGCTCCAGAGGATGCCGGTCACTGCGCTCGCGGTGAAGTTCCCAACCGCGCGAACTACTCCAAGCAGCCCTTCGGTCGCGGGTCGAAGGTGGTCGTCGACGATGTCTTCGAGCAGCATCGCCTCGGTGGCGATCACAGCCCCGCTTCCCAGGCCGGCGGCGATGAAGCACAGGGCGACCAGGAGGAGATTTGCATCCGTGAGGGCGAAGCCGAGATACGACAGCAGGAACAGCAGCACTCCTGCAGCCAGGGCCAGCACCGGACCGTTTCGATCGATGAGGCGCCGAGCGGGCGAGACGGTGACGCGCGACGACACGATGAAACCGGCGTAGAGCAGAACGCCGAGCTCGACTGCGCCAGTTGACCCCGACCCAGGTCGGAACAGGGTGATGACGCGCAGGAGGAGCAAGGTTGCCGCCACGTTGCCAAACTCAAATGCAGCAACGCTGAGAAACACGTCCCTCATCTGCGGGCACCGCCAGCTGCTGGGCGATTCGCGGATCCAGCATCCCGAATCAAGGCCTCCTGCGAAGGATCGCGAATCTCGTGAACCGCCGTTGCCGCGACTCGCAGTGTTGCCGCCTGCCAGGCGGCGTTCACTGCACCGAGCGATGCGGAGATCGCGCCGGCCACCAGCGGCAGCAGGACCATGATGGGGCGGCGCCGGCGGGGTTGCCGGGCCAGCGTCACGCCTCCCATCCGTGCGAATCCGCCGAGAAGATCGTTGGTGCCTTCGGCGAGCCCGAGCACGCTCGGAGCGGCCAAGGGCGCGAGGGTGAGGACGACCAGTGGAAACAATGCGGCCGGGATCTCGCGCATCAGGTTGACCAGCAGCGCCGTGACCTGCAGCCGGCGTGGCTGCGCCTTCCTCTCCATCGGCAGCCCCTTCGGTTCGGCGACCTCGAGCGTGCCGGTCGCGGGAACGATCTTGCCACGCGTTGGATGGGACTGGCGGTTGACGCCGTGGATCGACTCAGTCGCGGTGGCGGAACGACCGCATGGCGATGCCCAGCATCACGGCGCTGAAGGCCAGCAGGACGCCGATATCTGCGCCGATGGGAACGACGTAGTCGCCGATGGTGACGGACGTCAGTCGATCGACCGCGGCCTGCGGCAGACCGGTGCCGCCCAAGATCGCCGACCGGACCGGGGCGATGCCATAGGCGACGGGGTCGAAGCGCGTGAGCACAGTCATCCAAGCGGGTAGCCCCCTCAACGGAAAGAGCGCCCCGCTCAGGAAGAACATCGGCATCATCAGGAAGTTCATGACGACCTGGAAGCCCTGCATGGTCTTCAGACGGGCCGAGATCGCCACCCCGAAGCTGGTGAGCGCGAAGGCGAGCAGGAACAGGATCGGGACGACCTCGATCACCGAGACGACGGTGAGGTGGACTCCGACGAACGGGGCGAAGATCAGCATCACCACCCCCTGAAGCGCCGCCTGGGTGGCGCCCCCCAAGGCCTTGCCGATGGCCACGGCGGAGCGGCTGATCGGCGCGACGAGAATCTCCCGCAGGAAGCCGAACTCGCGATCCCACACGACGGACATGGCGCTGAAGATCGCGGTGAAGAGCACGGCCATGCCAAGTACGCCGGGGTACATGAACTGGATGTAGCTGAAGGACGCGGGCAATCCGGAGCCGCCGATCGAGCCGGCGCGACCGAGTGTGGAGCTGAGGCCCACGCCGAAGACGGCCAGGTACAGAACGGGTTGTGCCAGCGACATGATCAATCGCACGCGATCGCGCCAGAAGCGGATGACGTCGCGATACCAGATGATGTAGACCGCCTGCGCCAGTGGCACGGTCACGCGACCGGGCGCGGTGGCGATGGCGGCGGGCATCACGGCAGTGTCGACGGCGGTCTCCACAGTCATCGGCGCCCCCGTCCCGCGGCGAACGCCCGCATCATCCCCATGCGGCTGTCGGCCTCGGCATCGCGGATGGCGCGGCCGGTGAGCTTGAGGAAGACGTCATCGAGGCTGGGGCGGCGCACCGTGACGGTCTTCACCGGCAGGGAGAGCGCCGTGATCAGCAGCGGCACGAATTGCGCACCGTCCTGCACCTCGACGCGCAGTGTGTCGGCGTCTTTCACGGGGCTCACGCCCAGCTTGCTCTCAATCTCCTGCGCGGCGCGGACGTTGTCACCGGTGCTGACCACGACGATGTCGCCGCCGACCTGCGCCTTGAGCTCGTCGGGCGTGCCCTGGGCGACGATGCTGCCGTGGTCGATGATGGCGATGCGATCACAGAACTCGGCCTCCTCCATGTAGTGCGTGGTCATGAAGATGGTGAGGCCGGTCGTCGCCCGGATCTGGCCGAGGTGATCCCACACGTTGGCGCGGGTCTGCGGGTCGAGACCCTGGGTGGGCTCGTCGAGGAAGAGGACCTCCGGGGCGTGCAGGATGCCACGGGCGATCTCGAGCCGCCGCTTCATTCCCCCGGAGAACGTGCTGACCAGCGCGTCTGCTCGGTCGGAGAGGTCGACAGTGGCGAGGGCTGAGCTGATTCGATCCTTGCGCTGGCTCCGGGCAACCCCGTAGACCATGGCGTGGAACAGCAGGTTCTCGCGTGCGGTGAGCTGGATGTCGAGAGACGGGTCCTGGAAGACAAGGCCGATGCGCGACCGCACCCCGTCGGGGTCCCTGGTGACGTCGATGCCGGCGACCGACGCGCTGCCCGACGTCGGTTTGAGCAGGGTGCAGAGAACCGAGATGGTCGTCGACTTGCCGGCACCGTTGGGACCCAGGAACCCGAAGATCTCACCGCGTCGCACAGCCAGGTCGATGCCTCGGACCGCCTCAACACCTCCGTACCTCTTGACCAGGCCAGTCACGGCGATGACGACACCGTCAGCCGCTTCGGTCGGGAGGTGCGGCCGCTCATCAGTGGCTACCGCTGTCATGGTGCTAGTTTGCCGAGTCCCGGGCTCATCGCGGCCTCCGCTGGCGGCCCGGTACAGTCACAGCCATGGCTGAACGGCTCGCCGGCACTGTGGTGCTCATCACCGGCGCCTCCAGCGGCATCGGTGAGGCCAGCGCGATCGCTCTGGCACGGGAAGGCGCCAGGCTCGCGATCGCCGCCCGTCGCAGGGATCGGCTCGAGGCTCTGTCTGCGCGCATCAGCCAGAACGGTGGCACAGCTCTGGTCCTCGAAACCGACATCACCGACGACGATCAGGCGCGCGAGGCGGTGGAGCGCACCCTCGCCGAGCATGGCCGGCTCGACGTGCTCATCAACAACGCCGGGTTGATGCTGTTGGGCCGCATCGAGGGCGCTGATGTCTCGCAGTGGAGGCGCATGCTCGACCTCAATGTCGCAGCCCTGATGACATTGACACACACCGCGCTGCCGCATCTGCTGGTGGCGGCAGAGCAGGATCCGCGACACGTGGCCGACATCGTCAACGTCAGCAGCGTCGCCGGTCGAGTGGCTCGGCAGGGCAGCGGTGCGTACAACGCGAGCAAGTGGGCGGTCAACGCCTTCAGCGAAGCGCTGCGGCAGGAGGTGACCGGCCGGCACGTACGCGTTGGCCTCATCGAACCCGGCGCCGTGGACACGGAACTGGCGTCGCACAACACCGATCCGGAGGTGGTCGCTCGTATGCAGCAGCGGTTCGCCGGACTCGAGCGGATGAGGGCTCACGACATTGCCGAGGTGGTCGTCTTCATGGTCACCCGTCCCCGGCACGTCGCCGTCAACGAGATCCTGGTTCGCCCGACCGAGCAGGCGGACTGAGCCAGGCGTCCTGGCCGTGCCTCAGGGCTCGATGCTGCGGGCGGCCAGATTTGACACCCGGTGGCATTGCCGTAAGATCGATGGGCGGTGAGGGTGGTGTTTGGCGTTTTTGCAGTGATCGCGGTGGTGGCCACGATCATCTTTGTCGTAGGTCTCTTGGGGCCGCTCATCGCGGCCGCGGGCCTCTTGCTTGTGGTCGTGGTGGTCGTCAATCCGGGCGGTGTGGGAAGCCGGGTCCGCAACCACCTCGGCTGGTGGAGCATTCCCGGCATGCAGACCGCCTCCGGCAGTGCTCTCACCTTCTCGGCGCTCCTGCTGGCGTACGTCGTTCCTGTTCCCATGGGGGCATTCGCGCTGAGCCTGTCCCCCACCGGCGAACCCCCCGCGGCCGCCACCACCGCCTTCGTCCCAGCCCAGCCGAGCACGAGTCCGCTGGTGCAGGTCGCGATCCCGACACCCACTGCCTATTCCACGGTGCCCCCTGTGCCCACGGTGCCTCCGGTGCCGTCCGCGTCCGCGTCCGCCTCCCCCAGCGTGCCCTCGATATGGATCCCGGTGCCGGCGTCGTCACTGATGCCGCTGCCGAGCTTCTCGCCGCCGCCACCGACTCCCACGGCGGTGCCCCTCTGCGGCGCGCCATCAAACCCGTGGGGTTACAACTTCTGTGGCGGCCCGCTGATCAACCCTGCGCCGAGCAACTTCTGCAGCTACTTCAGCTGCGTTCGCTCGTTCATGTCCAACGCGGGAGATGTGGTGGAGTGCTTGGACGGGAAGTACTCACATCGGGGAGAGTGCTTCTTCAACCGCGGTGAGTGGCGGTCTCTCCGTGCCTAGGCTTCCACTACCTGGGATCAGCGGCCCCATGATCCGGTGGGTTCAGTGCGCTGCGCCAGCAGAGACCATAGTTGCCAGGACCGCCTCCAGTTCCTCCCTGCACCTCGTACACACGGCCATGCTCTTTCCGTCAGCGGCTCGGGCGCGCGCTGAGGCCTGGGAACGGCAGCCCTGGACCTGGCAGCGGGCGCCGTCGGACACGCCCGAGCCATCGTGGCGCCGGCCTGTCAGCGGGACCCGTCGAGGGTGGCCCAAGGGCTGAAGAATCAGCCGCGCCGCCACGGTGTTGGCGCGCCTGAGGATGCTCGTGGAGATGTCCATCGGTGCTCTCCCCTCCCTAGCGTTCATCAATCTCTCAAACGCACTTGTACACCATGTTCTTGCGCCAAAAGGCGGGTTCGGGAAGCGTTAACCGGGTACACACACCTTCGATCCCGGCCACGCGTGCCGCCTTTACCAGGACCGACAACGGGCGGGAGAGAGCGTGTCAGCTGAATCGGCGTCGTCAGTCCGGAGGGCGCCCCGCCGCGGATGCGATCCCCAGGATCGCCTCCAGCTCCTCACCACACCTCGCGCAGACGGCGATCTCGCTTCCATCCGGTCGCGTCGCCACCCGAGTGGCGCGGGCACCGCACCCCTCCACACGACACCTGCCCTCGGCCGTGACCCGAGGGGCCCGGTAGGCCCTGCCCTCCAACGCCACCGAACGATCCCGGCCGTTGCCGAGGCGCCCGACAACCCCTCGCATGGCCGCCGCGATTACCAGATGAGGAGAGCGCATATCAGAGGTGCTCTTGAGCGGGGGTGGTGGCTGGCCGCATCGTACGGGCATTGAGGATTTTGTGGGGCATCTGCGCCGATCACTGCCGGCGGGACGCCGGGACGTCTGGCCGCCTCGCCGGCGCGGCCGGGATCACCCTGCGGCCGGTCCATACTCACGCCTGCGGCATGCCTCAGCCGCGCTGGGCAGGAGAAGCGATGCGAGTGCTGGTGACCGCCCCGCGCCGCGAGTTGGGCGAGGCGTGGGGAGCGGTGCACTGACGCCCGTCCCGCGCTTGCTGCCCTTTGTGGTCTTCGCGGCGGGCGCGGGCTCGCTCGCCACCGAGATCTGCGCGTCGCGGCTGCTGGCTCCTTATTTCGGCAACACCACCGTTGTCTGGGCCAACGTCATCGGCCTGATCCTCGTGTATCTCTCGGTCGGCTACTGGCTTGGCGGCCGTTTCGCCGACCGCCATCCTCACCCACGGGTGCTCGGCGCTCTCCTGCTGGTGGCTGCGGCGGCGATCAGCGTGCTGCCGTTCATAGCCCGTCCCTTCCTGCAGCTTGCGCTGCAGGGATTCAGCGCGCTCAGCATCGGCGTCGTCGCCGGTTCGTTCTTCGCGACGCTGCTGCTTTTCAGCGTGCCGGTTTCGCTGCTCGGCATGGTGTCGCCCTTCGCCGTACGCCTGGCGGTGCGCGACGTGGGCACCGCGGGCAGCGTCAGTGGCCGTCTGTCCTCACTGACCACGATGGGGGCGATCGTGGGCACATTCGCACCCGCGCTTGTGCTCATCCCCGCTGTCGGGACCCAGCGAACCTTGTTGTGCGCCGCGCTGCTGGTCAGCCTCGCCGCCGTCCCGCTCCTCCCCCGCCGCGCCCCCATCGTCGCGGTGGCGGTGGCGGGGCTGATGCTGATTCCACCGGGGGCGGTGAAACCGGTTGCCGGCGCGGTCCTCGAGCGCGAGACGCAATACCAGTACGTGCAGGTCGTGCACACCTCCGATGGGCGCACCGCCCTGCGACTCGACGACGGCATCGCCGACCAGTCGGTGTACCGCCCCAGCACGGTGCTGACCGGCGGGGAGTGGGACATGCCGTTGGTGGTGCCGCCGCTCCTCAAGTATCCGATGCGCCGCGCCCTGATCATCGGCAACGCGGGTGGCACGATGGCCCGAGCCCTCGCCCGTGAGTATCCCGGCGTCCAGATCGACGGCGTCGAACCGGACCCCGCCGTCAGCGACGTCGGCCGTCAGGTGATGGGCATGGCACGTGTCCCCGGACTGCACGTCATCGAGGGCGATGGCCGCGCCTACCTGGCGACCACGCAGTCACGCTATGACCTCATCATCGTGGACGCCTATCGCCAGGCCTACGTGCCCTTCTGGCTGGTGACCCAGGAGTTCTTCTCCCTGGCACGCTCTCACCTTGAGCCGGGCGGCGCCATCGCGTTCAACATGGCGCGGGTTCCAGGCGACGACCGCCTCGCCGAGGCGGTGAGCGGCACCCTGGCCACTGCCTTCCCGGACGTGCGCGTCTGGCCGGCGCTGAGCTTCAACGAGCTGGTGGTGGGCTTCGACCGCGCGGTCTCATCGGCCACCCTGCGGACGCGCCTGGCCACGCTGCCGTCCGAGCTGCGCGCGCTCATCCCGCTGGTGTCGAGCCAGCTCCACGCGGTGGCGCCGGCGAGCGATCCGCTCACCGACGACCGCGCTCCCGTGGAGTGGCTGACGGATCGCGCCCTGCTCGAGGAGATCGCCGCAGGCGGACACTTCTCCGAGGACCTGCTGCCCACCCGCCCCTGATGTCGCCCGGCCAGCGCAGGTCGTAGGACCAACGACCCACTGGCACCCGCGTCGATCTCGGTGAGCATCTTCAGGACATGACAACCGCCAACCGCTAGGCTGAGATGACCATGACCGTGCTCGACGAGGGTCGCGCCGGCACGCCGACCACCGTGACCCAGCCGCGGGGCGGTACGCGGCCCGATGGCCTGCTTCGCCGGCTGCTGCGCAACGAGGTCGCCCGCTTCGCCGCGGGCGGCCTCCTCGCCGCCTGCCTGGTGGGGGCGGGCACCTTCGTGGTGGTCAGCCGCGACGCCGAGGACCAGGCCATCGGTCACGCCAAGGACATCACCCAGGTGGAGGCCATCGGCATCGTGGAGCCGGCTCTCAGCGACTCCCTGCTGACGCGCGATCCCGCCGCGATCGCGGCGCTTGACAGCATCGTCCGCCAGCGCATCCTCAGCAGCGACGTGGTCCGCGTCAAGCTGTGGACCGCCAACGGCACGGTGATCTACTCCGACGAGCCGCGCCTCATCGGACAGCACTTCACCCTCGGCAGCGGCGAGCTGGCCTCCCTGCGCAGCGGCGTCGCCGACGCCGGCGTCAGCGACCTCACCGATGCCGAGAACCAGTACGAGCGCAGTTTCGGCAAGCTGCTCCAGGTGTACCTGCGCGTGCGCACCCCGGGCGGTGTCCCGCTGCTCTTCGAGACGTACCAGCGCTACCAGGCCATCACCCAGTACCAGCAATCGGTGTGGTCGTCGTTCCTGCCGGTGCTGATCGTCGGCCTCGCCACCCTCTTTGTGGTGCAGATCCCGCTGGCGGTGGGCATGGCGCGGCGGCTGCGGACGTCGCTGGCAGAGCGCCAGACACTGCTCCAACGTGCCATCAACGCGTCGGAGCAGGAGCGCAGGCGGATCGCCCGCGACCTCCACGACGGGGTGGTCCAGCGACTGGCCGCGGTGACCTTCTCGTTGAGCGCTCTGGGGCGCCGGCTTGCCTCGGGCAACGGGGGGGACTCGGCCCAGAGCTCCACCGTGCCCGACATCACCAGCGCCGCCGGGGAGACACGGGCGGCGATGCGCGACCTGCGCACGCTGATCGTGGAGATCGCTCCCCCCAACCTGCACGCCGAGGGAATCGACAACGCGCTCCGCGACCTCCTCGAACCGCTTTCCCAGAGCGGTGTCGGCGTCAGCCTGGAGGCCCCGCGCGACACCGCGCTCCCCCCGGCCACGACCACGCTGCTCTTCCGAGTGGCACAGGAGGCACTGCGCAACGCCGGCAAGCACGCCCAGGCGACACACGTCGAGGTCCGCCTGCGGAACCACGGCGACGGCGTCCAGCTCGTGATCGCCGACGACGGGCGCGGTTTCAGCCCCGGGGACCTCGACCGGCAGCGGCGCGACGGCCACGTCGGCCTCAGCCTGCTCCGGGACCTCGTCGCCGATGCCGGTGGCGCCCTGCACGTCGAGTCACATCCCGGCGCCGGGACGCGCGTGTCGGTGGAGGTGCCGTGCTGATGGGCGCGCGCATCCGCCTGGTCATCGTCGACGACCATCCGCTGGTGCGGCGCGGGCTGTGCGAGCTGTTCGGCGGCGAGGGCGACATCGAGGTCGTCGACGCCGTCGGCAATGGCGAGCAGGCGGTCAGCACCGTCCTTGAGCAGCAGCCCGACGTCGTGCTCATGGACGTCTCCATGCCGGGGATGGACGGGATCGAGGCGACCCGCCGCTTGCTGGCGGTCCGTCCCGAGACGCGCGTGGTCATGCTCACGTCGTTCGCCGATCACGAGCGCGTCATGGAGGCTCTCGACAGTGGCGCGGTCGGGTATATCCTCAAGGACGCAGAGAGCGACGAGCTGCTCCGCGGCGTGCGCGCGGCCGCCAGCGGTGATTCGCCCCTCTCGCCGCGGGCCGCCCGAGCCCTGCTCACCGCCCGGCGGGGACGGCGACCATTCGAGGAGCTCACCAGCCGCGAGCTTGACGTGCTCAAGCTGGTGGCGCGTGGCCTCACCAACAAGCAGATCGCCTGGCGTCTGACCATCAGCGAGAAGACGGTCAAGGCGCACATGACCAGCATCTTCGGGCGCATCGGGGTCGCGGATCGCACCCAGGCGGCGCTGTGGGCGCAGCGTCACGGGGTGGTGTGAGCCACGGCTCAAGACCTACGGAGGTTGCCTGCGAGGACGGGGGCGGCTGGATACTTGGTGCACGACCAATCGGGAGGAACGACATGCGCACCACCAACATTCGCCGGGTTGCGGCCAGCGCCGCGCTGCTGGCCATTGCCGGTTGCGGCGGTGCGACGGCGGCCGGCGCCAACTCTGCGGGAAGTCCGACCCCGCAGGCTGCCACATCGAGCGCGACCATCGCATCGGCAACGGTGAGCGGTCATGGGGTCGTCCTCGTCGCCGGCTTCAACGGCATGACCCTGTACCAGTTCGCCCAGGATGTCGCCGGAAGCGGAACCAGCGCGTGCTCGAGAGGTTGCATCACCACCTGGCCTCCGCTCACCGTCCCCACCGGGACGTCCCCTACGGCGGCCACGGGGATCTCCGGTCAGCTGGGGACCCTCACCCGCACAGATGGCAAGGGCATCCAGGTCACCTTCAACGGCCTCCCCCTCCATTTCTACTCTGGGGACACCAAGCCAGGGGATGCCAACGGCAACTACCCCGGCTGGTCCAGCGTCGCGGCGTCCGGTGGGGCGGCCGCGCCCCCCGCGGCTACGCCGGCAGGGGGTGGCTCCAGCCCGTCCGCCACCGCCAAGCCATACGGCTATTGAGCCGGGCGCGCCGGCTCAGATGACCCCCTGAGCGATCGCCGCCTCGATCCACGGCACCACCTCCTCGAGCATGTCGTCGAGTGAGGTGGTGGCCTCGAATCCCAACACGGTCCTGGCCTTGGTGATGTCAGGGATGCGTCGCTGCACATCGTGCTCGAACGGTGTGTCCGACACGTGGCGGAGGGGTTCGCCGGCGCCGCGGATGCGCTGCCAGATCTTCTCGGCCAGCTCGAGCACGGTGGTGCTCTCCGCCGTCGAGAGGTTGAAGTCGTCGTTGAGCGCCTGAGGATGCTCCATGGCGGCCACGATGCCTCGGGCGAGGTCGCCGCCGTACGTGTAGTGGCGCGTCTGTTCACCGCTGCCGAGGATGTGGAGCGGATCCTGCCCCTTGAGCACCTTCTGCACCAGGTCGGGCACGACGTGGCTCATGGCCAGCTTGACGTTGCCGCTGAGGATCTCGACATCTCCCAGCGCACGACCCTCGCCGATCCCCACGCAGTTGAAGGGGCGCACGATGGTGTACGGGAGCTGGTACTGGTCCCAGGCGGCGCGCGCGTAGTACTCGACCGCAAGCTTCTGGAAACCGTACGACGACAGCGGCGGCGGGATCTCGCGCTCAGAGCCCTCCGTGGACGGCCACGACGTCGCTGACTCGAAGACCATGGAGCTGCTGATGTAGGTGACCTTCTGCAGCGTGCCCTCCCGGTGGGCGGCGATGGCCGCGTCGCAGGAGGCGGCCATGATGCGTTCGTTGGTGGCCAGCAGGTCGTACGCGTACGTGTGGAAGTAGGAGATGCCGCCGATCATGGCGGCGCCGGCGACGAAGTGGTCGCAGCTGGTGAGCAACTCCGTGAGCAGGCTCACGTCGCGTGCATCGCCCTGCACGAATGTGTAGGCGGGGTCGTCGTCGTACGACTTGGCGACCCGTCCGTACTTGGAGAGATTGTCCACTCCCACCACGGTGTGATGACGGCGGAGCAGTTCCTCGACGATGTATCCGCCGATGAATCCCTGCGATCCGGTGATCAGAACCCTGGTCATGTCCCCGACTCTTCCTCGTCTCTGTCGCCCTTCCAGGCATTGGGGTGCACGCGGTACCCGGAACGCTGCGGTTGCCGGCGACGGCCAAGAGCTGCCATGTACCAGCGCAGGTAACGCGGAATCCATTCCCGCACCTTGAAGTTCGACTGCCCCTGGTTGCGATCGAGCCAGATGGTGGGGATCTCCGCAATGGGCAGGCCGCGGCGATGGGCCTTGGCAACCATCTCGATCCCCAGCTCGAAGCCCGCATCGGAAGCGATGCCGACCTCGCGGATGAAGTCTGTCGAATAGGCCTTGAAGGAGTTGGTGGGATCGTGCGTGCCGACACGGGCCACCAGGTGCAGCGACACACCTGCGAGTCGCGAGATCAGCCCCTTGATACGCGGACCGCCCACCTGCTGGCCGCCGCGCATGTAGCGCGACGCGGCTGCGACGACCACTCCGCGCTCGACGAGCCGCGTGAGCTGATCGATCTGCATCGGGTCGTCGGAGCCGTCCGCCATGGTCACGACGGTGACGTCGCCGGCGGCGTGCTGGATGCCGCAGCGCAACGCTGCCGCCGGTCCCCGGCCGGCGCTGTTGAGCAGCGGCACCACGCGAGGATCGTTCTGTGCGTACTCCTTCACGTACGAGGCGGTGCTGTCCTCAGGCGTGTCGTACACCACCAGCACCTCGCAGGGCAGCTTCACCGCCTCGAAGATGCGGTCGAGGCAGTCGTTGATCTCCGACCCCTCGTTGTAGGCCGGGATGACGATGGAGACCCGAGGTCTCATATGAGCACGCCGTGGCCGCGAACGTCGAAGACGTCGACCACCGGGGCCGTTATGTCAAGCGTCGCGTAGCGCTTGTGTGGCGCCCCGATGATGACCAGGTCCACACTGTCGAGCAGCTCCTCCTGCGACACTAGGTCGGGGTCGCTGGTGACGTACGGGTCCGCACAGACAACGCGCTTGGCCTTGAACGCGAGGATGCGCTTCAGTTTGTACGCCAGCGACGAGCGGATGTCGTCGGACTCACCCTTGAACGCGGTGCCGAGGATTCCCACGGTGGTGGCGGCGAGGTCGAAGCGCCTCTCCAGGCGGGCCACCACGTACAGCGGCATCCCCTCGTTGATCATCATGCTGGTGTGACCGAGGGTGAACTGGTTGTTGTTGAAGGCGGCCAGCTGCATGGTGTC
>DAINCY010000024.1:0-26130 GCA_036732145.1 Candidatus Dormiibacterota bacterium
ACCATGCTCACCCCGACCCCTCGGCGCGCCTCGCGCGCCGCTCTCGCTTCGCGACCTCTGACAGGGGCGGGGCAGATGCTCGCCCCTCGCCTGGTCGGAATGAATCCGACCATGCTCACCCCCACCCCTCGGCGCGCCTGGCGCGCCGCCTCGGCATTCGCCTCGCGACCTCTGACAGGCGCGGGGCAGATGCTCGCCCCGTCATGAGGTCAGACGGAGTTTGCGCCCGTCCTGGGGGTGGTGGTGATTCGCACCACCTTGACGATGATCCACGCCAAGATCGAGTAGACCGCCACGGCCAGCACGTCGGCCCAGCGGAACACCGATGTCCCGTTTCTGACGGTGGTGTTGAAGATGCCGTCAAACGGAGCGGAGAGCTTTTCTCCGACGCGGTAGACGTAGTGCGCGAAGCCGGTGTTGTTGGCGCCGGCCGCCCGGAAGATGAATTCCATGGCGAGGACGATGTCGATAACGCCGGCGATCAGCCAGACGGCCTGGCTGGTTCGGGAGGCCATCGGCGTGACGCTGACTCTGCTGCTGTACACGCCCGTGGTCGTCGCAACCGGTGCGGCGGATGGCGGGGCAACTGGTGGTGGAGTGCTCACCGGGGCCATGGGCGGTGGAGTGCCGCCCGCGGTCGAGCCAGGCGGGGCCACGCCCTCCTCGGGGGACACACCGGGCCCGGTGGTCACCCTCTCCTCGCGAATCTCAATGGGGTCCATCCCTGTCACCTCCTGCGTGGGGCACATCCTCGCACAAGCCCGCACCCTTCTCGCTGCGACTGTTCCTTACAATCCGGCTATCAGCATTCACAGTAGCGGATCCCGGTGTACATTGCGATTTCGAAGGCTGGCCGCGTGGCTCATGCAGCTCGTGCCTGACCGCCCAGCCGCCCCTGCGAACGAGCCAGGGCGTGGTCGTACACCGGTGACACCTTGAGCCGCCGCGGGAGAGCGAAGCGGCCGGTCCGCAGCCCCAGCGACAGGGCGGCATGGGCTGCCGCGTGCGCCGGCGTCCAGCGGATGCCGTAGGCGCGACGCATCGCGGACGGCAGCAGGCCGACCGTTGCAAACGTGACCACCGCCCAGCCGGGACGCATCGCTGCCGACGACACGGGAGGGCGAAGCACGGTCTGGGCGACGAGCCGCGACCCGGCTCCCGGGAGCGCGGGGCCCGTCCGCTCTTGCTGGTGGCGCTCGACGTACTCGGCGAGCGCGGCCCGACCCTTCCACAGCAACGCCGAGGGCACGCCCATCAGCGCTGCCACGGCGTCCCACTCCCGTACGAACCGATCCGCGTCCTCCTCGGTGAGGCCGCCGACGAAGGCGTCATGGGTCACCAGCATGGTGTCGACAAACGTCGCATGCACCCAGCGAAGGAGCTCCAGGTCGCGCCCGCTGTAGGCTGACCCGCCCGGAACGCCGCGGGTACCGTGAGCGCGTGCGAGCCGGCCCTCAACCGCTCCGTGAAGGCGATTGATATGGCGGCAGGCACGCCGCGCCTCGGCGGTGGTACCGAAGCAGACCACGGTCACCCACTCGACGGTGCGCTCGAACCGGCCGTACGGGTCGGTGGCGTACGTGCTGTGCTCGATCGCGCCCTCGGCGACGAGCGGGTGCGCGGCCTGCATGAGCAGGGCGCGCCCTGCGCCGAGCATGAGCACAGACTCCGCCATCACCCGCCAGGTGACCGAGCCTGGACCGAACAGCCCGGCTTCGGGCGCCGGGTCGCGGATCGGGAGGGCACGCTGCGCGGACGGCATCAGTGTCCGGATGGCGCTCGTCAGGTCGGCGACCCCGGGCATGCGCATCACTCGATCATAGGGTCACTGGTAGGTTGACCCGTTCAACTGGATCCACCCGCCCTCGTGTTGTCCTGTGGCGTGGTGCGTGTAGTGGATGACCGGGTGCCCGGGGTCGGGCTCGAACTGCCCGTGGATGACCACGGTGGCGCCCGCCGCCACGGGGACGCGCTGGGCCAGGTCGAGGTTGTGGTCGACCTCGACAGCGATGCTGTCGACCAGGATGTCAAACCTCTCGTGGGGCCCGTCGGCACCGGCTGGCGAGTCAGCCAACAGGGTGGTCACCGTCCCTCGGACCGTCACCTCTGCCCCATTCATGGAGTGGTACGCCGAGTCGAAGGCTCCATTGTCGACGTCGTCGCAGGCGGCCAGAGCGGCGAGGACGGCCAGGGCTCCCAGCCAGGCAGCGCACCTCACCGCACGCGTGCCAGGTGCGCCTCGAGATGGGGCAGCACGTCGCCGCCGTCGGTGGACATCTCCAATGTGCATCGGAGGATCTCGCCACGCGGCTCATAGGTCCGCCGAACCGCGGTCACCGGCTTGGCGGTGGGAGTGAGCAGAAGGGCTGTGCTGCGGGCACACAGGATGTCGCTGTCCCACTCCGCCAGGGAGGTCTCCGCGACGCCGATTCCCTGGGCGATGACCAGTTCCACCGCCTCCCCGGCCAGGCGCCAGAAGCCGCGTTCCGCGTGCAGTGGACGCCCGTCGTCGGACGCGTGCGTCCGCTGCGCATAGACCAGATGGGGTTTGCCGGCGTGGATGAACTCGAGCTCCTCGACGTAGCCAAACCGGGCCGCGCCCCACCGCCCCCAGCCAGGGCCGCGCCAGCGTCCGATGAACAATGAGAGCCGGCCGATGTCGGGGGCGGGGACGCGGGACGTCGTCATCCCGCCGAGTCTAGGACCGGCCGAGGCTCCGGGCCATGGCACCGGGGGGCTCCGCTACCATCGACGGCCGTGGCTGAGGAGGATTCCGCGCGACGCATCCTGATCATCGTCGCCCATCCCGACGACTGCGACTTCGGCTGCGCCGGGAGTACGGCGCGCTGGACGTCGGAGGGCCGCGAGGTGTCGTACTGCATCGTCACCGACGGCGACGCAGGTGGCTCGGACCGCAGCGTCAGCCGCTCCGCGGTGGCACGGCTGCGGCGACGGGAGCAGACTGCGGCCGCGGCCGCTGTCGGGGTCACCGACATCGCCTTCCTCGGCCACCCCGACGGCAGGGTGCAGGTCACCATCGAGCTGCGCCGCGACATCGTCCGAGTGATCCGCCAGCGCAAGCCCGACCGGGTGGTCACCCAGTCGCCGGAGCGCAACTACCAGCGCATCTTCGCCAGCCATCCCGACCATCTCGCAGCCGGCGAGGCGGCGCTGTGCGCCGTGTACCCGGACGCGCGCAACCCCTTCGCGCACATGGAACTGCTCGAGGAGGAGGGCCTCGAACCGCACACCGTCGAGGAGGTCTACCTGATGGCCATGGCGCAGGGTGACACTGTTGTTGACATCACCGACACCATCGACCGCAAGCTCGAGGCGCTCCGCTGTCACGCCAGCCAGTACGACAACTGGGACGACCTTGCTGAGCGCATCCGCGGATGGGCGCAACTCAATGCGGAGAACAACGGACTCGGCAAGGAGCGGAGCGCGGAGAGCTTCCTGCGGGTTCCCACCGGTTGATGGAGGAGCGCGAATGCAGGTGACGACGCGGGTGGCGCTCGCCGGCGCGGCCGACACGGCGCTCTTCCTTGTCCGGCGACCGCAGATGTTCCGCGACGCTCGCGGCCGCGCGCTGGGCAGCACGGCTTTCGGGGCACTCTGGCTGGCGCTTGCCGCCAGTTCGTTCGTGCAGCGCCCCCGGCCGGGTACGGCCACCGTGGCCTTGGCGGGCACCGTGGCAGCGGGCAGCGCGGTGATGCTCGCCGTGCATCTGCGTCATCGTGTCGCCAGCCCCCGGGTGTTCGCCGGGGCAGCCCTCAGCGCCGTGGCGCTCGCCGACGTCCTGCGCCGCCGCTGACCGCGCGCTCTCCACCGGGCAGGCGGCCAGCGCCTGGAGGTACTCGTGCTATGGCGATGTTCGAACGATACCCAGGCCGCTCCCCGAGCCTGTTCGTGCTCACTGCGACGCGACGACGCGCATGGTGCACGGCTCGCCGCTGACGGAGATGGTCAGACGGGCGCGGGCGGCGTTCCAGAGGGGCGTCGCGGTGCAACTGCCGCTCAGCACGGGCGCGGCGGTGGTCAGCAACGGCCACGCGATGTCGATCTGCCCCCCCGCGTAGGCGGCGTCCACACTCACCGTCAGAGCACCGCGCACGCCGTCGGCGCCGCTGGCGTGCACACTGCTCGGCGACGCGGCCAGGTAGGGGCGGGCGAGGTGGGCGAGGACGGTGGTGTCGGTGTGGCCCGCGCTGTCACGGATGCCCCATGAGGAGTCCTCACGCCACTGCCACCACGCCCAGCCCGCCCCGGCGGAGTCGAAGGCGTCGAGCGCGTCGTCGATCCAGCTGGTCGCCTTCGACTGCGTGGACGACATCCCCCACTCACCCACCCAGAGCGCGGCGGGAACGCGCGCCGCCTCCCCGGCGATCTGGGTCACGTGGCCGTCCAGCGGCTGCGCGTTGCCGTCGAAGATGGGCCCCACCAGCGACCCCGTGTATTCGTGCGGCGAGTACACGAGGTCCGGCGCCTGGAGTGGGACGATCGTGGTGCCGAAGTCGCCGAACAGCTGACCCTCCACGATGAAGAGATGGTTGGGGTCGACCGCGCCGATGGCGTCGATGGTGTGCGCATACAGCGGCCAGAGGAAATCACGCTCGAAGCGAATCGGTGGCAGCGGGATGGCGTGCGGCTCGTTGTAGAGGTCGTAGCCAGCAACCCCGCTGTCGCCGCGGAAGTGCCGCCCCAGCAGCCGCCACGATTGCAGGTAGTCCGCCTGCCAGTCCGGTGACAGCCAGAAATAGGTGTTGGCGGCGTTGACCGCCGGCGAGAGGTGGCGCTGCCAGTCGCCGAGGGCTGAGACATGGAGGTCAGGGAAGCCGGTGACAGCGGCCCACGCCGGTGCACCCGACCCACCAAAGGCGGAACTCCAGTCGAGGAAGTGCATGTCGAGCACGACGTAGATGTGATGGCTGTTGAGCAGGCGCACCGCACTGTCGATGGCCTCGAGGTACCCGGTGTCCCAGCGTCCCCGCTGTGGCTCAAGGCGACCCCAGGACACGGCCAGGCGCACCACGTCGAAACCGTCGCGCTCCATCATGGTCGCGTCGCCGTCGTCCAGCGGAGAGCGTCTGACCGTCGACTCCAGGAGCGTCGACGTGTTGAACCCGTGGAGGAGGACGACGCGGCCCGCTTCGTCGATGATGTGGCGGTCGCGGACTGACAGCCATGACAGTTGCCAGCTTGCCGGGGGCCGATCGGCGGCGCCGACGGTGGTGGTGAGCGCCGACACGGGCATCTCGAACCAGACGAGTGACGCGACCACCGCCAGCAGCACGGCCACCGAGTCGCGCGGTCCGCGCGCGCCCTCACCGCTCCGTCGCCGGCGCGCCGGCAGCCCTTTCACCGCCGCATGGTCGCACCGCGCAGGTCGCCGGCGATTGCCATAAATATAGTTAGCCTCTATAATTACATGGCATGGGCAACGAGGTGGTGATCGACCAGGCAGCGCCCCCAGGCGCTGACGCGCTCGACGCCGTGGCCATCGCCAACCGACTGCGCCCAGTCCTTCTTCATCTCCACCGGCACCTCCGCCGCGAGCTGCACGCTCTGGGCGTCGGCGGCAGCCAGGTATCTCTGCTGGCCGCCATCCATGCCACCCCCGGCATCGGTGTGGGCGAACTGGCCACCCGTGAGGGGACGTCCGCGCCCTCGGTGTGCAATCACATCGACCGCCTGGAGGCGTCCGGACTGGTGACCCGCACCCGCGACGGCGGTGGGGACCGGCGCCGTGTCGGGCTCACCTGCACCTCCGAGGGAGCCCGGGTGCTCCGCGCCGTGCGCTCCCGGCGCACCGCGTGGCTGGCCGCTCGCCTGCGCGGCCTGCCCGAGGATCAGCTGCGGGCCATCGACGGCGCGATGGCCGGCCTCGGGGCTCTGGTGGAGCGCTGAGGGCGTGAGTGTCGGCAGCGCCTCGTCGCGCACCTTTGCCTCGCTGAAGCGCCATCGCAACTACCGGCTGTATTTCGGCGGCCAGGTGGTGTCCGTGACTGGCACCTGGATGCAGAACGTCGCCCAAGCGTGGCTCATCATCGAGCTCACCCACGGGTCGGCGTTCCTGGTCGGAGCGCTGGCGGTCTGCCAGTTCGGCCCCTACGCGCTCTTCGGCCTCTTCGGCGGCTCCCTCGCCGACCGGCTCAACGGCCGCAGGACTCTGCTGTTCACGCAGTCGTCCTCCATGGCCGTGGCGGCCGCGCTGGCCGGGCTGGCGCTGACCCACAGCGCGCAGGTGTGGGAGGTGTTCCTGCTCGCCACCGCCACCGGGTCGATCCTCATCCTGGACACCCCGGTGCGGCAGGCGTTCACGATCCAGATGGTCGGTCGCGCCGAGCTCCCCAACGCGATCGCGCTCAACTCCAGCCTGTTCAACGGCTCTCGGATCTTCGGCCCCGCCATCGCCGGCCTGCTCATCGCCACCACCGGCGTGGGGATCTGCTTCCTGATCAACGCCATCAGCTACCTCGCCGTGGTGGGAGCGCTGCTGCTGATGCGCGACAGCGAGCTGCATCCCGTCAACCGCGGCAGCATCCGGCCACAGCTGCTGCGTGGCGTCGGGGAGGGTCTCGCGTACGCATGGCGCACGCCAACGGCGCGGCTGGTGCTGCTGCTGATGCTGGTCATCTCCACTCTGGCCATCAACTTCAACGTCCTGCTGCCGGTGCTCGCAGCGCACACGCTCAGCTCTGGTCCCGAGGTGTTCGGCCTGCTCAGCGCCACCTTCGGGGTGGGTGCCCTTGCCGGTGCGCTCATCTCGGCGACGCTGGCCCGCGCCAGCCTCAAGGTGATGCTCATCGGCGCCGCGGGCTTCGGCGCCTCGCTGCTGCTGCTCGCTCCTCAGCGCTCCGTCTGGGCGGCGTGCGTGGTGCTCGTCTTCACCGGGCTCACCTTCTCCCTCTACGCCTCGCAGAGCAACTCGTCGCTGCAGATGGTCGTTCCCGACCGCCTCCGCGGCCGTGTGCTCTCCCTCTACGGCTACGTGTTCTTCGGCACCGCGCCGCTGGGCGGGCTCTTCACCGGGTGGATCTCCGGCCGTTTTGGCACCTGGCTGTACCTGTTGATCGTGGGCGGCGTCAGCGTGCTGGCTGCCGGCGTGGGGGCGATCACCCTGCGCAAGCGCACCGCCCAGCTGCCCGAGCGCCGGCTACGAGCAGGCATCGGCGGCGCTGACGCGAGTACGTTTACGGCACGCGAGTAGAACCGATCACGGAGGTGCCCGATTGACGCGGCCGCGCGTGGTCATCGTCGGCGCCGGCTTCGGCGGACTCAGTGCGGCGCGCGCGCTGCGCACGGCGGACGCTGACGTGCTGGTCATCGACCGGCACAACTACCACCTCTTCCAGCCGCTGCTGTACCAGGTTGCCTCCGGGCTGCTCGATCCCTCCGAGATCGCCCATCCGGTGCGCAGCATCCTGCGCGGCCACCGCAACACGGACGTGCGGTTGGACGAGGTGCACGGCATCGACCTGCAACGCAGGCTGGTGCGCTGCAGCACCGATCTCGGATACGACTTCCTCATCGTTGCGGCGGGCGCCGTGACCAACCATTTCGGCAACGCCGAGATCGCCGCGCACACGCTGGGACTCAAGGGACTCCGGGACGCGCTGGCGCTGCGGGCCGCAGTCCTCGAGCGGTTCGAGCGCGCTGTCGAATCCACCGATGAGCGCGAGCGCGATCGACTGCTCACGTTCGTCATCGCCGGAGCCGGACCCACCGGCGTGGAGTATGCCGGGGCCTTGAGCGAGCTCTTCTTGCACCTGCTCCCCAAGGACTTTCCCCGGCTCGACTTCGCGCCCGTGCGCGTGGTGGTTGTGGAGGGAAGGGGACGTATCCTCGACACCTTCCACCCTCGCCTGGGTGCCATGGCCGCGGGCGTGCTGCGTCGCCGCAGCGTTGAGCTGAGGCTGCGTCGCACGGTCGTCCACGCCGACGGCGGCGGGATCGATCTCGACGACGGCACGCGTATCGAGGCGGCGACGGTGATCTGGACGGCCGGCGTGCGCGCATCGCCGCTGGGCGAGCAGCTGACGGCCCAACCCGCCCACTCCGGCAGGGTGTTGGTGCGCGAGACGCTGCAACTCCCCGGCCACGACGAGGTGCAGGTGATCGGTGACCTCGCTGCCTTCCAGGAGGCTGGCGGGTCGCTCCCGATGCTGGCGCCGGTCGCCATCCAGCAGGGCGAGCATGCGGCGCGCAACATCATCGCCCTGCTGCAGGGTGGCTCCGCATCGCCGTTCCGCTACCACGACAAGGGGACGATGGCGACGGTGGGACGCAACTACGCCGTGGTGCAGCTGGGGCGGATCCGTGTCGCCGGCTTCGTCGGCTGGCTGATGTGGCTCTTCGTCCACCTGACCTACATCATCACCTTCCGCAGCAAGGCGGTGGTGCTGATCAACTGGGCATGGAACTACGTCTTCTACGATCGCCCGGTCCGCCTCATCACCGAGGGTTCGGAGGATCGCGCGGTCGAGCAACAGCCTGTGGTGGTGCAGCGATAAGGCACGCAGGTCCGGTACGGAGATGGTCAAGCTCGACGCCGCCCGGGTGAGGCGGTTCCGGGCCAGCGCCGCTGGGACATGGGGCTCTATCTCCAGCTGAGCGGACTCCCAAGCCGCTGACGGCGTCGCGGGGAAAGCACGCGGCCGACTGTCCGCCTGCCGTCCGTGCCCGCTGTCTAGCGTCTCGGAGCGCCGTGTATCTCATCGAAGCCTGCCCGGTACCCACCCCGGCCGACGCGGAGAGGCTTCTCGCGGACCTCTGGCAACTGACTGCCGGTCGAGGCTTGGGTCTGTTTCTCTTCGGCCTTGGGGACCGGGTGATGCTGGGTGTCACGGCCGCGCACCCGGGGATTGAAGAGGCCGCAGCATCGACCATCGCTGACCAGTGTGGAGGTGCCGTGGAAGTTGGCTGGATGGTTTCGGAGATGATCGACGCTGCCCCCCAGGTCGCTGCTGTGAACCTCGTGCCCACCAACCGCCATATTGCGGTGGAGAGTCGCACCTTTGGCTGGCAGCGCAGCGATCCATTGCGGGGCACCTTCCTGTCCCTGGCAAACGCCCCGCCGGGCACATTGGCTGGGGTTGCGCTCAGCCTTCGTGCACTACCCGACCTTGGCTTCGCCGTGTCTTTGGGGGTCTTCGCGGCCGGTTCCTCGGCGGGGGGCGAGGTGGTACGGGTGGCCTCCACTCTGGGCGGCGTTGGCGTCCGCCTTCGCCGGCCGCTTCTGCAGCGCCGGGCGGCGCGGCGGATGCTGCGTGGAGTGCTGAGACGGCCCGTGTCGGTGCATCGAGTCGAGGTCGTCGCGCTCTTCTGGCATCCACCGTTTGGGTCTGATGCGGATCTGCAGATGATCTTCTCCGGCCAGGGTGCGCCCGCCGGTTACCTGACCCCGGGCCGAAACCCTTGACGCTGCCCGTCCATCCCCCTACCGTCTCCGCCGTCGGACGTACGGCTGCACCACTGGTTTCTCAGCGGTCTTGCTTAGCGCCGGACAGGGGCACGGACGAGGGTTGAGGGGGGAACCATGAACCGGCGTCGCCTGGCTGCTGCCGTCTTCTTCAGCGCAGTCATCGTGCTGGTGCTCGGAGTGATGGTGTACCTCCAACAGGCGGGTGGTCAGCAGACGGTCACCGTGTACATGCTCAAGCACGCCGTGCTGGCGGGGAGCCCCTACACCGCCAACGACGTGTCGGCAGTCCCGGTTCGAGCCGCCGAGGGGGACTTCAGCTATGAGCACCGGTCGCCGGCGCAGTACGCCGCCCGCTACACCCAGAACCTGCGTAGCAACGACATTCTGCGTGACGACGATCTTGCGGAAATCGGTGCGCAGGTGGAGATCGGGGTAACACTGCAGTCGCCTCCTCCACTGTCCGCCGGAGACCGCATCGATGTGTTCGCCACTGTGGGCGCCGGACGCCAGGCACGAATTGGGCAGGCTGTGACCGTGCTGACCGCCTCGGGCGGTGCACTCACGATCCTTGTACCGGTCGACCAGGAGGAGGCCTGGATATCGGTTGCGGCTTCGAGCATTGCGTTGCATGCCGCTCGATCAGGCCAACAGAACCCCTCGGCAGTGCAGCCGCTGACTCCGGACGATGCCGTGAACCGCTTGTGCGGGGCGAGCTGTGTTGGTTCGACCGGGGGCAGCCCTGCGCCATGAGCACGCTCATCGCGGTGTACACCACCCGAGCCGGCCAAACGTCGACTCACTGGGCAGTCTGCTTGGCCTGGACCCTCGCCGAGCGCCGCCGGGTGCTGCTTGTCGACTGCGACATGGAAGGCGGCACGATCGCCGACCTGCTGCTCCTGCGGACGGAGGAACGCGGCATTGCCAACTGTTTTGGTGATCGTCCGGCCACAACGGCGCAACTCGCTGCGCAGGCGGTCGTCCACCCGGCGAGGCAGCGGCTATCGGTGGTCGCGGGGCTATCGCGCAGCTACGGATACGAGGTGAGCGAGTGCCTGCGCAAGCTGGCGCCAGCGCTGGCGGGCGCTTCCGAGGATGTGGTCGTCGCTGATCTCGGCCATCCACTCTCGCATCCCGGCTTGCGTTCCCCGAAGTCGGCTGCCGAGGCGATCTGTTCCATCTTTGGGAGAGCCTTCGTCGTGATCCGTGACGATCCCGCACTGTTGTCACGCAGCATCGCTGTCCTGCAGGCAGCAAGGCCGCCACACGGCGAACTGATCGTCTGCCATCAGCATGGCCGTGCCTACCGCAAGGCAATCCTCGCGACCCTGCAGCAGAGCCTTCCTGAGATGGCGGTTCGCGACGTGTGGCAGTGGGATGAATCCCGGGCGGCGCGGATGGCAGAAACCGGGGTCCCGGCGTCCTTGAGCGGAGTGGTCGTGGATCTCAATATCGTGCCGGTCGCTGTGTGATGCGCGCGACAACCGAGATCGCATCCGGAGAGTTCAGCCGCGCGTCATCGTGCGTGAACACGGAGGTGCCGGTGACGCCGTGGCCGCAGATTGCGTCTGAGGAACTCGAGGTGGCTCAGGTCATCGCCGACCAGGTGATCCGCGATCGCGGTGGCGAACCAGCATCGGTGCCCCATGAAGAGCGCCTTCACCTTGATGTCTCGGCTGTGATCGAGCGGGCCATAGCCTCGCCGTCCGCTAGCGGTCTGCCACTCGCCGTGGTGAGCGAACTCGCCGCCAATCCCGGATATCGGGACGTGGCGCGCCGCAACGCCGCCATCCTCGCATCGCATCTCTGGCCCCTTTCCCTGCTCATCTATGGCGCGGATCTCGAGAACATCACGTGCCTGGGCCATGACCACTGGCTGGTGAGCTCGGTTGGACGCAAGCTCTCGTTGATCGGCAACAGTCCCTTCCCCAGCGATGAGGACTGCCTCGAGTTCTTCCGGCGAGCGTTACGCCTGCGCGGCGTCACCGGTGACCACAGCGTCACCGACGCGGCGCCGATCGCGGAAGCCAACGTCGGAAGTGTCGCGCGTCTGTGCGTCGCCAAGCGCCCGGCGGTGTCTGGACAGGCGGCGCTCAAGGCAGCGATCCGGATTCCGGCTCGATCCAAAGTGCGCGATCTGGCCGACTATGTGCACGACGCCGTGATGCCCGACGGCATGGCGCGGTTCATCGAAGCATGCATCGACGCGCGGGTGAATGTCCTGATTGCCGGTGGTACCAGCACGGGGAAGACAACTCTCATGCGCGTGCTCTGCGGGATGGTTCCCGCAAGCGAACATCTGGTGGTGGTCGAGGATGGGGCCGAACTCCATCTCGACCAGGACCGTGGCGACGGCCATCCGTGGCACGCGCTGACGTCGGCGCTGTCGACTATTCCCTCGGTTCGCGCGGAGGCGGATTCCGGCCAGCTCACCATGTTCGACCTGGTTCGTCATGCGCTGCGTTTCCAGCCGGACCGCCTCATTCTGGGCGAGTCGCGCGGAGAAGAGATGGCCGCCGTCTGCAAGGCTCTGATGACAGGACATGACGGCTCAATGACCACCATCCACGCCGAGGATGCCGAGCTGGCATTGGACCAGGCGATGCAGTACGTCATGGAGAATCGCCGCTTTACGGGCAACGAGAAGATGGCCAAACGAGTGGTCGAGCACGCCATCCATCTGGTGGTGCACCTGGCCAACCAGGATGGACGTCGGCGCGTCACCGGCATTCTGGCGGTGGAGCGTGGCGGCAATCACAAGTGGGTCTATCGTCAGACCGACGGAGGGGGCTGGCAACGTATGACCGAGCTCGTGG
The DNA here is from genome assembly GCA_036732145.1 of Candidatus Dormiibacterota bacterium. Taxonomy (GTDB): domain Bacteria; phylum Chloroflexota; class Dormibacteria; order Aeolococcales; family Aeolococcaceae; genus Aeolococcus. Next base: position 12,238 of record DAINCY010000024.1, read on the forward strand.
GCAACCTCAATCGCCTCGGGCCGCGGCTGCGGTCTCACCTCCAGACCGACGAGATCCCAGCTACATGACCGTGTTGAGCGCCGGCCTGACGACGATACAGTTCGCGGGCTTCCTCGTCGTCATTGCCTGTGCCGCCGGCGCCGCTGCGGCCATCGTCGACCTCGACCTTCACGCCCTGCGCCGAGATCGCCCACCGTCGCCGCTGCTGGAGCGCGAGCGCGACCTCGCCGCCAACCTCGGATGGCAGTGGCGGAGTTGGGTCGCGGTGCGCCTCCTGTTGATCACAGCTGGTGTCGGACTCGGACTCTTGTCGCGCATTTGGATCCTCGTTCTCATCGGCGGCTTGGTCGGCACCTTTGGGTTTCGCTTTGCGCTGGCCGGACGCGCGGTCAGCCGTCGCCTGCGCGTGGAACGAGCCTTTCTTGGTCGCCTGCGCGACCTCCGCGATCGCATGGCGATCGGCAACCAAACACTCGACACCGCGCTTCAGGAGATCGGTCGGGATCCAGGTCCTGAGCTCGAGTACATCCTCGCGCCACTTGCGCGAGGTGGTTCCGTCCTCGACAACATCGTGGCTGTCGGAGTGCGAGCGCGTTCGCCCGTTGTGGAGTACGCGTGTGCAGTCCTGCTTTGGACGCGCAGCCGCAGCCTCGACGCGCTCATCGAGGCAATCGACGAGCTTCTGCTGCCGGTTGGCGAAGCGCAGCTCGCGGTCCAGGAAGAAGCCTCGGTGACGCTCGCGCAGCAACGTGCCGTGACCATCGCAATGTCGGTCTTGATGCTCGTCATGTTCGCCGTCATCGTCCGGGTCGACACATTCCGCGCCTTTTACCAATCACTGGAGGGCAATGTGGTGTTGGTCCTGGTGGTAGTGATCTTTGCTCTGCTGGTCGGGCTTCTTGGTTTGATCGTGCGGGTGCGCGACTGGACGCGCTGGGATTTGCGACGTCTCGCCCAAGAGCAGGAGAGACTCGGTGCCCAGTAGCCTCTGGCTCTCCGCTCCTCTGACCATTGCCGTGGTGGGACTGTGGGCGATGGGGCTCGCGCGCCTCGGCTACCTGACACGCGCAGACGTCCGTGCCTGGCGCCGCCTTGCCGCTCTGCGCGGCTACAGCAGACCCCACACGCGACTGGAGCGCGCTGCGGGACACAGTGCCACCATTCGCCGGCTTCAGAAGGAGCTCGATCTCCGCCGCCTGCTGGCGGCTGCCGATCGCGACGAGACGGACACGGCATTCCTCGCCCGCACCGTGTTCGCGGCTCTGCTCACCCTGGCCGTGGCGGTCGTGATCGACGCGACCTCACGTGTTGAGGGTGGAGACTTCTTCATGCCCCCGTGGGTTGCGGCGCTACTTGCGCTGGTGGTCGTGCTGTTGCGCCTCGCGGTCCTGCGAGCTGAGGCGCGCCGCCGTCGCGACAATGCCGACCGCACGCTCGGCGACATGATGATGCTGGTCGCGATCATGACCGACGGCCGCGGCCTCCAGGTCGAGGACGCGGTCCGGATCCTCTCGCGTTGCGCGAGAACCTCGGACCTCCGTAGCCTGGTCGAGGGCGGGTGGCGACGATTGATCTCCACGCAGCCGCGCAGCACGGCCGACCTTTATCGGGCCATCGGTGCGGAATACCGCATCGGGCAATTCACGCTGGTTGCCGACGCCCTCACCACCACCAATGTGGGCATAGCCGAGCGTGAGACATACACGCGCGTCGCCCATGCGGTCTATCACCAACGTCTTGCCGAGGCGCGGATGCGAGCGGCAAGAGCGCGCATCTTGGTGACCCTGCCGGTGGCCGGCATGCTGATACCGCTGCTCCTGCTCCTGGGTGCGCCCACCTTGCAGAGCATCACCGCCGGCCTCGGGGGTGGCTGACTTGTTGCTTCGCCGCCTGCTTCCTGCAGCAGTTCTGGTCGGCTTGACCGTGGCGCTGGCGGTTGTCGCCGGTTGGCCCGACGTGGGTCGAAGCTTGGACCTTGCGACGGGTGATGGCCTGACGAGTGCAATGGAGTTCGCGCTCATCGGGCTGCTCTGTTGGCTGGCCCTAGCCCTCATCATCGGCGCCGCCGCTGCCCGGGCGCTCCGACAAGCGGGGCATCGCCCGACCATCTTCACGCAGCGTTGGCGGCGCCTGGCAGTCTTCGCTGCCGGCATCGCTGTCCTCGCGGCAGGCATCGTCCATCACCAGAACCAATATCGCGTGTGCTGTGCCAGTCCCGGCACGGCGCAGCAGGCCGAGCGACTTGTCCGCTGAAGCCCGCGCGTTCGCGTTCATCTCGCTACTGCGCGACGAGGCGGACGCGCGTGTCCTGGCGTGGCGATTGGAGAGTGTCGCCCATCGCTGGGCGGCGAATCCGGCGCTGTTCCTTGTGCCCGTGGTGCGCGGATTGGACTTCTTCGCCTCGAGCGCCAGCCAACCGGCTGTGGACCGTTGGTGGGGCCGCAATGTGCCCCCATCGGCGGTGCCGGTGTACCTCCTCTGCCATGAGGATGGCCTCGCGAGCTGGCTGCGCGGGTTGGACGGCGTGTTCATGGTCGCGGCGAATCAGTCGGCGGCGGCAGCCTACTCGTCCTGGACGGTGGTCGACGCCGACCCGGAGACGGCATCGTCGGCACTTGCGAGCGCCGCCATCATCCAGTTCGCGCCGCCGCCGGCGCCAGCGGCGCCGTCGCCCGGCGACATCTTCGACTGCAGAGATACGCGGGTGGTCGTCAACGTTCACTCGGACCTCGCCGCAGGTCGGCCCAGCCGTCCCGACCTTCCGTCGCTGCTCCGTCTCGACAGCGCCGGGAATGTTCCACGAAAACGCGCTGCTGTGGCCGCTCCTGATCCCTTCGATCTGCTCGCCGACGAGACCGCCCGCCGAGAGCCGCGATTCCCGTCCCTGAAGCCCGCCAGCTCAGAGCGGCCGAGTCGATCCGGTGCGAGCGCGTTGTCGCGCGTTCGGCCTCGGCTACCGCTGGCCGGACGCCGGAGGTCGGGAGTGTCGGACGCTGCGCTAGCAGCCATCCTCATCAGTCGCGCTCCCACCCTGGTTGTTGTCGGATCACGAAAAGGCGGCGTGGGAAAGACCAGTCACGCAGCGGGCATCGCCATCGCTGCGGGCGGAACCCTCGACTCCGTCGGTCACCAGGCGGCCATTGTCGACGCCAATATCGCCAATCCGGATGCATGGGGCCAACTCAACCTCCCCGCGCACTCCGCGACGGTGCGCGATCTCGCCGCCGCGCTCAGCAACGGCAGTGAACCGCCGCTCCCTATCCACGCGGCCACACCCGCACTTGCCTGCTATCCGGAGAGGCGTGACGGAGTCGAGTACAGCCGCACCGACATCCGCCGCCTGGCCGCCCATCTCCGTGCCCGATATGCCTTCGTCGTGGTTGACATGAGCAACCGGCTGCCGGATCCGACCGGGGGACCGGAGGCGACGGTGGCGGCGTACTGGCTGGAAGAGGCGGATGCGCTCATCCTTCCGACAGCGACCAGTCGCCAGGACTTCAATGGCGTGCTCGATTACCTCGACGTGTCGAACCTTCCCCCCACGGTGGTCCCGTACATCGTGTCGTCGGCGCGACGCAACCGACGCCACCCGATGACCCTGCAATACCTCGAGGCGATCACTGCGCGAGTGCACACTGTGATTCAGATTCCGGATGAAGCGGACAGCGTTCGCCTGGCAGGTATGGACGGTGTCCCGGTACAGGACGTGTCGCCAAGAATGCGCCTCGCGTACCGTGAGCTCACCGAGGCGGCGGCGCGACTGCCAGCGCGTTTTCGCAGATGAACCTGCTCATTGCGCTGCACGGGCGCCGGGCCGGTAACGACGTCGGCGCGCGGCGCAGCCGGCGGGTGGCGGAGGTGTCGCAACTGGTTGAGCGCTTTGTGTACGACCTTGGCCTGATCATCGCCGGTCGCGTCGTCCACCTGGAACACTACGTGGAGGCCGCAGTCGCCAGGCGCTTACGCGACGCGCTGGAGCCAGCTCTCGCCGCCGGGGCGGTGACGCGCCCCGACTTCGGTGAATATGCTCAACTTCGAATCGAGGGCGACCTGCTGGATCTGTCCGAATCGGTGCGGACCGTCGTCGAGTTCGACGATCGCTCCACGCGTTCAGATGGCCGGGGCGAGGTGGTGGCAAGGTCGCGACGGCGCGTGCGGCTGCACCTGCTCATCGATCCGGCCATCACCACAGTTCTCGACCACCGCGTCGAGATCGTGTGATGGGGGCAGCTCGCGCAGCCGGTCTCATCGATCGTCACCCGCAGAACCTCCCAGTGCCTCTGGGTGGCGCCGCACCGGTTCGGGTCCGGCGCCGGCGGCGCCGTCGTGCGGTGCGGACGGTTGTCCAGGCGGTGGTGATCAGTGCCGGCATCAGCTGTGCCACGGCGGGTCTGGCACTCCTGGTCGTCCCGCCCGCGGTCGCGGTGTCACTGCTTGGGGACCGCCTCGAGGTTGGAAGCATGGTCCTCCGTGAAGTTGGCCCGATCCCCGGAACCAAGGCCACGCTGTATGGAGGTGACGCCTCGTACGTTCTGGCCGAGCTCGGCGATGGATCGGCAGTGGCGGCCGCATCGTGGGCTTCATCCGGGAGGGCCTCGTCCGGTGTCTGCAACCTCCGTCCCGTCGGCGCCCGATTGATCGATGAGTGCACCTTCACAGTGACGGCCGGACGGCTCACGTCGGTCGATGTCCTTGATCCCTCCAACGGCCCCCATTGGCAGCGAACCTATGACGATGGAGTGCGAGTCACCATCATGGTTTCACCCAACGGAGCCGCGGTCCCGGTTCCCTTCCCGATCGGGCACTAGCGGCACCACACGAGCGGTGCGAGAGGGCCCGTGCAGCGTCCTGAGCAGGGCAACCAGAACCTCCACCACGGCCGCAATCTGGTCGACCGGCCCTTCTCTGGCACGATGGCGTGACCAATGATTGACCCACCCCTGGGAAACCGATGACCGCCAGCGCGGTCCTGCTCGTCGTCGCTGTCTTCCTCGCCAGCGCGGTGGAGATGGTCGAGGCGGCCACGATCGTCGTCGCTGTCGGGGTCACCCGCGGCTGGCGCGGGGCCCTTCTCGGGGTCGGCGCCGGCCTGTTGGCGCTGGCGGTCTTCGTGGCGGCCCTTGGGCCCGCTCTCACTGCGATCCCGCTGAGTGCCCTGCGCCTGGCGATCGGCGGCCTGCTGCTGGTGTTCGGGCTCGGATGGCTGCGCAAGGCTATCCTTCGAGCTGCCGGTCTCAAGGCCCTGCACAACGAGACCGAGACCTTTCGCGAGCAGCGTGAGCGCTCACGCGAAGCCGCCGTGGCCGGCGGCCACCTCGATACGTATGGGTTCACCGTGAGCTTCAAGGGAGTGCTGCTCGAGGGTCTGGAGGTCGTGTTCATCGTCATCACCTTCGGCAGCAACCAGGGTGGCATTGCGCTGGCATCGCTGGGAGCGATCGCTGCTGCGGTGCTGGTGCTCGGCACGGTCGTGGTGGTGAGGGCACCGCTGTCCCGCGTCCCAGAGAACACCATGAAGTTCGTCGTCGGTTCGCTGCTGACCTCCTTCGGCACCTTCTGGGGCGCCGAGGGAGCCGGCGTCCTCTGGCCGGGCGGGGACTTAGCCCTCGCCGTCCTCATCCCGGCGACGCTGCTGATCAGCGTTCTCATGGTCGCGGCCCTTCGCCGGACGACACCGATCGCTGCCACCCCGCAACCCGGCATGGCCTGATGCGCCACGCCCGCGCCTTCGCGCTGTTCTGGTGGGACTTCATCGTCGGCGACGACTACCGAATCGCCCTAGGCGTGATCGTCCTGCTGGCCGCCACCGAGGTGCTCAGCCGCGACGGCGTCGCTGCGTGGTGGCTGCTGCCGTTGGGGGTGGTGACCATGCTGGCCATGTCGGTCCTCTCGGTAGCCCGCCGAAGCGGTCGACGATCCCGCTGATCCGGCGATGCGGTTACAAGGGCGATCACCGCGACCGTGCGTTGACGTGCGCTTTGTCAAGGAATCGGAGGAGGGCCTGGCCGCCTGAGCCTGCTCAGCGTGGGCGAAGAGACGCCGCATGCCAGGCCACCGGCTGTGACACGATGCCAATGCTGCCGCGCAAAGACCCAGCCGGACCGCCACGGGTCTCCTCGGTCTTCGATCAACTCTCCATTTCAAGACAGGAGAAGTCCACATGACCTGGAACCCCTACGACAAACTCCCCCCGGCGGCCTCCTTCTCACTGACGAGCAGCGACCTGCAGGAGGGAGAGAAGCTGGCCATGCCGCAGGTCAGCGGCATCTTCGGCGCCGGCGGCGAGGACACTTCCCCGCAGCTCTCCTGGAGCGGCTTCCCCTCCGGGACCCAGAGCTTCGTGGTCACCATGTGCGACCCTGAAGCGCCCACGGTCAGCGGCTTCTGGCACTGGGCCGTGGTGAACATTCCGGGCGACGTCACCCAACTGCCCACCGGTGCCGGCGACGAGTCCGGCTCGGGGCTCCCGCCGGGCGCCTTTCAACTCCCCAACGACGCCAGGATGGCCAGCTACGTCGGCGCCGGGCCGCCGGAGGGCCACGGGAGGCACCGGTACATCTTCGCGGTCCTCGCTCTCGACGCCGAGAGGATCGAGATTGACAGGGGAGCGACGCCTGCCTATCTGATGTTCACCCTCTTCAACGGCACCCTTGGACGCGCCTTCCTCGAGGGCTGGTACGAGAGGTAGGCCCAGCCTTCGGCACATCTCAGAGGTGCCGAACAGCGAGATCACTCCGGGTTACCGGCAAGGGTTTTCAGCACCCCGCCAGAGCGCGGGATGTGGGTTGGTTGACCGTAGATCCGGTTGCGTCCGCCGTCGTACAGAACACGGGTCCAGGGGCGTGCGACGATGCGCCGTGGTCACTGAGCCGTCGACGCCTTGGTCGGACGCCGTGGTGTGCGATGGGTGTGGCCACAAGCTCATGCCGCTGAGTTACACGTCGCCCACGGAGCATGATCCAGTGCGGGTCGAGAGCCGCCCCGACCTCAAATGTCCCGGGTGCAGCCAGTGTTATCAGTGGCAGGAATTCGCCGGCTGGGCGCCTGTCGGTTTCCCGACCACGATGACGCGCTTCACTGCACAATCCGCCAACCGTTCAAACGGTATTCGCCGACGCTCGCGGCAGCCCGAGTTGGAGTTGAGCGAGGCCACCGCCCGCAAGCCGGGCTGACGATCACCGGCGCTGGTAGACGTTCACCAGCACCAGCGTCGTCGAAGGCCCACCGATGGATGTCGGGCCTGTCACCGCCTCGTGATCAATGAGCGTGAAGCCTCCCGGAGAGGGCTCGGCGCCGTCGAGGACCGCCACGTCGCCAGGCTGCGCCTGCTGTATCTGCGACGGGCTGGCGAGGTCAACGGTGTGCATTCGGGTCAGCACCTCGGCCCCGCCCGGCGCGGGCTGGATGGCAAAGAGCGCCTCCTCGAGAGCGTCGAGGATGCGACGCGAGACGAGGATGTTGTGCGTCCCTGCCGCACTGTGCGCGGCCACGAACGCGGCCTCCTCACCGGCGTAGAAGGCCACCGCGGATCGCGTCGGGTAGGCGACCGCGTAGTCGACGTAGTAGAGGCCCACCGCGGTCGCGGTGAGCACCGCTGCGATGGCGATGCGCACCCTGTGTCCGCGCAGGAATGTGGTCGCGCCCTGCCACCCGTAGGTCAGCACCACGATCAGGAACGGGAGGAAGATGATGTCGCGCCGCGCCGAGATTCCCCCGGTCAGCGCGGGTCCCACCGGCACCACCAGAAGGCCGGCCAGCGCGAGCTGACACAGGGGGTCTCGCCACTGCCTGATGCACCTCACCAAACCGGCGATGAGCACAGGCACGGTGGTGACAAAGAGCATGCCGCCGAAGCCGGTGGCGTGACGGGGGTTGGGATCGCCGTGGAGGAACAGGAAGTCGGGATTGAAGTATTGGAAGTAATTGCTGATCCACGCCGCCACGCCGCGGAGAACCGAGTTATGGCTGAAGACGGAGACGTCACCGAGGCGGGCAGTGGCTCCACCGGAGGTCCCCACCAGGAGAATCAGCGTGGTGACCAGCACGGGCAGACCGAGAAGCGCAACGCGCACCCGCTGCAGCGATCGGTAGTGCGTCGCCACCAGCAACACGAGAAACACCACTGCAAAGAAGCGCCCCGGTTGAGCGGCCAGCGGCGCCAGGCCGAGAGCCACGCCGGCGATCACGCAGTTGCGCGCTCGCAGCGCACCGCCACCGGCCAGCGCGGCGAGCACGGTGACGAAGCACAGAACAGTGAACAGGTCTGCCTCGAGGGCGATCCGAGCGGTGTGAAAGAACCAGGGTTCAAAGGCCGCCTCGAGCATGACCAGCAGGGCAACGGGCCGGGACCGCGTCACCCGCCAGGCCAACCACCCCGCGACCAGCGACACGGCGATGCCTGCAAACGCAGAGGGAAGTCTCGTGACTGCGGGGGTCAGGGGCAGGACCAGCGTGAGCGGCGCCAGCAGGTAGGTGCTGACCGGGCCCTTGTAGTCGCCAAAATCACGAAACAGCAGCGGCCAATGCGTGCCGTACTGGTCCGTACCGTAGTGGGCGATGGTCCACGCGTTGTAGCCGATCGAGGCTTCGTCGTTGTACAGGCCGAGCGGTGCCGTCGCCAGGCCGACAATGTGTGTCGCCACGATGCCGGCAGCGACGATGACGAAGGCGGCGGCCCACAGCTGATTGCGCCTCACCGGCCTATCGTCACCCAGCATTGGCCGGCGTGCGTGCCGGCGCGGCCATGCCGGCTGGTTGACGGGTCGCGATCGCCGACCTCGCCTAGCCGCGCGACGTCAGATGGCGCGCATCCGGTTGTTCTTCGGGTTGTGCTCGACCTCGGCCAGGCCGAGGGCCTCCAGAAGCCCCGGTACGTACATCCCGAAGCGACCGCGCAGCCCCTTCTTCATCCCGTACCACCCGCCGACCGGGTTGTCAGGCGAGCGGCCCCACGCCTCCACCGTGTCCGCCGGGGCAGGCTTCTGCTCATCCGCACTGCCCAGCAGCATCCAGTCGCCATGCGCCTTCAACATCGCGTGCAGGTCCTCGATGCAACGCAGCTGGTACCGCAACTGCGTTGAGCCAACCTGGCACACCAGCGCAGGTGGGTCTGCGGATTCGTCGCGGTACATCTGGTACATCGCGGAGCCGCTGGGCGTGCTGAGATTCCATGGCGACTCTTTGGTTCCGTCTCCACTGGCTGTCTTGCCCGGCATGCTGTCTCCCATCCACGTTCGTGGCCGGGCCGATTATGGCGCGACCTGGCGCCCGCAGTCTGAGGCAGTGGCGCGCCACCATCACGGAGTCTCGCCGCCCAGCGGCCCCAGCGCCTCCCGCGCCACCCGTGCAGCGCCCTCTGCTGTCTCCGCGGCTTTCTCCGCCTCCGCCGCCGTCTCCTCCGCCCGGCGGGCATCGACGACGAGCCGGTCCGCATGCTGCCTCTTCGTGTTGGCGATCGCGCGTGCCCTGGCGGCGCTCTTGTCCTGTTCGGCCGCGGCACGCTCAGCTGCACGCAGCGCTGCGATATCGCGCGGTTGTCGAGTCCGATCGGACGTCGAGCGACCACGTCGGCGTGACGGCAGGCGCCTCAGCGGCGCGAGGACGGCCGCAAGCTCCGGCACGTCGTTCTGAGGACCCTCGGGCGCGCCAAAGCCGGTCGACTCCAGGTCACGATCAAGCGTCCCGCGCCACAGTGCCACCCGCTCATCCGGGCCGCCGGTGATGGCCGCCTGAAGCGTCGTCCTGATTCTCCGGGCCGTCTCCTCCCCGGTTGCGTGCCCGCCGAGTTCGAGCACAGTGGTGGCGGCGCGAACCGCGGCCTCGACTCCTTCCCGGACCCGCGCCGAGGCGACCAGGAGAGCCTCGCTGTCGCGGGCGCCACCCGCCACTTCCTGCTGCGCCTCCCTCGCGTCGGCCCCAGCGGCGAGAAGCTCGGCGGTTAGATCCGGATTCTCGGCGGCCACCTGGTCGATGGCCCATGCGCTCACAGACGGCTTGCGGAGCTTCCCCACAACGACCGCGGCATCCGCTTCGCTCGAGCGGAGTTGCTGCACCAACGCGGTCCGCCTGGCGACAAAACTCTCAAGTGGTCCGCGGTAGAGGTTGGTGATGTCCACGCGTACCAAGTGTGACCCTGAGCACGCACATTGTTCTCACCGTTGCTGTCAAACGACGCCAAGCGTATCCCGTGCGTATTGTCCGGGTGACTCAATTGGTCGGGAAGGGGAGATTCGAACTCCCGACCTCACGGTCCCGAACCGTGCACTCTAACCTGGCTGAGCTACTTCCCGAGCCGCCGGATTCTACCACCGGCCCTGTCCGGCCCCTGTCTGCCGAGCCACCCTCACACTCGCGCCGGAAGCGCCGGTCCAAGGCCCGTCACGCCTTCGATGGAACGGGGTGACCGCGAGGCCGTCGCAGCCCTGCGACGCGGGCCCCGCAACGGGCGCCGGCCGTGTTCGATGGCGGCACCATGCCAGGAATCGAAGACGCGGTGCGTCCGTCGCTGGTCGCCCTCGGGAAGCTGACAGCTCCACGGATCGGAATCGTGGTGGTCACCTACAACGCCGTCTCGACGCTGGCCAAGGTCCTCGATCGCATCCCCGCAGACTTCCGATCGCGAATCGAGGAGGTGCTGGTGTGCGATGACGCCAGCCAGGATTCGACCTACCTCGTCGGCCTCGGCTACAAGCAGGTCGTCACCGACCTCCCGCTCACCGTCATCCGGCATCCCCGCAACCTGGGTTACGGCGGCAACCAGAAGGCGGCCTACCGCCTGGCGTTTGAGCGCGGCCTCGACATCGTCGTGCTTCTTCACGGCGACGGGCAGTACGCCCCGGAGTGCCTGCCGGAGATCGTGGCGCCGCTGGAGCGCGGCGAATGCGATGCCGTCTTCGGCTCGCGCATGATGGTCAAGGGGCAGGCGCGAAAGGGCGGCATGCCGCTGTACAAGTACGTTGGCAACCGCATCCTCACCCGATTCGAGAACCGCATGCTCGGCACCTCGCTGTCCGAGTTCCACTCCGGGTACCGTGCCTACAGCGTCAAGGCGCTGCGGGGCCTCGACCTCGAGAAGAACAGCGACGGGTTCAACTTCGACACCCAGATCATCATCCAGCTGGTGGACGCCGGCAAACGCATCGTCGAGATCCCCATCCCGACGTATTACGGCGACGAGATCTGCTCCGTCAACGGCATGAAATACGCGAAAGACGTCTCCACCGACGTGCTCCGCTACCGGTTGTCCAAGCAGGGCTTCCTCTCCGGCGGCATCGCATCCGTCGACAGCGAGTACCACCTCAAGGAGAGCGACGACAGCTCCCACGGCGTGATCCTCGACTGGCTGCGGCAGATGCCGCCCTCGCGCGTCCTCGATCTGGGGTGCAGCGGAGGTGCGTTCGCGTCACGCGTCCGCGCTCTCGGGCATCACGTGACGGGTGTCGATGCCGAGGAGCTTCCCCACGTCCGCGAACGCTGCGACGCCTTCTTCCAGGCGGACCTGGACCGCGGTCTCCCGGATGAGGTCACCGATGCAGCACCCTTCGACGTGGTCGTCTGTGCCGACGTGCTCGAGCACCTGCGGAGACCCGAGGACATGCTCGCGCAGCTGCGCACGGTGCTGGTGCCGCGGGGCGCCGTCCTTGCCTCTGTGCCCAACTTTGGGCATTGGTACTCGCGCGGCCGCACCGCGCTCGGTTTGTTCGACTACGACCAGCGGGGCATCCTGGATCACGGCCACGTGCGCTTTTTCACCCGCCGCAGCTTCGAGCGGCTCACCCGCAACGCCGGGCTCGCCCCGCTCCGCCGCCACGTCACCGGCCTTCCGCTCGACGCTCTGACCAACACGCCACGGCGTCCGCTGACGCGCGCGGTGAGGGCGGCCGACCGTCTCGCGGTGGCACTGCGGCCAACGCTCTTCGGATATCAGTTGATCTACCACTTCGAGCTGTCGTCGTCGGCCAGTGTGGTCGATGCCGCTCACGTCGCTGCCTGACAAGCCGCAGTTGCTGTTCCCTGTGAGCGGCGCAACCGACCGATGACTCAATCCGATCGCCGTCTACTCAGCCTCACCTTGCTCAGTTTCGCGGCCCTCGACAAGTTCGGCAACCTCTCATCCTTGGCGCTCATCTGCGTGCTCCTCTCCGTGGCGCTGTGTATCCACAGTTTCTCGGAGAGGCCCTGGGGCCCGGCCTGGCCTCGGTGGACAGGAATCGCCTTGGTCGTGGCGCTCGCTGCGACCACCCTTCTCTACAACAAGAAGTTTTCCAACCTGGTTGCCCTCGCGACATTCGCGCTGCTCGCTGCCGCCATCATCCTCTACAGCCTGGCCAAACCTCTGGCTGCGAAGGCTGTGGCGTTCGCGCTCGCCGCCCTCTCCACCGCGATAGGAATCGTGGCGAACATCCATTGGGGGACTGCCAGCATCGACGTCTTTGATTTCCAGCAGAAGGCGTCGCAAGCTCTGCTGCACGGGCAGAACCCCTATTCCCCCGTGGTTCTAAGCCCGGAGATCGTCCGCCCTGGGATCGTGGGGTGGTTGCACCTGCACTTTCCCTACGGACCCACCCTGCCCGTGCTGGAAGCTCCGTTCCGACTCCTTGGCGACATCCGGGTCCTGCACATCGTTGCCGCTCTGATCACCTCCGTCGCCGTCCTGGTGTTGGCACGCCGCGCTGGGACACTCGACCGGAGTGCCTGCGTGGTGATGGCGTTTCCGTTGACCACGGGCATGATCCTCTTCGCCTGGGTCGACATCATCACCATGGCCGGCCTCGCGGTGTGGATCGTCTGTTTCCGCAGCCATCCCAAGATCGCCACCTTCGCACTGGTGCTGGCGCTGGCAGCCAAGCCGACCACCCTCATCGCCCTGGTACCGGTCTTCTTCTGGTCGGTTCGCGCCCGACGGCAGGTCATCATCGGGGCCATCATCGCGGCGCTGTTCGTGCTGCCCTTTGCGATCATCACCGGCGTCTCGCAGTTCTATTACAACGTTCTGGGCGTCCAGCTCGAGGTCCTTCCCCGGCTCGACTCACTGACCATCAACTCCTACCTCAATGGACTCAGCCTCCCGATCCTTCCGTTCGCGGTGTCTGCCTTGGTCATCGCCGCTGCCACCGTCCTGGTGCTGCGGCGACGTCCCAACAGCTACGGCGAGCTCCTCACAGCGACCGCCATTCTTGCCACCGTCTCGTTTCTGGTCGCCAAGTGGGCGTATCTCAACTACTACTACATCCCCGCCGTCCTGCTCATGCTGGCCATCGCGGGCAACAGCCTGCCTGTGGACGTCCCGGAGATGATCCGACCCCCAGCGGTGTTCCTGAAATCGCTCGACTGGCTACGAGGAGCGATGGGGCGTCTGCCCAGGCCTGGCCGCTTCCCCGGCACCAGCATTCCGGGTCATGAGGGACGTGATCCGGTGGCGTGACCAGCCCGGCCCGGTCGGCCCCTGGTGGCGTTCTCTCAGGCGTCTGCGAGAATGGAGTGCCAGGGTACACAGGAGATCATCGTGGTCACAGAGAACGGAGCGACGCACACGACGGCGAGCAACGGCCGTCAGACCGGCGGCCTGCGCGTCAAGCGTGGCCTGGCCGAGATGCTCAAGGGCGGGGTGATCATGGATGTGGTCACCGCTGAGCAGGCGCGGGTCGCCGAGGAGGCAGGCGCCGTGGCGGTCATGGCGCTGGAGCGGGTCCCGGCCGACATCCGCCGCGACGGCGGTGTCGCCCGGATGAGCGCGGTGAGCCTGGTTCGCGAGATCAAGCAGGCGGTAACCATCCCGGTCATGGCCAAGGCACGCATCGGCCATTTCGTCGAGGCACAGGTGCTCGAGGCTCTCGGCATCGACTACGTCGATGAATCGGAAGTGCTGACGCCGGCCGACGAAGAGCACCACAT
>DAINCY010000025.1:0-26100 GCA_036732145.1 Candidatus Dormiibacterota bacterium
TGATCCTCGCGCTGATCGCCGTGATGGTCACGGCACCCGTGGTAATCCAACACTCAGCCCTCTGACGGTGGGCATGTGGACGACGATGACGATGACCGGCGGCGTGGACGGAGCGAGCCTGAAGATCGGCGCCAAGTCCTTCACCGAAGAGGCGTTGCTCGCCGCCATCACCAAGATCGAGCTGGGCAACCTCAAGTACGAAATTGATTTCCGCAGCGTGTACCAGACGCTGATTCGCGACTGGCTGCAGGGCGACGCCGCGACCGTCCTTGGCGCCACATACCCGGAGCTGCCCTTCATCAACAAGGCGTAGTCGCCGGTCCTGTTGCAACGTCGAATCCGATTAGTAGCACTCCGGGAGCTAGTCGCCAGCGCCTTGACCAGCCCGGCAGCTTCGACGAGGAGCATCTGGTGGCCAACGCCGGGCTGTTGCTCCCGGCCACGTTGATGCAGCGTCTGGGGGTTAGTGACCTCCTCGACGAACACGTCGATCTGTGCGGCGTCCCCGGGGCAGCCAACGTCGGGCTCAAGGGCTCGGCCTTGGTGGCTGCGCTGCTCGCCGGCGCCTCAGGCTGCGAAGCGATATCGGAAGTCGACCGCAGTTGTAGCGGTACTGGCGCGGGAGACCCCCGTCTCCCGCTGTCAGCCCTTCAGTGGTCGGTTTTGAATACGAAACGGCCCAGAGAGGTACCAAATACTGCGGGCCCGGCGGGTTAGGGCGTGGCTCCGTTCCCCCACCAGACCGACCGCATCGGGGATAGTGGGCACCATGGTCAGAACCCTGGGTCGGCCTGCGGCTGATTCTCAATCCATGAAATAGGGATGGACGGTATGAAGAAGTTGTTCCTGACAGGAGGACTTCCTGCAGCGATCCTGGCCGTTTTTGTGGCCTCGCCGACGGCGGCATTGGCGGCGACCTCCCCAAACCTGGGAATGGCCGGCAGCTTCGCGATTCTTTCCAATACCTATACCAACACGGCATCGGGCACCACCCTCAACGGAGACCTGGGATACACCACCCCTCCGGCGGTGGCACCGACGGTCAGCGGTACCACCTACAGCCCGCCCAACAGCAAGTACTCGACAGCTGGAATAGACCAGGGCTCTGCCCTGTCCAGCCTGGCCAGTCAAGCGTGCTCGTTCACCTTCCCGTCTGGTGCAGTTGACCTGGCCACCGATACCACACATGGGACCGCTGGAACGTATCTGCCGGGGGTGTACTGCACCGCGGCTTCCAGTGCTGCCTCCATTGGCGCAGCGGGAATTACCCTTAACGGTGGCGGAACGTTCATCTTCAGGGTGAACGGCGCCCTGACCACGGTGGCCAACTCTGCTGTCAGACTGGCTGGTGGTGCATCGGCCTGCAATGTATTCTGGACTCCCACCGCGGCCACAACGCTTGGTGCGAACTCGACCTTCATCGGAACTGACATCGATGCGTCGGGTATTACCATCGGTAATGTCATAACGTGGACAGGACAGGCCCTGGCATTTGGCGGCACTGTTTCAACGTCGAGGGACACCATCACGGTGGGGACATGTGCGGCCACCCCGTCGCCGGCCCCGTCGCCGACGGCAGCGGCACCGAGCGTGCCCGCCACTGGTGGAGCATCAGCACCGGGCGGGCTCTCGTCGATCACGATCGGCGTCGCGCTCCTGATTTCCGGAACGCTGATCAGCTCCACCGTCTGGGTACGTCGACGCCGCGGGTAACGCTCAAGCATCGGAGAGAGGAGGCCCTCATGCAGAAGCGGTTGGGTTGCGCGCTACGCGACAAAGTCCGCCGAGGCGGCGGATGAGAATCAGCGGCGGGTCGAAGCCGTCTTTGCCGAGCTGGCCGGCGCCAAGTCCTTCACCGAAGAGGCGTTGCTCGCCGCCATCAGCAAGATCGAGCTGGGCAACCTCAAGTACACCGTCGACTTCCGCAGCGTCTACCAGACGCTGATTCGCGACTGGCTTCAGGGGGACGCGGCCAGCGTGCTGGGCGCCTCGTATCCCGAGCTGCCCTTGATCAACCAGGCGTCCCTGCCGGCTCCGACGGTGGCCTGATGGCGCTAGGCTCGGAGGATGACCACTGACGGCACCAGCGGTGCAGCGTTCGAGGCGGAGCGCTTGCTCACCGGCAGCAGTGATTTCCTGCGGTTGCTCGGCTGCCACTTCGACGAGGTTGGTCCGACCCGGGTGACAGGCTGGCTCGAGGTGGGTCCGCAGCACCATCAGCCGTTCGGACTCCTGCACGGCGGCGTTCTCGCCTCCGTGGTGGAGACGTTCACCTCGGTCGGCGCCTGGGTGGCCGTGCGCGACAGCGGCCAGCACGTTGTCGGGGTATCCAACTCCACCGACTTCCTTCGTTCGACCAAGTCGGACCGGTTGGTTGTGGTGGCAACCGCTGTCTACCAGGGTCGCACCCAGCAGCTCTGGGAGGTTGTCATCACCCGCGCCATCGACGGCAAGGACGTCGCGCGCGGCCGGGTTCGCCTGCAGAACATAGACCCTCGCTGAGAGGCACAGGCCCGACCAGCGGCAGACCTGCGGCAGGTTCCAATCGGCGACCGTACCGGTGCCTGCGCCCGGGGTACACTCATGTCGATGTCAGCATCAGCCTCGCTGTTCTTCGGCCTGTGGGTCGCGCTGGTCGTCGCCTTTGTTCTGCTGGAAGTGCACACGCAGGCGTTTTACGCGCTCTTCGTGGCCCTCGGATCCGCGGCAGCGGCCGCCACCACACTGCTGGGTGGCGCGCTGGCGTTCCAGGGCCTCCTGTTTGCCGTCGTCACCCTCGGCGGCTGGGCAGTGGTGCGGCCTGCCCTGCGCAGCCGTTTCGAGCACTCCGTGCCCGTCTCCAAATTTCGCGGCATCGCGGGGAGCGCGGACGGGCTGGTGGGACAACCGGCGATCACCCTTGACCTCGTCGGCGATGAGCATCACCCCGGGCACGCGCTCTTCGCCGGAGACCGCTGGCTGGCAATCACAGACACGGCGGAGCCGCTTCCAGCCCAGGTTTCGGTGACGGTGGTGGCGGTTCGCGGCACCACCCTGCTTGTCCACCCGGCCGCGGCTCTGTGAGCCATCGCCAGACATCCGCGCGAGACGAACGTCCATGAGATCCGCGCGCCGGCTCGGCACCACGTCAGAGGGAAGAGGTCATGACTGACATCGGCACCATCGTGGTCTTCGTCATCGTCGTGGTGGCGGCGCTTCTTATCATCATCGCGCTCGCGCAGGCGATCAAGGTGGTGCAGCAGGGGTACGTCGGCGTCGTCCAGAGATTCGGACGGTACGTGTCGCCGGTACGGCCTCCGGGAGTAACTCTCATCGTGCCCTTCGTCGACCGGCTGGTGCGCGTGGACATGCGCGAGACGCCGCGCACCGGCGATCGCCAGGAGGTGATCACCGCCGACAACGTCGCGGTGGCGGTCAATGCAACCATCTTCAGCCAGGTCGTCGACGCGCAGGCGGCGCTGTTCGCGGTGTCCAACTACTTCGTTGCCATCGACCAGCAGGCACGAACAACACTGCGCAACGCCTTCGGCAACGTCAGCCTCGACCAGGCCCTCTCCCAGCGCGAGCGCATCAACGCCAGCATGCAGGAGCAGATGGAGCAGGTCACTGACAAGTGGGGCATCCGCATCAGCCGGATCGAGATCGTCGACATCACCCCGCCCGCCCAGATCCTGCAGGCCATGGCTCTGCAGAAGCAGGCCGATCAGGAGAAGCGTGCCCGCATCCTCCAGTCCGAGGGCCAGCAGACCTCCGCGGTCAACATCGCCGACGGAAACCGCCAGGCGGCCATCAAGAACGCGGAGGGAGAGCGGCAGGCTTTCATCCTGCGCGCAGAGGGCACGCGGCAGGCGCTGATCCTCGAGGCGGAAGGGCGCGCCCAGGCGATCTCCACCGTCTACGCCGCGATCAAGGCGGCCGCGCCCGATCCCACGCTGGTGTCGATCCTCCAGCTGGACACACTGGCCAAGTTTGCCGACAGCGACAACACCACCATCGTGGTGCCAGCGGAGTCTGCGGCGCTTCTTGGCGCCGCCCAGGCGCTGCGATCCGTCATCGGCAGCGCGCCGTCGTTCACAGCTGCGGAGTTGGTTCCGCCGCCTCCGCCGGGCTGATCGCCGGCGATTCACCGCACCCCACGTACCATGGAGCTGTCATGACCGCGGGACCGCTGCTGCGCGCCCACGTCGATCCTCTCGGCGACCTGCCGGTGGCGTTCGACTACGACCATCTGTCGCTGGTGCCCCGCACCGCGTCGAGCCTCACGCATCGAGCGGATGCGACGCCGGAGGTGAAGATGGGGCCGTTGCTCCTGCGCATACCGCTTGTGGGGGCACCCATGCCCGACGTGTGCGGCCCCGACATGTGCCGATCACTGGCCGAGGCGGGCGCGCTCGGCGTGCTGCACCGGTTCCAGCCTGTCGCAGAGCAGGTGGCGGAATTCAGCGCCTCGCACGGCAACGATCCGACCACCGTGGCCGCGGCGATCGGTGTCACCGGCGATTACCGCGACCGCTTCATCGGGCTCTACGGCGCCGGTTGCCGCCTCGTCTGCCTCGACACCGCCAACGGCGCGCACGAGCAGGTCGGCCACGCCATCGAATGG
The DNA here is from genome assembly GCA_036732145.1 of Candidatus Dormiibacterota bacterium. Taxonomy (GTDB): domain Bacteria; phylum Chloroflexota; class Dormibacteria; order Aeolococcales; family Aeolococcaceae; genus Aeolococcus. Next base: position 4,604 of record DAINCY010000025.1, read on the forward strand.
ATCCGCGGTCAGGCCGACGACGTCTTCATCATCGGCGGCAACGTAGCCACCGCGGAGGCCTTCCGATGGCTCGAGGATCGCGGGGCTGACGCCATCAGGGTCGGCATCGCCGGCGGCAGCGTGTGCGAGACACGCACCGAGACTGCGGTGTATGCGCCCACACCACACGCCGTCGCGGAGGCCGCGCAGGTGCGCCGGCGGGCGCTCATCATCGGGGACAGCGGGGTGCGCACTCCTGCCGACATGTGCAAGCTTCTTGCCCTCGGCGCTGACCTTGTGATGATGGGGTCGGCACTGGCTGGCACGCGAGAGGCGCCGGGACGGGTCATCGTCGTCGACGGCAAGAAGGTGAAGATCATGCGCGGCGCCGCCTCCTTCTCCGTGCAACAGCAGCACGGAACCGAGGATCCCGGCTACGTCGAGGGGACCGAGACTCTGGTGCCGTACAAGGGCGGCGTCGACGACGTGATGCGGCGCTACCTCGCCGGTCTGCGTAGCTCGATGTCGTATATGGACGCGCGCACGCTCGAGCAGTACCGCGAGAACGTCAGCTTCATCCTCCTGCGCTGAGCGCGCGACGGCCGCGCTCCGCCGTCAGCGCGGCGACCATACCGGCGGTGTCGTCGCAGAAGACCCCGTCGGCACCGTTGCGCAGCACCCGACCGGCCGCGGCGCCACCGCGAGCGCCCCAACCGAAGACGAGCAGTCCGGCGTCGTGGACGGCGGCGACTCGTGAGCTGGTGCAGGTGCGGTGGAAGATGTTGACGACGTCGATACCCGCGGCGCGCAGGATGGCGGCACGCCGCGCCACGGAAGACGACCGCAGCAGCAGAGTGGGAAAGACGAGGCGCACCTCGGGATACCTGCGGCGCCATGCCGCCATGGTGTCGACGCGCCAGTAGGTGAGCCACAGCCTCGACGGGTTGCCCAACGCGCGGGCGGTGGCGACCACCTGGTCAACAGCCGCGGGCGCGGTCATGTCCAGGGCGATGTCGAGATCAGGACCGCACTCGCGATACACATCCTCCAGGGTGGGCACATGCTCGGGCAGGTCCTCGCGGCGCAGAGTTGAGACCGGGTGCCGCAGCCGGGTGACCAGGCCGGGATGGATGAGCACCGCCACCCCGTCGGAGGTGAGGGCCACGTCGCTCTCGATGCCCGTGGCACCCATCTGCCAGGAGGAGCGGAACGCGGTCACCGTGTTCTGCAGGCTGCGATGGGTTGGTCCGCCCCGATGGGCGAAGCCGATGGGCAGGTCCGGCGCGGGCAGGTCCGCGGCCGCGCCGATCATGCCGGCGGCCGGACGGCGCTGCTGGGAGACACCGCAGCAACGGTACCCGTTCACCCGGCGACGCCCCTGCGGTGATGCGCCGCCCGGCCGCGTAGGCTGTCGGCATGGACGATTCCCAGGCGGACCTGTTCGGCGCCCCCGAGCGCGTTGCTGACCTCGACGGCGACGGGGCGGCGCGGAGCGGAGCGCCGCCCGGCCGTCCCGCAGCGCCCCTGGCGGCGCGGATGCGCCCGCGCACCCTCGACGAGTTCGCCGGCCAGGACCACGTCGTCGGTCCCGGCAGCGTTCTTCGCCGCGCTCTGGCGGGGGACAGGCTGCCCTCGTTGATCCTCTGGGGACCCCCTGGGAGCGGCAAGACCTCGCTGGCCTTCATCCTCGCCGAGATGTCGGGCGCCGCTTTCGAGCCGGTCAGCGCGGTCTCGTCGGGGGTCGCCGAGCTGCGCAAGATCATCGAGCGGGCTCGCGCGCGGCAGCGGTTGGGCCAGCGCACCGTCCTGTTCATCGACGAGATCCATCGCTTCAACAAGGCCCAGCAGGACGCCGTCCTCCCCGACGTGGAGAGCGGCGTGGTGAGCCTGCTCGGCGCCACCACCGAGAACCCCAGCTTCGAGGTCAATGCCGCCCTGCTTTCGCGCGCCCGGGTGGTCCGGCTGGAGGGCCTGGACGAGGCCACACTCGGCCTGCTCATCGATCGCGCCATCTCCGACCCCGAGCGCGGCCTCGGCGGGGGGGAGGTGATCCTCGAACCTGCCGCGCGGCAGCGGCTGATCATGCTGAGTGGCGGCGATGCGCGGGTGGCGCTCGACGCCCTCGAGCTGGCCGCCGCCGCCACCGGTGACGCCACGGGCCGATGCCTGGTCGACGTGGCGGCGGTGGAGGGTGCCCTGCAGAACCCGTCGCTGCTGTACGACCGCGCGGGCGATCAGCACTACTGGCTGGCATCGGCGTTCATCAAGTCGATGCGCGACAGCGATCCGGACGGATCCATCTACTGGCTGGCGCGGATGCTGGAGGCGGGGGAGGACCCGATGTTCTGCGCTCGCCGGATGGTGATCCTGGCCGCTGAGGACGTCGGCCTCGCCGACCCCGCGGCGCTCGGGGTGGTGGTGGCGGCACAGCAGGCTGCGCACTTCGTCGGCATGCCTGAGGGATACCTGCCTCTTGCCGAGGCTGCCCTGTACCTGGCCAGCGCGCCCAAGAGCAACAGCGCGATGCGTGCCTACACGGCCGCGGTCGCTGACGTCCGCGAGACGCTCCATCAACCCGTGCCGCTGCACCTGCGCAATGCCTCGACCTCACTGACGAAGGGAATGGGGTTCGGCCGGGGATATCGATACGCGCACGACGAGAGAGGCGCGGTGGTCGACCAGCAGCACCTTCCCGACGAGCTGCGCGGTCATCGCTATTACGTGCCCACCGACCACGGTGCCGAGGCTCAGATCGCCGCGCGCCTCGAAAGCATCCGGGCGACGCTGGAACGGCGTCGATCGGGCGAGCGCGAGGGCGGTGCCGCGCCGGATGGCCCAACACCGCGCAGCCACAGCTGAGCCGGCCGGGGAGGACCTCCGGCTACGCCGCGGAGTGGGTCAGCGCGCGGTCGAGCGCGGCGACGCTGCGGGCGATGTCCTGGTCGGTGTGGACGGCCGAACAGAGGGCGCTGGTGTGGAGAAGGTCCACGCCTTCGGTGCGCAACCGCGCCGCCAGGGTCGCCTGCTGGTCGGGAGCAGCCAGCTCCATGTGCACGATGCTCGCCAGCCGCCAGACCCGGCCGTCGACCGCGCGACGGCGCATCACGTCGCGCCACCCGTTCTCCAGTTGCTCAGCAGACGCCGTGGCCGCGCGCTGGGGGGACCCGTCGGCACACAACGCCAGGGTGGCGATGCCCGCGGCGGCGGTGAGTGGATTGGCGTTGAAGGTTCCAGGGTGAGCGATCCTTGTGGCCAGCAGCTCCATGAGGTCGCGACGCCCGCCCAGCGCGCCTCCGGGCAGTCCGCCGGCCATCACCTTGCCGAACATCGAGAGGTCGGGGCGCAGCTCGAGAACGGACTGCATGCCGCCTGTGGCCACACGAAAACCGGTGACCACCTCGTCGATGATCAGCAGGGCGCCGCTGCGGTCACACTCCGCGCGCAGGGCCTGCGCGTACCCGGGTGGCAAGGGGCTCCGCCCGTAATGCGCGCCTGATCCCTCGAAGATCACGGCAGCGACCGACCCGCCATCCAGAGCGGCACGGAGGGAGTCGACGTCACCGGCCGGGACAACCGCGGTGGTCAGCAGCTGCGCTGCCGGGACACCGGTGTCGGTTCGGGCCACGCCGTCCTCGAGGTTGACGCTGACCGCGTCTGACCAGCCGTGGAAGTGGCCGTCGAGCTTGACGATGACGTCGCGTCCGGTCGCGGCACGGGCCACCCGCAGACCGAGCATCGCCGCCTCGGTGCCCGACGAGGTGAATCTCACCTGGTCCACCGATGCCACCATGGCGCAGATCCGTTCCGCCCACTCAACCTCGAGCGGATGGCCGGCGCCGTAGTGGGTGCCCCGCGCAACCTGCTCCCTGACCGCGGCCACCACCACCGGATGAGCGTGCCCGAGCAGGAGTGCACCGTGCCCCATGGTGTAGTCGATGAGCTCCCGGCCGTCGACCAGCCACTTGTGCGAACCCTCTGACCGGGCGACGTACAGCGGCGGCGAGTAGGCCCGGGCGGCGTGGGTCACGCCGCCCGGGAGCACGGCGGCCGCGCGGCTGGCGAGGTCGTTGGCACTTGTGATCATCCGGCGATTGTCGCGATCCGGCCCACGGCAGGCCAGGCATGCGACGCTGTAATTCGACACGTTTGAGGCGTTTGCGCGATACTGGGCACCGTGAGCCCGGCGACATCCCCACGCCCACAGCGCGGTCACAAGAGCCAAGGGTCCAACACGCCCCTGTTTCAACTTGTGACCCGGCCACAACGAAATCGCTCGTAACGGTCTGATGCGCGAGCGTCTGCCTACGGTCGAGCCGTGAACCTGCACGACCTCCGTCGCCGGCGACACCACTCGGCCGATCACGACGAGCGAGTGGACGCACGTCCGACGCGATGGCACGCCATCCGGTGGGGCAACACCTCAGTGGCCTGGGTTCTCGCGGCACTCGGCATCGTGACCATCGCCGCCGCCTCCGTATCCGGTGACAGCACTCAGCAGCCTGGCCCTGTCGCAGGCAGGACGCCATCCTCCGGTGCGCCGGTCGCAGACGCCGCTGCCCCGCGGGGTTCCTCCCTCACGCCACCCCGTCAAACAACCCATTCGCCCACGCTCTCGCCGGCCGGCACGACCTCGCGCACAGCAACATCGGCACCAGCTACAGGCACGCCACCACACGTCAACGCCAGCCGGCCGGCACCGGCTCCCTCAACGGCACCGCCGGCGCCAACATCCACGCGCGCCCCTGGCTCACCGCACGTGATGGTGATCATGGAGGAGAACAAGGGATACGCGGCCACGCTCGGCAGCTGCTCCGCCGACCCGTACTTCTGTTCACTCGCCTCGACGTACGCCAGCTTCACCTCCTGGGCGGGGGTGAGCCATCCCTCCCTGCCCAACTATCTCGCCTTCGACAGCGGCAGCGTGCAGGGGCAGTCCACCGACTGCACCACCTGCGGGCCCTTCTCAGGGACAGACCTCGGCGGACAGCTGAGCGCTGCCGGCATCCCGTGGACCGCCTATATGGAGTCGATGCCCAGCCCCTGCTACACCGGCGGGAGCAGCGGCGGGTACGCCAAGAAGCACGACCCCTTCATGTATTTCTCCGATGTGATCGGTGCCGGCTGCGCCACCCATGTCCTGCCGTACCCCGGCGGCAGCGGGATGTTCGCAGCGCTTGATGGCTCATCGGCGCCCAGCTTCGTCTGGATCACCCCCAACCTCATCAACGACATGCACGACGGCACCGTCCCGCAGGGCGACGCGTGGCTCAAGACCAACATCGACCCGGTGTTGACCTCGACCTGGTTCACCAACTACGACAGCACCGTCATCATCACGATGGATGAAGGCGTGGGCAATACCGTCCCCATGGTGGTGATCTCGAGCACCGCCAAGGGCCACGGCGCCATCGCCGGCGGCGGCAACCACTACGGCGCGCTCCGCGCCATCGAGGAGGAGTTCGGGCTCGGCTTGCTCGGGGCCGCCTCCAACCCGGTGAACGGCGATCTGATCTCGGTCTTCGGCGGGCCGGCCTGAGGTTCCCGGCTAGGGAAGCTTCTTGTGTACCGGCCTATCGAGAAGCTCGGCCTGCCGGAGTTCTCGGTGGTCCGTCGCGACGAACCGAGCGACCGGATTACTTCTCGATGTAGGCCGTCTGGGGGGAGAGGACGCCGTGGCTCTCCTCTTGGGCGACCGCCCAGGGCGGGGGCGAGGCCATCATCGCCTGCGCGCCCGCCAGGTCGTGGATGTCGGCGGTGATGGCGACGTTGTTGCTCCCATCGAGGGCGACGTAGTCCTGCACGTTGGTGGCGAACGACCCGAAAGAGGCGGCACGCTCGGCCTTGCCCTTGAGCCACCTCGAGGTCGTCCGGCGGCCCGGCGAAGCCTCGGCGTGGCGCCCATCGGGACGCCGCCGTAGACTCCCGCTGCCGTAGGTTGGGCGGATACTGGAGCGTTGGGCACCCTGGTGGTCTAGCAGACTGAGGACGGAAACTAGGGATCTTGTGCTCATGGCGACGTAGCCAAGTGGTAAGGCAGAGGTCTGCAAAACCTCCATCGTGGGTTCGATTCCCACCGTCGCCTCGTTTCGCGATCAGCTGTCCACCGCAGCGTGACGGTGACGGACAGGCCGCGTCAGCCCACCTCGACATCAGCTGCGGAGGCGCCGGCAGCCGATGGTTCGACGCCGCGCGCGTCGGGCTCGGCCGGCAGGACAAAGCCGACGTCGAGCGCTTCGGCGAGAGCGCGCAGACGCGCATAGAAGCCCGCCGTGTGGGGCGACCGAGCCAGCCGCAGCCCGGCGAAGTCGTAATGGTGCACCCACTCGTGGAGCAGCGTGTTGAGGAACACCTTGGGGGAGATGACCTGCTGGCGGACGGCGGTGCGGTGGTAGATGCGGATGCGTGCCTCGCTGACCGACCCGTCGACGTACCGGCAGCGGTAGTAGCCGTACGTCTTGCTCTGCAGCCGGCGCCCGTCGTGCTCATGCACCTGGGGGCGATCGGCCACCACCACCGCACAGGCGGGGAGGCCGGCCAGCTCGTCGAGCGTATCGACCAGCATCTGGCCTAGGCGGCGCCGCTCGAGGGGATCGCCGCCGGCCTCGAGGATGCTCATCACCAGCCCACGCGCCACCACATCGGGCGCCACGGGCAGCCCGCTGTGGGACTGGCTGCGCACGTACGTGGAGTCGGGGCGAGGGCTGCGACCGAACATCTGCTCGTCGAGTCTACGCAGCGGTGCGGCAGCATCGTCGCGGGCGGCGCATTGTCCCCGGGGTACTCTCTCAACGCCCCCGTGGCCCAATTGGCAGAGGCGGCCGGCTTAAACCCGGCTACGGTGTCGGTTCGAACCCGACCGGGGGCAGGTTCCGCGCTGGGCGGCATGCCGCGGATGCAGTCGCGGCGCTTAGGCTGGGGTGACGATGGAGAATCGCAGGGTGGCCCAGCGAACCGTCCGTCTCGATCGAGCTCACCAGGGCATCGATGCGGCCATGCTCTGGCGCCTCGGTTCGTTGCGCTACGAGATGGTGGAGAGGCTGGCGCACGACCCGGTGAGCGCTGCCGGCTTTTGGGACGCAAGCCGCGTCCAGAGCCCCGCGCCGGTGGCGGCGACGGCCCATTGGGAGCACGGCAGGAGCCGCCAGCTCCGTCTCGAGGGTCCAAGCGCAGGACCCGGTAACCACCCCGGCTCACGGAAGCTGATCGCCACGGCTCACATCAACCTCGCGCCCTCCCCGGACGCCCCGATGATCCTCATCGTCCACGGCTACGCCGTGCCATTCCCCCTCTGGGATGCTCTCCAGGCGCGAGGTCTGCGAGCCCGAGGCGCCCACACCATGCAGATCGACCTGCCCTTCCACCTCCGCCGGCGTGTGCCCGGGCGAAGCAGCGGTGACGGCTTCTTCGGCACCGACCCCGCGCGGATCCGGGCCACGGTGCGGCAGTCCGTGGAGGATGCCGCCGCTCTGGTGAGCTGGGCCCGCCGGCACGTCACGCCGACGGTCGCGGTGATGGGCGTCAGCCTGGGAGGCCTGATCGCCTCGCTGCTGGCCGCCCAGGTGCGGCTCGACTCCGTCGTGGCGGTGGCGCCGCTCTGCGATCCCCCCGCGACGTTCCTCGAGAACATGCCGCGCAACCTGGCGCGCCGCCTCGGGATCAGCCCCACCAGCGGGGGCGCTTGGGGAGAGGACCGGTCCGAGGCGCGCGCCATGCTCGACGCCGCTCTGGCCCCACTGGTGCCTCGCAATCTGGTGCCGCGCACCCGGCCCGCGGACATCACCCTGGTGCGACCGGAGCTCGACCTCATCGTGGGGCCGCAGCCGATCGCCGACCTGGCGGCCTCGTGGGGCGCAGAGTTGTGGGACTACCCTCACGGGCACATCACCGTGATGAGCGCTCGTGGCATCGGCTCGAGGATCCGAGACCGCCTCCTGGAACCGTCTCGTTCGATGAGCCAGGACCACGCGGCGGCGGCCGTCTGACACTCTGGCTGGGGTGTTCATGCCATGTGTAGCCCTAACCGTCGGCGACGAAGAGGCAGTGACTGGCGACTGCTATCCTCGCCTCGATGAGCGACACCCGGCCGATCGGTGTCTTCGATTCCGGCGTCGGCGGCCTCACCGTACTCCAGCAGCTGCACGCCCGCCTGCCCTCGGAGCGCCTCACCTACCTGGCCGATCTCGCCCACTTCCCGTACGGGCCACGCTACCAGCACGAGGTGCGCGATTTCGCGCTGCGAATCATCGATCACCTCGTCGGACTCGACACCAAGCTCGTGGTGGTGGCCTGCAACACCGCCACCGCCGCTGCTCTGAACGCCGCCAGGGAGCGCTTTGACGTCCCCATCGTCGGCGTCATCGCACCCGGTGCCCAAGCCGCCGTCGAAGCCACGCACAACGGCCGGGTCGCGGTGATCAGCACCGAGGGCACGCGCGCGAGTCAGGAGTATGTCCACGCCATCAAGGAGGCCAATCCCGGTGTCGGCGTGCTCGGCCTCGCAGTCCCCGACCTTGTGGACATCGTGGAGGCCGGCGAGGCCGACGGCCCACGCGCCGCGAGCATCCTGTCCGCCGTTCTCGACGAGATCACCGGCTGGGGCGCTGACACGCTTGTCCTCGGCTGCACGCACTACCCGCTCCTGCGCCCCACGATCGACCTGGTTCTCGACGGCAGGCACCTGACCGTGATTGACAGCGCGGAGACCACTGCCGCGCGCGTCGAGCGGATCCTGGCCGTCAACCGGCTGGGTGGCGGCGGTCAAGCGCAGTCGGTGCCGGAGCTGCTGGTCACGGCAGCTCCGCGGCGGTTCAGCGACAGCGCCGAGCTGCTCTTCGGTGAGGCGCTCCCGGAACCGACTGTGGTTGCGCTCTGGGACAGCGCCGCGGTGGCGGGAGCTGCGCCATGAGCGTGATGGTCGACGAGTTGCTCAGCTCGATCGCCCCCGACCTTGTCGAGTTCGAACGGCGGCTCGAGGAGTCGGTGGCAACCGATTTCGGTCCCATGGCCGACGCCATGGAGCACATCGTCCGTGCCGGCGGCAAGCGCCTTCGCCCGGCGCTGGTGCTGCTCAGTGCGGCTCTGGGCACGCCCGACCGCGACCATGCCTTCAATCTGGCCATGGGAATCGAGTTCATCCACACCGCGACCCTCGTGCACGACGACCTCATCGACAACGCCCGCACCCGGCGCGGCATCACGACCATCCACGAGACGGTCGGCGTCCACCCGGCGATCATCATTGGTGACTACTACTTCGCCAAGGGGGCCAACATCCTGGCGACGATCGGCGAGCCGAGCATCGATCTCGCCATCAGCAACACGGTGATGACCATCTGCCTGGGAGAGCTCCTGCAGCTGACCAGTCATCGTGACTACGACCAGACCCTGGACGAGTACCACCTCAAGATCGCCCGCAAGACGGCGGCGCTGCTCGAGGCCTGCTGCTATTGCGGAGCCGTGGTGGGTCAGCTGGATGAGCCCCGCGCCGAGGCATTGCGCCAGTACGGCTACCTCATCGGCATGGCCTTCCAGATCGCCGACGATGTGCTGGACTACACCTCCACGGCGGCGGAGCTCGGCAAGCCGGTGGGCTCCGATCTCCGCCAGGGGACGGTCACGCTGCCACTGATGCTCGCTTTGCAGGAGCCGGCGGTCGCGGCCGCCCTGCGCGAGGTCCTCGGGCACGAGCCCATGACGGACGCTGACCACGAGCAGGTGGTGCGCCTGGTGCGCCACTCGGGCGCCATCGAACGTACCGAGGCGCAGGCGCACGACTTCGCGTTGCGTGCCCGCGCCCAGCTGGCGATCTTCGACCCAGCCCCTTCTCGAGCCACACTTGAGCGCGTCTGCGACTACGTCGTCGACAGGCGGACGTGACCGCGGTGACCACGGCGTGGAGCTGTGGTGCCAGAGCGTGCTAGCGCAACGCTCCCACGCGGTCCAGCTGCTGGCGAAAGCTTCCGGCCCAGAGCGCGAGAACCACGGCTGCGACAGCCAGTCCACAGGCCTCGACCAGCGTCGCGGTCACAGAGCCCCGGGCGAGCGCATCGTCGGACGCGGCTGCCACGACGTAGCGCACCGCCCGCGCAGCGTCCGCGAGCGACACCGCGCTGAGAATCAGCAGGCCGATCCGCACGATCGTGTACTCGCGCACCAGGCCAGCCCGCAGCTGGCCGGCGGTCAGGTCCTCGATGGGCGTGCGACCCGCAGGGGGTTCCGGAACACCGACGCGCAAGCGCATCAGCGCCACGAGGAAGAAGACTGCTGCGGCCCATCCCTCCCAGGCCGTCGCCGCCGTGGATCCGTGGGCCAGCAGGGTTGCGAGCCGGCCGCCTCCGCTCTGCCCGGCGTAGTGGTGCTGGATCGCCAGTGACTGGACGCCGAGCACCACACAGCCGGCGGCGAGCGTGAGCGGCACGATGACGCGCAGAGGTGGCGGGAGCCGTTGCACGAAGAGCAGCTCGGCGGCTACCCGTGTGCGTCCAACGCCGCCGTCGTCCGCCATCGCGTGGCATTGTAGGTGCGATTCCGCATGAGCAGAGCACGCGCACGTTCCCGCTTGTTGCGCATCGCCACGTACAACATCCTGCTCGGCGGCGCTCGTCGTGAGGACCACATCACAGCGCTGCTGCGCCGGATGTCCGCCGACGTCATCACCCTCCAGGAGGTCAGCAACCCGGAGTTTGCCGCGCAGCTGGCGCGGGCGTTGGGCATGGAACTCATCATCGGAACGGCCAGCGACGGCAGCGGCATCAACCTCGCTGTGCTCTCGCGGCTCCGCGTGCGACGCTGGCGCAACCACACTCACCGCGGCCGCATGCTGCGCAGTCATCTCGAGACGGTGTTGAGCACCGGTGGGGCTCTCGTCCCTGAGCTGCACCTGCACTCCGTGCACCTCGCCGCCCGCTTCGGCGAGCGCAAGAAGGGCGAGGAACGGCGCCGACGCGAGCTCGACTGCTTGCTCGGCGACCTCACCGACGCGGATGCGGGCCCCCACCTCATCGCCGGCGACTTCAACGCGCTCGCCCCCGGTGACCATCTCGAGGCCACCGCGTTCTTCGCGCGCATGGCTGAACTGCGACGGGCCCGCGTCCTGGTGCGACAGGCCAATGGGTTGGTGGCTCCGAAACGCGTCGGCGAGGATGCCGCGGTCGACGAGGCGTGGCTGAGCGTCGGCGTCGATCCGCGCCTTGATGTCGGCATCCCCGTCCTGCCGTTTGTCGTCTATCCGCTCACCGCGCTGCTGCCGCGCAGCCGGGCCGTTGACCGGCTCCTGGGGAACACCGTCGAGCGCTGGACGGTTGCGCGGCTGCTCGCCTCCGGCTATGTGGACTGCTTTCGCGAACTCCATCCGCGGGCTCACGGATACACCTGCGCGACGTGGATGCCCGCCGCTCGAATCGACTACGTCTTTGCGGACCGCCTCCTGGCCCCGAGGCTGCGGCGCTGCGAGGTGGTTGGCAGCCGGGGCTGGCCGGACCGCGAGGCCACCGTCGCGTCAGATCATCACCCGCTGGTGGCCGAATTCGCCGTCTGACCGTCAGTCCCCGGCGGCGCCCTCCGGGGGTGGCGTGGCGGAAGGTGTGCCACCACCAGAACGGTGCCGGCGCCCGCCTCGATGCCTGCGCCTCGTTCCGGAGGCGGCAGCCCCGGGGACTCCGTTCCTGGGGCTGCGCGGCCCGTCATTCAACCGCGGTGGCGGCGGTTGGGCGACGGCCAGCAGGTCGCCGAGAGTGTTCCAGCCAAAGCGCTCGCGGCCCATCCGGAGCAGCTCGATGAAGCAGGACGCGGTCGCCTCAGCATCGGCGAGGGCGTGGTGAGGGCGACGGTGGTGCACGCCGAGCTCCTTGCACATGCGCTCCAGCCCGATGGTGTCGCGCAGACCCCAGATAACTCCCGCCATGCGGCTGGTGTCGAGGTTGTCGGCATCGATCGCTGTGTCCATGGCGCTGGCGATGAGGCGTGTGTCGAAGGCATCGGCACTGTGTTCAACCAGGACGGCCCCCGTGCAGAAACGACGGAACCGTTCCAGCACGCGCTCCACCGGGGGCGCACCGCCCAGGCTCTCGGGTCCGATGCCATGGATGCGCTTGGCGTAGGGATTGATGCGGTCGGTGCTGTGAACCAGCGTTTCGAAGGACATGACGTGCCGATCAAGCGAGAAGGCGACCGCGCCGAGCTCGACGAGCCGGTGGGGGGACTGGCCGGTCGTCTCACAGTCAAGCGCGACAAAGCGCAGCTCTTCGACCGGCGTGTCCGCGTTGGGTCGCCCGGACGCCGTCGAGTCGATCTCGCCCTCGAGGTCGTCGATGGCTGCGAACGGCTCGCCGGCCGACGGACCGAGACGGGGCACGAAGCTGCTGCCGACGGGCGCCGGACCACGCCGCCGGCCGTAGCGGGGACGCTGCCGGTTGCCGTCCGGCGGTGGGTCAGCGCCGGACGGTTCGCTGTCGCCGCCCGGCGGCTGGGGGCTCGGCCCGGCGGACGTCATGCCGGCGCATGTTATTACTACCGGGCGTGGGAAATATCCCCGCCTTCCATATACTCGCGGTCGCTTCGCCCGGAGCAGGACGCCGCCGCAGGCGCGCGCCGCCGCCCGGATCGTAGGAACGCCTCCCATGCACCTCGTGGCCGCCGGGCTCAGCTTCCGCAGCGCGCCGATCTCGGTTCGTGAACGCGCGGTGGTTTCGGAGTCCGAGGCGAGCCGGCTGTTGCGCTACCTGGTCGGCCATTGCGGCCTTCGCGGGGCTGTGGTGCTGTCCACCTGCAATCGCACCGAGTTCTACGTGAGCAGCCCCACAGCCGAACTGGCCGACGAGGTTCGGCCACGGCTGGCGATGTACCTCGATCCCCTCGGCCGTGACCAGATCGGCGACCACCTCTTCGAGCTTCGCGACGCGGAAGCGATCCGCCACATACTGCGCGTCGCCGGCGGCCTCGAGAGCATGGTGATCGCTGAGGCGCAGGTGCTCGGCCAGTTCCGTGACGCTCATCAGATGGCCCGCAACGCCGGCACGCTCGACGCCCGTCTCGACTACGTGATGCGCCGGGCCGTGTCCGCCGGCAAGCGGGTGCGCACCGACACAGCGTTGGGGCGCCATGCCGGGACGATCGCCGACGCCGCCGTGCAGATCGCGCGCGAGATCGCCGGCGACCTCCGCGGGCGCGGGGTGCTGGTGCTCGGCGCGGGCACCATGAGTGCCCTGGCGGCGCGCCGGCTCCAGGAGGCAGGCGCCCGTCTGATGATCACGTCGCGCGGCGGCGAGTCCGCGGTCGCGCTGGCGGCAGCCCTGGCCGATGGAGCTGTGGCCATCAGTGATCCGGTGGCGGTGGCAACCGAGGTGGATCTGGTGATCTCCTGCACCAACAGCCCGACAACGGTGGTCAGCGCGGCGGAGGTTGCGGCCATGCAGGAGCGGCGCGGCCACCGCCCGCTCGCCATTGTCGACATCGCCGTGCCCCGTGACGTCGAGACCGCCGCGGCCGACGTCGCCGGCGTGACCCTGGTCGACGTCGACGCCATTGGAGATCGCGTCTCCGGCGTGGTCGGACAGCAGCGCGGGGCTCTCGCCGAGGCCACCGCGATCATCGAGGCTGAGGTCGCCCACGCCAGCGCCGTCGTCGGCGAACGCGACACTGCCGGCCCCACCATCGGCGCGCTGGTGCGGCGTGCCGATGACATACGGCGCCGTGAGGTGGAGCGCACCCTGGCACGCATGCCGGGCGTCGACGCGGTCACCTCCGAGCGCATTCAACAGCTGACGAAAAGCATCGTCAGCAAGCTGCTGCACGCCCCCATCAGTCATCTGCGCGAGTTTGCCGACGACCCAGGCGTGGCGCTGACCCTGCGTGACGCCTTCGATCTCGACGGCCCCGACCGCGTTGGCGGGGAGACCGCGGACAGCAGCGCCGCCGCCTCGTGAGCGCGGCGACGGAGGCCGCGGTCCTCCGCCTCGCCACTCGCGGCAGTGCGCTCGCCAGAGCGCAAGCCGCGCTCGCCGCCGCGGCGATCCACGACGCCGGGGGTCCCGGCGCGGAGCTGGTCATCGTGCGGACAGGCGGCGACCGCAACCAGACCACCCCGATCGACCAGATGGAAGGCCAGGGTTGGTTCACCGCCGAGATCGAGCGCGCTCTGCTCGACGGCCGCGCCGACATTGCCGTTCACGCCGCCAAGGACCTCCCCACAGAGCTGGCCGCCGGTCTCGAGATCGCGGCTGTTCTGGCACGCGCCGATCCCCGCGATGCTCTGGTCACCCGTTCGGGCGGGGGCGTGGACGCACTGCCGGATCGAGCGACGGTGGGCAGCAGCAGCCTCCGTCGCGCCGCGCTACTTCAGGCGCTGCGGCCAGGCCTGCGCAGCGTGCCCATCCGAGGCAACGTCGACACCCGGTTGCGCAAGCTTGACGCCGGCGAGGTCGACGGGCTGCTCCTTGCGGCCGCCGGCCTCGACAGGCTCGGCCTGTCCGATCGGATCGGGGAGCGGCTCGACCCTCGAACCTTCGTGCCAGCCCCCGCACAGGGAGCGATCGCTCTCGAGGTCGTCACCGGCTCTGTCGCAGCACACGCCGCGTCGGGGGCGGGGGATGGAGCGACCGAGCTTGCGGTTCGTACAGAGCGGGCGCTGCTGCGCGCGCTCGGCGGGGGCTGCCTGCTGCCCTTTGGAGCGTGGGCTCGGGTCGAGGACGGCGAGCTGGTGCTCTCTGCTGCTCTCGGCGTCGACGGCGGGGTCCGCCGCGCCGAGCTGGGCGGCGACCCCCAGCGACCGGCCGACCTTGTCGCCCGGGTGGCCGCTGCCCTGCGATGACGGCCGCCCAGCCCCTGCAGGGTCGCCGGATCCTGGTCACCCGTGGCGCGGACAAAGCGGACCGCCTGCCCGGTCTGCTCGAGGACGCCGGCGCAGAGGTGCTGAGGGTGCCGCTGATCGCCACCCAGCGACTTGCCACCGCCGCGGACATCGGGCTGGCCGTCGGTCGCCTCGTTGAGGGGGGCGTTCACGGCGAGCGTGCCCCTTGGCTGGTGCTCACCAGTGCGACCGGGGTGGAGTTGACAGTGGAGGCGGTGGGAGCGGCGCAGTTGGGCGAGGTCGCCATCGCCGTCATCGGTCCCGCCACGGGCGCGGCGCTGCGCTCGCACGGCATCGAGGTCGATCTCGTCGCCCCCGGGCAGGTGGGGGAGTCGCTCGCGGCCGAGCTGTGGCGCGCCGGCGTGGACGGCGCCCGGGTGCTTCTGGTCACCGCCGCCGGCTCACGCAACGTCATCGCCCCCCTGCTGACGGCCGCGGGAGCGAGGGTCGAGGTGCTGGAGGCGTACCGCAGCGTCATGCCCGATGGCGCCCGCGACCGCCTGCGCAAGGCTCTGGCCGGCCCGCCGGTCGACGCCATCACCTTCACGAGCGGGAGCACGGTTCGCCACTGCACGGAGGCCCTGGCGCAGCCGCCGCCGCCCTGCCTCGCCATCTGCATCGGGCCGGCGACCGCAGACGCGGCGCGGGCCGCGGGATGGGCGACTGTGATCTCGGCCGGCGAGCACACCGCCGACGGCATGGTCGCGGCCATGGTGTCGCACCTCGCCCCCGTCCACCCGTTACCCTGACCGCGCATGGCCTTTCCCTCCGGTCGCTCACGCCGTCTGCGCCGCACTCCCGCGCTGCGGGCGCTGGCACGAGAGACCGTGGTCGTGCCCGCCGACCTCATCCAGGGCGCGTTCGTGCGCGAGGGAATCGCAGCCCCGGTGCCGATCAGCTCGATGCCCGGCCAGCAGCAGGAGACGATCGACTCGCTCACCGACGCCGTCGACGACGCCGTCGACGCCGGCTGCGCGGCGGTCATCCTCTTCGGTGTCCCCGAGCACAAGGATGCTCGCGGCTCGCAGGCGTGGGACGAGGACGGCATCGTGCAACGCGCGCTGAGGAGCCTGCGCCTCAAGAGCGGCGACGAGTGCGTGCTCATCGCCGACTGCTGCCTGGATGAGTACACAGACCACGGCCACTGCGGTGTGCTTCGCGACGACGGAACCATCGACAACGACGCGACCATCGAACTGTACGGCCGCATCGCGGTGTCCCAGGCTGCAGCCGGCGCCGACGCCATCGCGCCCAGCGGGATGATGGACGGTCAGGTGGCCGCGATCCGCGCTGCCCTCGACGGGAGTGGTTTTCACGACACCGCGCTGCTTGCATACAGCGCCAAGTACGCATCGGTGATGTATGGCCCGTTCCGGGCCGCCGCCGACTGTGCGCCGCGCACCGGCGACCGGCGCAGCTACCAGATGGATGTCGCCAACCAGCGCGAGGCCGTCCGACGGGCCCTGCTCGACGTCGAAGAGGGCGCCGACATGGTGATGGTGAAACCGGCGCTCACCGCGCTCGACGTGGTGGCGCGCGTCCGCGACGCCACCGACGTCCCTGTCGCCGCGTACTGCGTCAGCGGCGAATACGCCATGCTCCATGCCGCCGCGGCGGCGGGCGCGTTCGACGAGCGGGCCGCGGTGCTCGAGGCACTCACCGCCATACGCCGCGCCGGTGCCGACCTGATCATCACCTACGACGCGCGCCGGGCAGCGCGCTGGCTGCGGGAGGAACTCGCCGGTGTCTGATCGGAACGTCAGCCCGGCCGGGCAGCGGTTTCCCTTCATGCTTGCCACCGGCGCGGTGCTCATCGGCGGCCTGGTTGCGGCCATCATCTTCATCAACAGGGCCAACGGTCCGGCTCCGACTGCCACCACGGGCGCCTCAGCGTCGGCGTCGGCGTCGGCATCGGCCGCGGCATCGGCATCGCCGTCCCCGTCTCCATCGACGCTACCGTTCGCCAACTGCACCACCGCCAGCTTCGGCGCTCCCCTGCAGCCGGTCAGCGAGCCCAGCAACCCTCACGTCTACAGCGCCGCTCCCGCGATGCAGATCGACTCCACCAAGCTCTATGAGGCGACGATCAAGACGGTGCGAGGCGACATTGTCCTGTGCCTGCAGCCGGCGCTGGCGCCCAAGACCGTCAACAACTTCGTGGTGCTGGCCCGCAACCACTACTTCGACGGCATCCCCTTCCACCGGGTGTGTCCCAACACCGCGGACTCGAGCTGCGGAGGCACGCTGGCCATCATCCAGGGCGGCGATCCCAACTGCATCGGCAACGTCCACGCCGCCACGTGTGGGAAGGGAGGTCCCGGCTATCAGTTCGCCGACGAGCCGGTGCGCCAGGCGTACAGCGCGGGCTCGGTCGCCATGGCCAACAGCGGAGCCAACACCAACGGTTCGCAGTTCTTCATCGACACCGGAGCCAACCAGTTCGCTCCGTCGTACAGCCTATTCGGCAACGTCGGCTCGGGGTTGGATGTCGCTCAGAAGGTCAAGCAGGGCGACGTCATGGAGAGTGTCACCGTCACCCAGCAGACGTGACCTCAGCGGCACGAAGCACGTCAGCCCAGTGGCGTGAGCGCGCCGAGAAGGTGCTCCCGGGCGGCGTCAGCAGCCCGGTGCGAGCCTTTGCCGCAGTCGGTGGCGATCCACCGATCATCGCCAACGCCCGAGGCGCCCACCTCGTGGACGAGGACGGCGTCGACTACGCGGACTTCATCCTCGCCTACGGTCCGCACATCCTCGGCCATGACCACCCCGCGGTGGCGGCCGCGCTGTCCCGGCAGCTCTCACATGGCACCGCATTCGGAGCCACCAGCGCTGTCGAGATCGAGCTGGCGGAGCGGATCACGGGGGCGATGCCCGCCATCGAGATGGTGCGGTTCGTCAACTCCGGCACCGAGGCGACCATGTCGGCGCTCCGCCTCGCCCGTGCCGTCACCGGGCGCGATCGAGTCGTCAAATGCGCGGGGGCCTACCACGGCCATGCCGACGCCTTTCTGGCGGCAGCGGGGTCGGGGGTGGCCACCCTCGGGATCCCCGGATCACCGGGAGTGCCGATGGCGGCGGTCGCCGACACCATCGTGGTTCCCTACAACGACATCGCGGCTGTGGCCGCGGTGCTCGACCGCGAGGGGGAGACCGTCGCCGCATTGATCGTGGAACCCATCGCCGGGAACATGGGCTGTGTGCTGCCGCGCCCAGGCTATCTCGAGGCGCTGCGCGCGCTGACCGCGCGTTGCGGCGTGCTGTTGATCTTCGACGAGGTGATGACCGGGTTTCGCGTCGCCTGGGGTGGAGCTCAGCAACTCTTCGCCGTCCGGCCGGACCTCACCTGTCTCGGCAAGGTGATCGGCGGCGGGTTGCCGGTGGGCGCCTTTGGAGGATCGCGGGTGATGATGCAGCGCCTGGCGCCGTCCGGCGACGTGTACCAGGCGGGAACTCTGTCCGGGAACCCGCTGGCGATGGCGGCGGGCTGCGCGGTCCTCGACGAGCTGCGCTCGGGCACAGCGTACGCTCGATTGGAGGAGCTCGGCTCCGCTCTCGCCGCCGGAATTGCCGAAACCGCGGCGGCTGCGGGGGTCGCCTGTGCCGTCAACCGCGCCGGCAGCATGCTCACCCCCTTCATCGGCGTCGAGTCGGTCGACGACTACGTCCAGGCGACTGCGACAGACAGAGCGGCGTTCGCTCGCGTGCACCGCGCCTGGCGCAGCAATGGCGTGCTGTGGCCGCCGTCGCAGTTCGAGGCGGGCTTCCTGTCGACCGCACACGTGAGAGACGATCTGGATCGGGCGGTCGGCGGCTTCGCGGCCGGCCTGCGGGAGTCTCAGCGCTAGCTCAGGACCTCGGCCGAGGCGATGCTACACTCGACGACGGCTCGCAAGAGGCGCCGGCGGGGAAACGACCGGCACGACAATGGAGGCTTCCACCATGCCGTTCATCGGCACCGGTCACCTTTGGATCATCGCCATCATCCTGGTCATCGTCCTGATCATCTGGGGTCCGGGCAAGCTCCCCGACGTCGGGTCTGGGCTGGGACGAGCCATCCGAGAGTTCAGGAAGGCGTCCAGCGACACGCGCGAGGAGTTCGCCAAGGCGACCCGGTTCGACGATTCCCCTGCCACCCCCGCGCCGGGCACCCCGCCCCAGGCAGTGACGCCGTCCGTTCCCGAGGCAGCCGTGCCCGCGGCGCCGGTCCAACCCGCGCCTGTCGGCGGCGGGACCGCCGCGGCACCAGCGACCGAGCGCGCCGCCGGCGAGGGCGATCACACTACCCCCGTGTGACGTTGACCGCCTTCTCGCGGAGGCGCTGAGAGGTGCGGGGAGTGGCCGGCGACGAACGCCGCATGACCATCGTCGAGCACCTCGAAGAACTTCGGCGCGTGCTGATCATCTCCTCGATCGCCTGGCTGATCACCACGGTCGTAGCCTTCATCTTCCACGGCGCGATCTTCGACTTCCTGCTGCATCCGCTGCAGTCGGTGCTCATCAAGACCAACAACCACATCACCTCGACGGCGGTGTTCGGCAGCCCCACCGAGGGGCTGACCATCCCCATCAAGATCTCCGCCATCATCGGCATTGTCGGGGCCCTGCCGATCGTGCTCTGGCAGGTCTGGGGCTTCGTGTCGCCGGGACTGCGGCCGGTCGAGCGGAAGTTCGTGGGCCCGTTCATCGCCTCGGCGTTGCTGCTCTTCGCGGGGGGCGCTGCGTTCGCCTATTTCGTGATGCCGATCGGGCTCAACTTCCTGGCCACCTTCCTGGGCAGCAGCGCCGTGTACCTGCCCGACATCAACTCCTATCTGTCCTTCCTGCTGCTGCTGATCATTGCGTTCGGGGTCACGTTCGAGTTGCCGGTGGTCATCATCCTGCTCGGCCTCCTCGGGATCGTGTCATCGCGTCTGCTCCGCCGCAAGCGCAAGGGCATCTGGGTGGGGATCATCATCGGTGCGCTGGTGGTCACCCCCGGTGCGGACCCGTACACGCCGACGGCGCTCTTCATTCCGCTGATCGTCTTCTTCGAGGCGTCCATCCTGATTCTCGACAAGGTGTTCCGGCGCTGAGGTCGGCGGCAGCCGCCGCGCCGATCACTACACTGCGTGGCCATGCGTCCTGACGGTCGGGCAAACGACCAACTCCGGCCGACACACATCGAGGTCGGCCCCCTTCCCTATGCAGAGGGGAGCGCGCTGATCACCTCGGGCGACACCCGCGTGCTGTGCGCGGCCAGTGTCGAGGAGCGCGTCCCTCAGTTCCGCAAGGGCAGCGGTCGGGGCTGGGTGACCGCCGAGTACGCGATGCTGCCGCGCAGCACGCTGACGCGCAGCGAGCGCGACGGCCGTAGGGGTCGCGTCGACGGCCGGGTCCAGGAGATCCAGCGCCTCATCGGTCGCAGTCTGCGCGCGGCGGTCGACTTCTCGCGCCTCGGCGAGCGGAG
The DNA here is from genome assembly GCA_036732145.1 of Candidatus Dormiibacterota bacterium. Lineage (GTDB taxonomy): Bacteria > Chloroflexota > Dormibacteria > Aeolococcales > Aeolococcaceae > Aeolococcus. The sequence goes on from DAINCY010000025.1 coordinate 24,874, forward strand.
CGTCTACATCGACTGCGACGTACTCGTCGCCGACGGGGGGACGCGCACCGCATCCATCACCGGGGGATACGTCGCGCTGGCGCTTGCCGTCGCCAAGCTGCGCGCCGCCGGCCTGGTCACCGAGGACCCGCTGCGGTGGCAGGTGTCGGCGGTGAGCGCCGGGATCGTGGCCGGCGAGCCGCGCCTCGACCTCAACTACCTCGAGGATTCCGCTGCCGACACCGACATGAACTGCGTCGGCAGCAGCGACGGCCGTTTCATCGAGCTGCAGGGCAGCGCCGAGCAGGAGCCGTTCTCCCGCCTGGAGATGAACAGCCTGCTCGAGCTGGCCGCCGCCGGGATGGAGCGGCTCTTCGCCATCCAGTCCGAGGCGCTTGCCGGCGGGTGATCGATCTGGTCGCACGTGGCCAGGCCGGCCGCGTGCTGGTCGCGGCCACCAACAACGCGGGCAAGCTGCGCGAGTTCCGGCGCCTGCTCGCCGCACACTCCTGGCGCGTTGTCGGGCTCGCGGACGCCGGGTGGAGCGGGGAACTGGCCGAGCCCGGCGACACCTACGCCGACAACGCTCTGGCCAAGGCTGCCGCGGTGTCGGCGAAGCTGGCGCTACCCGCGCTGGCCGACGACAGCGGCATCGAGGTGGACGCTCTGCGGGGATGGCCCGGCCCTCGTTCGGCGCGCTGGCTGGGCCCGGACGCCACGGACCCCGAACGCCTCGCCGGGTTGATCGCCGAGGTCGACCGGCGCAGCCCCAACGACCGCCGTGTCCGCTACGTGTGCGTCGTCGCGCTCTGCCGGCCGGCCGCGGAACCTGTGACCGCCCGCGGCGAGTGCCTTGGGACGCTGGTCGATCCGCGGGGTCACCGTGGCTTCGGGTACGACCCCGCTTTCCTGAGCGAGGACCTCGGGGTCACCTTCGGGGAGGCCGACGATGCTGCCAAGGATCGTGTCTCACACCGTGCGCGGGCCCTGTACCGGCTCGGGGAGAGTGGCGTGCTGTTCTGACAGGGGCGGGGCAGATCCCCGCCCTGTTTTGACAAGGGCGGGGCAGATCCCCGCCCCTCGACCGCTCGGAGTAAATCCGACCAGTCTCACCCCGACCCCTCGGCGCGCCTCGCGCCGGCTCGGCATTCGCCGAGGTTTGACAGGGCGGGGCGGATCTCCGCCCCTCGCATGGTCGGTGCGGCCCTGCATGTGGCTCACAATGCAATCTCGTGTCACGCCGTAGCT
>DAINCY010000026.1:0-25262 GCA_036732145.1 Candidatus Dormiibacterota bacterium
GAGCATGGTCGGATTCACTCCGACCGTGCGAGGGGCGGGGATCTGCCCCGCCCCTATTAAGAGGAAAAGACCGGAGGGCGAGCCCCCCGGCCTTTCAGGAAGGGAATGAGTTTCACGTTTAAGACCACCATTGTGGCGGACACCAATCTAGCGGGCGGCTCGTCGAAATGCTGTAAACGAACAGTCAAGTTTTGTAAAGGGATGTCGAGAGAACCTCTCGGGACATCCGTCCTCTTCTATAAGCCTATGCGGGCGGCCCTTGCGTATGCTCGGCAGCCTTGCCGAAGGCCGCACGCCACCCGATCCTGTACGACGTCGAGCGCTGGCGCAGGTACCGCACCTGGCTGCTCCTACCGGCGACCGTTTTCGCCCTGACGGGGGTGCTTCTCAGCGTGCTCAGGCCCACCGCGGGTGGCTCTCTCGGGTACGCCGTGGCGGCCTCTGCCCTCTACGCCGTGGCCAGCTCGCTGTGGACGCGCCAGCGCTTCACGTACCTGGTCCGCGAGAACGACAGGCTGGTGATCCGGACCATGGCGGGGAGCCGCCGCCTCGGCGGTGCCGACATCGACCGGGCCCGGCTGATCCGGCTCAGCGCGGTCTTCAACCGCCCCGACCGTCGCCGCCTGCTTCCCCGTCCCACCGATCGCTGGCTGGCCACCGAGGCGATCTCGCTGCGACTGCACGAAGGTGTCGACCTGCGTGCACTGCGCAGGGCGGTCGGACCGCGCTGCATCGTCGACGACCTGCTGGTGGTGCCGGTCGTCGACGCCGACGGTCTGTTCGCAGAGCTAGTTGCGCACGTCTGCCCCCCCAAGCCGGTGCCTGCCGGCGGGGGACAGCGCCGCAGGGGTCGGCGCCGGTGACCCCATCGCGGCTGCGGAGATGGCGCCGTCCACCGAGGGCGCGGCGCTCGGAGCGCGACGACGGCTCCGAGCCGTTGGTGCGTGCCGGATTGCGCGGCTTCATGGCCCTGGAGCGTCGCGACCTGGTCGTCATCGTGGCCCTGGTGGTGCTGTCTCTGTTTCTGCGCTTCGCCAGTCCCATCTTCCCGAACTTTCTGACGGGCAGCGGCGGCCTCAGCATCGCCGGCATGGGGGCCGTCAGCTCCAACGTTGATATCCATCCCGAATGCGCGCAGGTTCCCGTCGGACCACCAGGCACGGACTCCAACGGGGCCGTCGTCAACCATGTCGACGTCAAGGAGTGCGGCTACGTCTTCGACGAGGTCTATTTCCCGGTGGACGCGGCCAAGGATCTCCGCCAGCCCGCCGAGTCGTACTTCGATCCGGAGCCTCCGCTGGCCAAGCTGTTGATGACGCCACCCATCGCCACCATGGGCTTCACCACCTGGTCGTGGCGGGTCAGCACCGGCATCTTCGGGAGCCTGCTGGTCGGGCTCGTCTACCTGCTTGCCCTGCGGCTCCGGCGTGACCGCTGGTTTGCCGGCGCCGCCGCTCTCTTCGTCTCACTCGACGGGCTGGCATTGGTGGAAGCGCGCACAGGCGTCATCGACATCATCGCCATCTTCTTCGTGGCGCTCTTCTATTACGTGTTCCTGCTCCACTGGCAGGCCAGGACCCGGCGACAGTGGCGAGCCACGCTGTACGTCATGGCGGCGGTTGCCGGGCTCGCCTTCGGCGCCAAGCTCACCGCCCTGGCTCCTCTGGCCATCGCCGCCGCGCTCATCGCCATGCGCGCCGTCTCACCGTGGCTGGCCGGACTCATCCCCACCGTGCGGCGCATCGCAGGCCCGCGCCGCCACGAGGTGGTGATGTGGCGCGCCGCCGCGGGGCGGTTCGCGCTGGTGCACTACACGCTGGCGACGCTGGTCGCCGGAGCCGTCTTCTGCGCATCGTTCTCGCGCTATCTCACGATCCAGCACACCGACGTGTACCGCTTCACCGCCTGCAGCCTGGGGACCAGCGGGCTCACCGGGACCGCCGACACCCTCCACGTGCCGACCATGAAAGTCGGGTCGGCGACGGTTCCCAACCCCGTGCAGGCGGTCGCAAACATCGCCGACATCATGGTTGCGGGCATCCAGTACCACGAACAGGAGTGCCACTCGCACCCCTACGCGTCGCGTTGGTACACGTGGCCGGTGATGTATCACCCTGTGCTGTTCTACTACGAGCAGACCAAAGCCGCAGCGCCCGACAACCCGACCGTCTCATCGATCACCGACATGGGCAATCCAGCGGTGTGGTGGCTGGCCATTCCGGCGCTACTCGCCTGTATCTGGCGGCTCAGCCGTGGCCCTCCCTGGTGGCGCCTGCTCGTCGCAGTCCTCGGGCTGGCGTCGCTCTGCACCATGATCATCACGTTCCACGCCGCGCAGCAGCCGGACACCGTCAGCGTCCGGGTCTTGCCGGGCCCGCTGTTCACCGTCGCGTTCGCGGGAGTGATCATCTTCGCGGCGCTGATCACCGTCAGCGCGGTGATCTCGCGGCGCTTCGTGCCTGCGTTCATCGTGCTCGGCTATCTGACGTCGTGGATGCTCTGGGTGGTGGGCAATGAGCGTCGCGTGCTCTTCTTCTATCACGCACTCGGCATGCTTCTCTTCGCCGCGCTGGCGCTGGCCTACGTCCTCGCCGGGCTCCGCAACACCGTTCTGCAGCTCGGGTCTCGCCGCTTGCCGCTGGCACCGGTGGCGTGGGCCGCGACGCTCGCGGTTGTCGCCGGGTTCATCTTCTTCTACCCGGTGTGGACCGCATTGCCGATGCCCTACTCGGATCACCAGATGCGCCTGTGGGTCGACGCCTGGTGACCTCGGCCTGGCTGGCGGCAGCGGTGCTGCTGCTCGTCGCCGGCTCGCTGGCAGCGGGGTCGCTGCCACGAATCGACCTGCGCATCGAGGAGCGCGCGCTCCTCGGCGTCGTGGTGACGCTGCTGGTGGGGAGCGCGATCACCTACCTGCTCGCTGTCGTCGCCGGGCTCAACGTCGCCACCGTTCTTGGTGGCTCCGCCCTGACTGTGGTTGGGTTCGCGGCGCTGTGGTGGCGCCGGCGCGCTGCGGTGGTGGCCGCCTGGCGCGACGGGTGGACCGAGCTGATGTCACCGGATCGGCGCCGCCACCGCATCGGAATTGGCGTGACCGCGCTGGTGTCGATCGTCCTGTTCTGCGTGCTCTTCGCGCACACGCTCGGAACCGACTCCGCGGGCAATCTCAACGCGGGTTTCGTGACGGTGTGGGCGGATTGGTCGCAGCATCTCACCACCGCCAGCAGTTTCGCCGTGGCTCACAATCTGCCCGCGCAGAATCCACTGTTCGCCGGCCAGGACCTTCGCTACCCGTTCCTTCCCGATTTCCAGTCGGCGACCCTGATGACCCTGGGCGCCTCGCCGGCCGTGGCTCTCGCCGCCCCCGGTGTGCTGCTGTCGGTCTGCATCGTCCTTCTCATCGCCGCACTGGCGACCCGGCTGGGGGCCGGCTGGGGAGCCGGAGTGCTGGCCGCGGCGATCTGTCTCGTGGGCGGAGGTCTCGGCTTCACCGGGATCCTCGCCGACGCCTGCGTGCACCATGGATTCAGCGCCACACAGTGCACCTGGTCGGGACTGGTGGCGCATCCCGGCGACACCCTGGGTATCGTCGCGGGCACCCTGCACGACCTGCCTGGACTTGTCGCCGCGCAGCCTCGTGCCTACGACGGTCTGCTCACCCCCTCGGCGGTGCAGCCGCTGTCCAACCAGCAGTGGTACACGCCCCTGTTCGCCTGGTGGTTGCCGCAGCGAAGCATCCTCTACGGCTTCTCCGGCGCCCTGGCGGTGCTGATCCTGGTCATCACCGCGGCCCGTTCGCCACGACGCGGCTACGAGAGCTTCGCGCTGGCCGGCCTGCTGCTTGGGTTGATGCCGCTCATCCACATCCACACGCTCATCGCCATGGCCATCGTCTGCGCTGTGCTGGCAGCGCGCTGGCGGCATCGGGGCTGGCTCATCACCCTGGCGGTGACCGCTGCGGTTGCAGCGCCGCGGCTGGCGACGCTGATCACGGGACCACATGGATCTGCGCTGGCTGCCAATGTGTTCCCCACCGTCGAGCCGGGCTGGATGTACTTGACCGGTGCTGACCGGCCCGTGCTCTCGGTGGGGTCGCTGATCAGCGGGGCCGGCCGGCTCGTGCGGGCGGTCCTGACACCGCAATACTGGGGCTTCTGGATCGCGAACACGGGCGTGGCGCTACCACTGTGCGTGGCGGTGGCCATTGCGATGGCGCTGGCACGGCTGTCCGGCCGCATCGGCGCCGCCGGTCGCTGGGTGACGTCGCTGTTCCCCAGCGATCTGCTGGTCGTAGCCCTTGCCTTCCTGGCGGTGTTCGCCGCCGCCAACCTGGTGGTGTTCCAGTCATGGGAGTGGGACAACACCAAGCTTCTCGCCTACTGGTACCTGGGGGCTGCTCTGTTGGTCGGCACCCTGGTGGCGCGCTGGTGGCGGCGGTGGTGGCGAGGGGTGGCGGCCGCTGTGGTTGTGTCGACGGTGCTTCTCACCGGGTTCCTTGTGCTCGCCAGATTGCTGCCCTGGACCCCCGCCGGTGACGCCGTCGGAGGACCGTACTCCAGCGCCACAGCGGACGACGTGAGGCTGGCGGCGAGGGTGGCTGCGGTGACCCCGTCGCATGCGGTCTTCCTGACCGAGGGCAAGCCCAACGACCCGGTGCTGACACTGGCGGGGCGGACGGCGGTGATGGGCTACTACGGGTGGCTGTGGAGTTACGGAACGGACTTCGGCTCTCGCCCGCAGGATGTGCGCACCATGCTCGCGGGCTGCCCAAGCCGTCCCCTCACCGACTGTTCTGTGTTCAGTCTCTTGCGCAGGTACAACGTCGACTACGTGGAGATCGACGACCGCATCGGTGACGCGGGTGTTTTTGACACCCAGGTCGGCGTCACGTGGTGGGCATCCCAGGGTCTTGCCGTGGTGGCGCGCAGCGACCACATCACCGTCTACGACGTTCGCGCCCGGTGACCACGGCAGCCGCTGTGCGGCTGAGATGGCGCGAGGCATGGCCGGTGGTCCTGCCTGCTGTTGTGGGCGCCAAGGCACTCACGCTGCTTGCCGTGGTGGCGTCGATCGAGCACCGCACCGCTTCGTTGACGTGGGGATCGCTGACCCAGGCGTTCACCCACTGGGATGCCGTCTCGTACATCGACATCGCCGGCCACGGGTATCCGTCGCAACTCGACTACCGCGACGCTTTTCTCCCGGGCTACCCAGTGCTGATCCGGGCGGCGTCATTGGTGACACGCGACCTCGTGCCGGCCGGGGTGCTGGTCAGCGCGGTCGCAGAGCTGGCCGCGTTGCTGTTCATCCATGAGCTGGTGCGCCGCGAGCGCGACGCCACCGTGGCGCGGTTCGCGGTGTGGGCGGTGGCGCTGGCCCCTCTCGGTTTCTTCCTCACCGCCGCCTATACCGAGAGCGCGTTCATCGCTGGGGCGGCTCTGTCCCTGCTGCTGATGCGCGGCGGGCGCATGCGTGGGGCCGCTCTCGCCGCCGCCTTCGCTGTTGCGATGCGGTTGACCGGCATCGTGCTGCTCCCGGTCATGGCCGTGGAGTTGCTGAGGCAACACCGCGTCCGGTCCGGCGCGCCGTGGCTGGCGATCATCCCCCTTCCCCTGCTGGTGTTTGCCGCCTACCTGCAGCTTCACACCGGTGATGCGCTCGCCTTCCTGCACGCTGAGTCCCTGCCATCGTTCGGCGAGTCGGTGGCGTGGCCGTGGGATGGGCTGCGGCGCACCTGGGCGACGGCCGCCGGCAGCGCCGACCCCACCAACCGCGCCATCTTCATCCGCGAGATCAGCGCCGGCCTTCTTGGCCTCGCCGCCGTGGTGGCGGCATGGATCGACGGACGATTCCCCAGGTCGATGGCGCTGTATTGCACTCTGGTATGGCTCATGGCCGTGTCTCTGACCTTCTGGCGATCGGTACCGCGCTACGACCTCGCGCTGTTTCCCATCGTCATCGTGGTCGCCGACCTCACCGCTCGTGCCAGGGTGGTGCGCCCCGTCATCGTCGCCGCTGGTGCCGGTGTGCTGGCGTGGGGCGCGTTCGTCTTCGCCGAGGGGGGGTGGATCGGATGATCGTCGACGCCCATGTTCACATCCTCCCCGATCGGATCCGCGACAACCTCGCGCTGATCGCCTCGACTGAGCCATGGTTCGCGGCGTGCCACGCTCGAGGCGAGAGGGTGGCCTCGGCCGAGTCACTGGTCGCGGCCATGGATGAGCATGGAGTCGACCGCGCCGTGTGCTTCACCTGGCCGTTCGCCGATCCGGCGATGTGCGCCGAGGCCAATGACTACATGGCTGCTGCCGTTCGACGGTTCCCCGAGCGTCTGATCGGCTTCGGAATCATCCAACCACTGGACCCTGGAGCGGCACACGAGGTGAGGCGCTGCGCCGATCTGGGACTGACCGGCATCGGCGAGATGAACGCGGACGCCCAGGGATGGGGACTGCTCGACGATGCGGTCGAGCCGGCGCTTCGCGAGTCGATCGCGCTCGCGATGACATGGACCCTGCACTGCAGCGAGCCGGTCGGCCGGGCGTACCCCGGCAAGGGATCGTCGACGCCCGATCGTATCCTGGCCTTCGCGCAGCGCCACCCCGATCTCACGCTCATCTGCGCGCACCTCGGTGGGGGACTGCCGCTCTACGTGCACATCCCCGAGGTGCGCCACGCCTGCGCTGGTCTGCACTTCGATACAGCAGCCCAGCCATTCGTGTACGAGGCGTCGGTGTACAGGGCGCTGGTGGATGGGGTGGGAGCCGAGCGCATCCTCCTGGGCAGCGATCACCCCCTTCTCGACGTGCCCCGCTATCTGCGCGCCCTCGACGACGCCGAGATCGACGCGTCCGCTCGGGAGATGATCACCGGCGGCAACGCGGCGCGCCTGCTGGGTCTCTGAGCGGCCTGCTGCCCCCGGCTGGCCACGGCCGTCACCGTCCCGTGGCAGGTTGGTGGTTCGGTTCGTCGCCGGCCCCCGCCAGAATCAGCGTCGGCGGAGTGTCCGGCTCCCGCCAGCCGGCGCTCTGCTTTTTCATGTGACATGAAAAGGCAGAGCCCGCATCACGGGGGCGAGGCAGATCCTCGCCCCGTGTGAGGTCGGAATGAATCCGACCTCACACACCCCACTCCTCGGCGCACCTCGTGCGCCGACGGCACCTCTCCGGGCCATGGCGGCTGTTTGCGTGGTTGGGGGTGCCTTCTTTGTAGTTTTCTCGCCGCGTGTCGCGCGTGGTTGCTGCCAGCAGGCACACTTGGGCTGGTGTTCACGCCTGAGACCCTTGAGATCGCCATGGTGTCGTTCGAGGGACCCGACCAATACAGCCAGGCGGGTGGGCTCGGAGTGCGGGCAAAAGAGCTCTGTCGGGCGTTCGCCGCCACCGGGTTCCGTACCACCCTGTATTTCGTCGGCGATCCCGGCAAGCCTGCCGTCGAGGTGGTCGACGGGTTGCAGCTGGTGAGGATCTGCCAGTCGGTGAGCCGCGTCCATCCCGCCGGCGTGTACGACGGCGAGCACGCCAAGATCGAGGCGATGCGCCACGAGTTGCCGCCTCTGCTTCTCGAACGCTCGGTGCGGCCGTCCGCCGCGGCGGGGCGGGTGCTCTGCATCATGTGTGAGGAGTGGCAGACGGCCGACTTTGTCGAGCTCCTCGACCGTGATCTCCGCCAGCTGGGGATGCGTGACCGCTGCGTGATCCTCTGGAACGCCAACAACCACTTCGGTTTCGACGACATCGACTGGCGCACGCTGGATCGAGCGGCGACGGTGACGACGGTGAGCCGCTACATGAAGCACCTGATGTGGCCGCACGGCGTCAATCCGATGGTCATACCCAACGGGATTCCCGTCGAGGCGCTGCAACGGGTCGACGCGCAGGCCGCGAAGCTGATCAGCGAGGCCGCGAACAGCCCCTGCCTGGCCTTCAAGATCGGTCGTTTCAGCCCGGACAAACGCTGGCACCAGAGCCTCGACGCAGTGGCTGAACTGCGCGCCGGCGGCCTGCCCGCGCGGCTGCTCATGCGCGGCGGCATCGAGCACTTCGGCCGCGGCGTCCTCGGCCACGCGCGCCAGCTCGGTCTCGAGGTCGCCGACTGGAACGAACCCATAGATGGCCCCTCTGACGTCGCCCGCTCGCTGGCGGCGACGGGCACCGCTGCGATCGTCAACCTCCATCGCTTTCTGCCCGAGTCGGTGCTGCCGGCCATCTCGGTGGCGTCGACTGCGGTCCTCGCCAACTCCGGCCACGAGCCTTTCGGCCTGGTCGGTCTCGAGGCGATGGCGGCTGGTGGCGTTGCCGTGGTGGGGACCACCGGCGAGGAGTACGCCCGGCCGTACGGCAACGCGATCGTGGTCGAAACGGCCGACGGCACAGAGCTGGCCAGCGCGCTCGCGGGCCTGGTTGAGCGTCCCGAACTGTCGCGGCGGTTGCGCCATGCGGCACGGCGCGATGCCGCCGACTTCGTGTGGCCGAAGATCATCGACGGCTTCCTGGAGCGGATGCGCTACGTGGCGGCGCGCCAGCACGTGGTGGCCTGAGACCGCGGGATGGGCGACGGGGCTCAACCGATCCAGGTGCGAGAGATCGATCTCGCCGCCACGCAGGATCTTCGCCTCCGCGTTCTCCGCAGCCATCTCCCCGGTTTGGCGGCGCACGCGCCCGCCGACCACCTCGCCGCCACATGGCACCTTGGCGCGTTTCGCGGCGGACGACTGGTGGGCGTTGTCACCGGCTTTTCCGACGACGCTCCCGGTCACCCGGGCGTGCCGGCCCAGCGGTTCCGATTCATGGCGGTGGAGCCCTCCGAGCAAGGCGGTGGTGTGGGCACAGCGCTGCTGGCTGAGGTGATCGATCGCGCTCGGAGCGGCGGCAACCGGCTTCTCTGGGCCAATGGTCGCGACACCGCGCTCGAGTTCTACATCCGGATCGGCTTTCACGTGGTCGGCGAGAGCTTCAGCGACCTCGTCTCACAACTCCCTCACCACGTCGTGCTGCTCGAGCTGTGAACTGTGCGGCGGGGCGCGACGACGCTCCTCAGCGGATAAGCTGCGGGCGTGGATGACCGTCGACTGACCGCGATCGCTGGCGAGCTGGGCCTCACCGTCGATGAATTGCGCGAGGGGCAGCCGGAGATCAGCCCCGGTGTCGATGAGGCCATCATGGGCGGTCTGATCCGGTTCGAGGACGCTCTCATCGAGCTGTCGCGATGAGCGCACCGCTGCGCGCCACCGACCTGCGCTTCGTCAACAGGATTGCTGCCAAACGATTTGCCGGCGGCGAGCCGGGCGCGGTCGACGACGCCGTCATCGAGGCAGCGCTCGCCGCGTCGGCGGACGGCACACCCTTCGTCCGCGCCGCGACGCTCGCTGCCGTCCTGCTGCAGCGCCAAGCCTTCGCGAGCGCGCCATTGCCGACGGCCCTGCTCATCGTGCATTGCGCGCTCACGCTCGAGGGCTTTGTCCTGGTCGCGCCGCAGGGGGTCACCGCCGGGATGATCCGAGCCCTTGCCGATGACGGGAATGCAGCCACCATGGCGCGGTGGCTGGAGGATCGCGCCGTTCCGTCGGCGTCCGGCTGATGCCTCCACCCCCGCTCGCGGTGGCGGTGGTGTGGCACATGCACCAGCCGTGGTATCGCGACGACGTCGCCGGTCAGTTCGTGCTGCCCTGGGTGCGCCGTCGTGCCACCAAGGACTACCTGCACATGCTGCGAATCCTGGAGCGGCATCCCGACATCCGGGTCACCATGAACATGGTGCCGTCGCTGCTGGCGCAGTTGGAGATCTACGCTGCCGGCGACGCCGCCGACGCCGATCGCGAGCTGTGTCTGCGAGCGGCCGACGAGCTCACCGCGGCGGAACGCGACTTCCTGGTGGCAGGCGCGAAGCACGCCGACTACGGGCGTCGGGTGGCGCTGCTGACGCCCTACATCGACCTGGTCAACCGACTCCCGCAGGGGGACACCTCCGCAGTCAGCGTCGGCGACATCCGCGACCTTCAGCTCTGGACCCTGCTGATCTGGATCGACCCGGACGAGATCCGCGACGACGGGGCGCTCCACGCGCTTGCCAAGCGGGGTCACGACTTCACGGAGAACGACAAGAGGGTGGTCGATGCGCGCCAGCTGGCGCTGCTGAGGGCTGTGATCCCTGCCTACCGCGAGGCGGTTGCGGCCGGGCGCGTCGAGCCGATGACCACTCCGTACCACCATCCCATCCTGCCCCTCCTCATCGACGCGACCTGTGCGCGGGTGGCCACGCCCTCGATCGAGCTTCCCCAGCCGGCGATGCACGACGAGGCCGGCGCAGAGGAGCAGGTGCGCCGCGGCCTCGACGACTTCGCGCGGATCACGGGCGGGGCGGCGGCCGGGATGTGGCCCGCCGAGTGCGCGGTGTCACCAGCCGCTGCTGCCTTGATGCACAGGTGCGGGGCGGGCTTCGCGATCAGTGACGAGGACGTGCTCGCACGCACGCTGGGACGTGACTCGGTCCGCGAAGACGGTGAGCTCTATCGTCCCTACAGCGACGCCAGCGGGCTGCGCATGGTGTTTCGCGACGCGCGGCTCAGCAACCTGGTGGGTTTCAGCTACCAGTCCAAGCCGGCGGCCGTGGCTGCCGCAGACCTGCTGGGACGCCTCGAACTGGTGGCAGACGCGCAGCCTGCCGACCAGTCCCCGCAGCTGGTCACGATCGCACTGGACGGTGAGAATTTCAAGGACTTCTACGATGAGAACGCGACGCCGTTTCTCGATGCCTTCTATGCAGGACTGGCGGCGAGCTCACGATTGCAGAGCACGCACATCGGCGTGTTCCTTGATGCACACCCGCAGGCTCTCCAGGCGCTGCCCCCGCTGTGGACCGGTTCCTGGATCGACGCCGATCTGCGCACCTGGATCGGGGATGCGGCACACACCAGGGCGTGGACGCTGCTGGCATCGACCCGCGACGCCCTGGAACGGGCGGGCGGCGCGGCTGAGCACCCCCGTGCCCACGACGAGCTCCTCATCGCCCAGGGATCGGATTGGTTCTGGTGGTTCGGCGAGCACCATGACTCCGGCAGCGACGCGGCCTGGGACGCGCTCTTTCGCACTCAGCTGCGCAATGCGCACACGCTCGCGGGCTTGGCCGTGCCGCCGCAGCTGGCCGAGCCGGTGATTGACGGCCTGGCCATCGGCAACGACTGCGCACCGCTGCGCACCATCGACCCGCCCGCAGACGGAGCCGCGGAGTGGCAGAGCGCGGGCATCGCCGAGGTGGGAGCTGCGCTGGGGTCGATGCGGCCAGCGGCCAGCAGCGTGTCGCGCATCTTCTACGGTGCCGGGGGCGGGCGCCTCCATCTCCGATTCGGTGACCTCATGCCCCGTTTCGACCGCGCCCTCGTCGACGCCGGCAGTTCCGGCAGGCTGGTGGTGGATCGGCCTGTCAGGAATCTCTCCGTGGCGCTGCCGGCCGGTGCTGTCGATTTCGCGATCACGCTCGACGAATCTGGACGCGGAGCCGAGCGGGTGCCTGCAGCCGGCACGCTGCGTGCCGTGTCGCCTCCCGACGGACCGGCACGGCCTCTGCGCGTCGTCTTGGTGGCTGCCGAGTGCGCGCCCTTGGCGTCGGCGGGACAGCTGGCCGCGGTGGTCGCGGACACGGCTGCGGAGGCTGCAGCCCTCGGATACGACGTGCTGGTGGCGATCCCGTTGCACCGCGGCGCCGCGATCGGGATGTCGCCGGGTGTGCGCATCGCCCAGCTCCGTGGCACCGTATCGCGTCGGGTGACCGCGGCGCGGGTGGTGCAGGGCGCCCTCCCGCAGTCCGGCGTGCCGGTGCTGAGTGTCGACGCCCCGGCGTTCTTCGACCGCGACTCCATCTACGGATCCCTCGACGACGGGGAGCGATACCTCGCGTTCTGTGCGCTGGTCTCAGCCCTTCTCGACAGCACGGCGTTCGCGCCCGACATCGTCCATGGCTTCGAGTGGCAGACCGCAGCCCTGCTGGCCCGCCTCGCCTCTGCGGCCGAACCGCCGGCCACCGTGTTCAGTGTGGGACAGCCCTCGTCAGGCTACTGGATCGACGCCTCGGCAATAGGCGGCGTGGGGGTGGCAAGGGCCGGCGTCGGCGAGGTCGACATCCTCGACGTGGGACGGCGGGCCGCGACGGTGGTCGAGCAGACTCCCCGTCGAGGCGGGCTCGCGGATCTCTACGACTCTGCGCTCAACCGCCGTCGACAATCCTGACATTCCCTCACATTCGTTCATCGGCGCGGGGTGGGGGACCCTATCATGGGGCGTGGCAATGAATTCGTCGCCCCCGGGTTCGGGCATGAAAGCGGTGGTCATGGCCGGCGGAGAGGGATCGCGCCTTCGTCCGCTCACCAGCCAGTACCCCAAACCGCTCGTGCCCGTGGCCGGCACACCGGTCGTCGAGCACATCCTCCGGCTCCTCCGCGATCACGGGATCAGCAGGGTGATCCTCACCCTCCAGTACCTGGGGGCCGAGATCCGCAATCGTCTCGGCGACGGCTCCGACCTCGACATGGAGATCGAGTACGTCGTCGAGGACCGCCCGCTGGGCACTGCCGGGAGCGTCCGCAACGCGGCCCATCTCCTCGACGACACCTTCCTGGTGATCAGCGGCGACGCTCTCACCGACATCGATCTCACCTGGGCGATCGAGGAGCATCGCCGCCACCAGAGCGACGCCAGCATCGTCCTCAAGAGCGTGCCCAACCCACTCCAGTACGGCGTGGTGGTGACCGAGGCCGACGGGCGGGTTCGTCGCTTCCTGGAGAAGCCGTCGTGGGGTGAGGTGTTCAGCGACCACGCCAACACCGGCATCTACGTGATCGAGCCGTCAGTCCTCAAACACATCAAGCCCAACACATCGGTGGACTGGTCGCGGGATGTGTTCCCGCGAATGCTCCGTCGCAGCGAACCTCTCTTCGGCCTCGTCGCCGAGGGGTACTGGTGCGACATCGGGTCGATCCAGTCCTACCTGCAGGCCAACTGGGACGCGCTCGAGGGCCGCGTGCGCTGCCACATCCCGGGACGGCGTGAGGGCAACGTGTGGATCGGCGAGGGGGTCGAGTTCGGCATCGGCGTTCAGCTCGAGGGGCCGGCCTTCATCGGCGATGAGGTGAAGCTCAAGGCGGGGGCTTTCGTCAACGGCCACGCGGTCATCGACAAGTACACCATCATCGACGACAACGCCAAGGTCTCCAACACGGTCATCTGGCCGCACTCCTACATCGGCGAGAATTGCCGGCTGCGCCAGAGCATCGTGTGCCGCAATGTCACCATCAAGAACGGCAGCCTGCTCGAGGAAAACTCGGTGATCGGCGACGACTGCGTGATCGGTCGCGGTTCGCGAGTGCGGTCCGGAGTGAAGATCTGGCCTCACAAGGAGGTGGAGCCGGGCTCGACGGTCAACGAGTCGGTGATCTGGGCGGGGGAATGGCGGCGGGGGCTGTTCTCCTCGTACGGCATGGGTGGGCTCATCAATGTCGAGCTGACCCCCGAGTTCTGTGCCCGCCTGGGAGCGGCGTTTGCAGCGACCCTGCCGCGCAGCGCCACCATCGCCGTGGCCCGCGACCACGCGCGCAGCTCGCGGATGATCAAGCGAGCCATTGTGTCGGGAGTGATCAGCGCCGGGGCCCAGGTGCGCGATCTCAACGAGGTGCCGGTGCCGATGACGCAGTTCGCCACCCGCGAAGGGCACTGCGACGCCGGGGTGCACGTGCTGGTGTCTCCGCTCGACCAGCGCAGCGCCGACATCCGCTTCTTCGACGGTGACGGGCTGCAGATCGACAAGCGCACCGAGCGCAAGTTCGAGAACCTCTTCTTCCGCGAGGACTTCCGTCGCGCCGCGTTCTACGAGATGGGCGACATCGAGCGCGTCGACCCCCACGGCGACTACCGCCGGCATCTGTTGACCAGCGTCGATGCCGAGGCCATCCGGGCCGCCCACTTCCGGGTGCTCATCGACTACGACTACAGTCAGGCGTCCACCGTGCTCCCCGGGATTCTCAACGAGCTCGGGGTCACCGCCATCCCCCTCAACGCCGGGCTCAACGAGCAGGCCCGCCATCGCACCGTGCCCGAGGAGACGGCCCTGATCAGCCGGACCGTCCATGCCGATGTCGGCTGCATGATCAGCCCCACCGCGGAGCGCATCACCTTCATCGACAACGAGGGCACCGTCCTCACCCCGTACGAGACCTTCGGGATCCTGATCAGCTGGTGGATGCGGACCCACCCCGGGATCGTACTGGCACCTGCCACCACCCCCCAGTGGATCGCGTCACACGTCGAGGAGTCGGGTGGGTCGTTCACATCGACACCCGCGGAGGCGTCGGCCGTGCTCCGCGCCTCGGCGGCCCCTGGCACCTCCCTGGCAGCAGACGGCGAGGGTGGATTCATCTGGCCGTCGTTCTTCGGAGCGTACGACGCCATGTACACGCTGGTGAAGCTGCTGGAGATGCGAGCTGTGTTCCAGGTGCCGCTCAGCGAGGTGCGCGGCCGCCTCCCCGTGTCCCCGTACATCACGGCCACCGAGTTCTGCCCCTGGGAGGCCAAGGGCAAGGTGATGCGACGCCTCCTCGAGGATCACGACGGTCGCGACCTCGACCTCGTGGATGGGCTCAAGGTGTTCGTCGAGGGCGGCTTCGTGCTGGTGCGCCCCGACCCGGACGAGCCGGCCTACCACGTGGTGGCCAGCGTCCGCGACGAGGCGACAGGCAAGCGCCTGGTCAGCGAGTACCTCGAGCGCGTGCGAGCCGCCCAGGGTGGCAATGGACAGGAGGCCGCAGCGATGGAGGCCGTTCCAGCCCCCGAACCGCCGGTCGCTTCCTGACGGCGTCGACTCCTCAGCCGTTGACCCCGGTCTCCGGTTCGCTGGGCAACCGCCTCGTCCAGCGCGGCGCCCACCAGTTGGCGCGGCCGAGAAGGCGCATCAGTGCCGGTACCACCAGAGCTCGCACCAAGGTGGCGTCGACAAGGACGGCGACCGCCATGCCGATGCCGAGGGCCTTGATGGTGACCACTCGAGCCAGGCCGAAAGCGACAAAGACGCTGATCATGATCGCCGCCGCCCCGGTCACCAGGCGGCCGCTGCGTTCCAGGCCCTCGGCGACGGCGGTGCGGTTGTCCTGCGTTCGCCGCCACGCCTCCTGCATGCGGGTCATCAGGAACACCTCGTAGTCCATGGAGAGACCGAACACCACGCAGAAGAGCAATACCGGCAGCGTCGGATCAATGGGATCCGCCGTGATGTTGAGCAGGCCTGACAGGTGGCCGTCCTGGAAGATCCAGACCATCGCCCCGAACGCCGCGCTGAGTGAGAGCAGGTTCATGAGCACGGCCTTGATGGGCAGGATGAGAGAGCGCAGCAGAAGGAACAGGACGACGATGGTCGTGGCCATGGCGAAGCCGAGTGCCAGCGGCGTCTGCTGCAGGATGTAGTTGACCAGGTCGATGTCGAAGGCGGTGTCACCGGTGACCACCACCGTGGCGCCGCTGACCGCGCCCTCCGCCCGGATGGTGCGAACCAGGGCGTGCGCCGCGTCGCTGGCCGGCAGTGCTGGGGTGACGGCATCGAGCACCGCGATGCTGTGCCCCACGGTGCGGGTCACCTCATCGCGCGCCGCCGCAGGAAGAGTGCTCGTCGCGCCCGCGTAGAGCTGCTGGTATGCAGCCAGGGAGAGATGTGGGTCGATGTCGACGTAGCTGCGCACCGAGACCACGCCTGGAGTTGTGCGCAACCGGTGACTAACGGCGTCCGCAATCCTCACGTTGGCCGGCGAGAGAGGGGATCCGCTGGTGAATTCGACCACCACCTCGATGAGGTTGGCTCCCTGGCTGGGAAAGGAGGACGCCAGCAGCTCTGCGCCGCGCCGCGCCTCCGCAGTCGGCGGAAGCTGGGTGACATCCGTGTTGGCAAGGTGGAGATGAAAGAACGGCGATCCAGCTGCCAGCAGCACAGCGACCGTCGGCAGCAGCACGAGCAGCGGCCGGCGCATCCCTCCGACGGCGATACGGTGCCACATCCCCTGGCCGAACGGTCGCGGGCGCAGGATCGGTACCGACAGCCGGTTGATCCGCGTGCCCAACACCGACAGCAGGGCTGGGAGGAAGGTGAGCGCAAGCAGCACCGAAATGGCCACCACGATGCCACCGCAGATGCCCATCGATACCAGGAAGGTGCCGCGATAGAAGAGCATGGCTGCAAGTCCGATGGCCACGGTCAGACCGCTGAAGGCGATGGCCCGGCCCGCCGTCCCCATCGCCACCGACACCGCTTCCGGAACGTCACGCCCCCTGGCAAGTTCCTCACGGAACCGGCTGACGATGAACAGCGAGTAATCGATGGCGATGCCAAGACCGACGAGGGTCACGATGTTGAGTGCGTAGGTGGAGACGTCGGTGGCATGAGCCAGCAGCAGCGCCGCGCCCACGCCGCCGGTGACCGCGAGCAGGCCGCCGGCCAGACACACCAGGGCTCCGACGCCGGTGCCGAAGACGATGAGGAGCAGGACCAGAGCGACGGCTGAGGAACCGATCTCTGCCTTCTCGAGGTCCGCGGCCAGGAGGGTGTCGAAGTCGTAGGCCAGAGGCACATCGCCGGTCGAGGCAACGCTCAGCTGCGGGGGGGCGTGGATCTCCGAGCGCAGCTCCCCGAACTGCTTGCGGGCCGCTGTGAAATCGATCTTCAGAGAGACGACTGCGAGGACCATGTGCCCGTCGCTGGACACCATCTGCGTCGCCAGCGCCGTCGGCGCGGTGTACGGCGTCTCGATGCCTCCGACGCGGTGATCCGCCGCCAGCGGCGCGAGTGCCTGGCTCACCTCCTGGTGGAAGGCGTCGTGGGTCGACAGTCGCCCGCTGTCCCCGAGGATGAGCGTGAAGGTGACCCCACTTTTGGGCAGCTGGTTCGACATGAGCGTGAAGCCACGGCCGGACTCAAAGTCGAAGCTGTTGGCGTTTTGGGGCTCTCCGCCGGTGGCGATGGCCACGATCGAAAGGATGAATCCGATCACCGACAGCGCGAGCACCGACCGGCGGTGCGCGTACACAAAGCGTCCCCACCGATGCACGCCGCGAGTATATGGGCGCCTTCGCGGCAACCGGTTCGGCCGGCCGCGTCCACCCGTGGCGGCACTGGGAACGCCACTTGCGGCGGATTATGATCCACGACGCGATGGCAGATGTTCCACAGTCCGGTGGTTCCGGCGGAGCGGTGCCGGGCGACCTCCGCTACCTGCGATACCTGTGTCACGAGCTGCGTCAGCCACTCGTGGTCGCAGTCGGCTACGTCTCGATGCTCCAGGAGGGGGCGTTCGGGGAGTTGCCCGCCGAGGCGAGCACAATCCTCCGCACCGTCGCCGAGCGACTCGACGCCGTCAACGCGATCATCGACGCCATCGCCGACGGCTCCATGCGCATCCCCAGGGAGTAGCCGAGCCCGACCTTGCCCATCAGACCGGAGCTGCTGCCATCTCCCGGTCCACGACCTCGGCCAGCGCTGCGATGAAGCGCGGGTCGGCGTTGGGCATGGCGATGCGGTGGAAGCCGAGCCCGGCGGCGCTCGCCTGCCCGGCAGCGGCGACATCGATGTCATAGAGAATCTCGAGGTGGTCGGAGACGAACTGCACGGGCACCACCAGCACGTCCGTGCTGCCGGCGTTGCCGATGGTGGACAGCACCTCGGTGAGGTCGGGTTTGAGCCACTCCTCGGGCGTGTGACCGGCGCTCTGGAAGGCGAAGCTCCATTGCCCTGGGGCCAGACCGACCCGATCCGCCACGGCCTCGATGGTCTCGTCGATCTGCACCATGTATCCGGGATCACGCTCCACGACCGAACGAGGCAGGCTGTGCGCCGTGAACACCACGGCGAGCCGGTCGCGACCGGCGGCGTCGAATCGCCGCAGTGCCTCGTCGACGCGGTCGGCCAGAGAGCTCACCCATGACGGGAGCAGGTGCCAGGCGCCCGCGATTCGCAGTGGGACCCCGGGTGCAACCTCACCGGCGGCCGCGTCCAGCGCGCGCTGGTATCCGGAGAGGATGAGCGGCGAATATTGTGGGGCAAGAACGATGGCAATCACGCTCGTCACGCCGGCCTCGACGAGCCCTCGGAGCGAGTCGGGGATCCATGGCGCCGAGTGGAGCATCCCTGCGGACACCCTGAAGGCACCGTCGCCGTGGAGGCCGGCGAGCAGCCGTTCCAACGCGTCCGCCTGCGCGCTGGTGATCTCGATGAGTGGGGAGCGGCCGATGACGTCGAAACGGCGCTCGAACTCCGCGACCAGGTCGGCGGAGGGCTCCCGTCCACCGCGAACACTTCGCAGGTAAGCGGGAACGTCGGCCGAGGTCACGGCCGAGCCAAAGGTCAGGAGCATCACCCCACGGGGCCCGTCCGTCGCTGGCACCGGGGGTGCGGCGCTCACGCCGCCACGGCCGTCCGTTCGTGGACCAGGTCGACGAGCCGGCGCAGCGTGTCGCTGGGAGTGTCGGCGAGGACGCCATGGCCGAGATTGAAGACGTGTCCCGGACGGCCGCCGGCTTCCGCGAGGACACGGCCGGCCTCGCGCTCGACGATCGGCCAGGGAGCCAGGCAGACGGTGGGGTCGAGGTTGCCCTGGATCGCTCGCTCGCCGATCCGAGACCACGCCCGGTCGAGCGGCAGGCGCCAGTCGACCGACACCGCGTCCGACCCGGCGCCGGCCATTTCCTCGAGAAGGTGGGCGGTCGAGGTCCCGAAATGGATGGTGGGGACCGTTCCCGCGACACCACTGAAGATGCGCCTGACGTACGGGAGCACGTGCTCTGAATAGTCAGCCGCGCTGAGCGCGCCGACCCATGAGTCGAAGAGCTGCACCGCCTGGACACCCGCAGTCACCTGGGCCCGCAGGTACCGGATGGTCACCTCGGTGAGCGTCTCCATGAGCTCATGCCAGAGCGCGGACTGGCCGTACATGAGCGCCTTGCTGCGCGCGAAGTCCTTGGTCGGGCGGCCTTCGATGAGGTAGGACGCCACGGTGAACGGTGCGCCGGCGAAGCCGAGGACCGCGGTGCGGCCGTCCAACTCGCGACGGATCATGCGGATGGCCTCGAAGAGGTCGGGCGTGGCCTCCTCGGCGTCGACGATGCGCAGAGCGCGCACAGCCGCTGCGTCGCGCACCGGAGCGTGGATGACCGGCCCCAGGCCCGGGTCGATGGAGAACGGTACCCCCATGCCGAAGAGCGGGAGCATGATGTCGGCGTAGAGAACTGCGGCGTCGACGCCGAACTCCTCCACCGGCATGAGGGTGACCCTGGCGCACAACTCTGGAGTGCGTGTCATGGTGAGGATGTCGTAGCGCTCGCGCAGCTCGCGATAGGCTGCCAGGCAGCGCCCCGCCTGGCGCATGAACCACACCGGGGTGCGGTCGACCGGTTGTCGCTGGACCGCGGCCAGAAAACGGGTCGCGCCGGTCATCGCGGTGGGCGGAGCCTCGGCGGTGGTCATGGATCGAGGGTAGCGGACCGCGACAGAGGGCCGGTGTCGCCACTACTCCGACGGCAGGAGACCAACCTCACCCGCGTGGAGGGGATCGACGAGGTCGACGAGCGTGCGCGCCAGCCCGCTGCTGGCCGCCTCGGCAGCCACCGCCGCCGCCACAGCGGGTGCAACCGCCCGGTTGAAGACCGACGGAATGATGTACTCGGGGTGCAGGTCGTCACCGACGGCGTCGGCGATTGCCCGGGCCGCGGCCAGCTTCATGAGATCGGTGACCTGGCGGGCGCCGCTGTCGAGCAGGCCGCGGAAGAATCCCGGGAAGCAGAGCACGTTGTTGATCTGGTTGGGATAGTCGCTGCGTCCGGTGGCGATGACCGCGGCCACCCCCTCGATCGCCTCGGGTTGCACCTCCGGCTGCGGGTTGGCCAGCGCGAACACGATGGGCAGGTCGGCCATGCTCTTCACCAGCTCGGCGTCGAGCAGGCCGGCGCTGCTGGTGCCGATGAAGACATCAGCTCCCGCCATCGCGTCGGCGAGCGCCCCGTGAACGCGCCGTGGGTTGGTGTGCGCGGCGTACCAGCGATGCGAATCGTTGAGCTCGACCACATCCTCGTGGATGATCCCCACCCGGTCGACGCCGACCACCTCACCGACGCCGGCCGCAAGCAGCAGCCTGGTCACGGCCGTTCCCGCCGCGCCGACGCCGAGACAGACCACGCGGACATCCTCGATCCGCTTGCTCACCACCTTCAGCGCGTTGACGAGCGCGGCCATCACCACCACCGCGGTGCCGTGCTGATCGTCGTGGAAGACGGGGATGTCGAGGAGTTCGGAGAGGCGCCGCTCGATCTCGAAGCATCGTGGTCCGGAGATGTCCTCGAGGTTGATCCCGCCGAACGTGGGGGCAATGTTCACGACGGTGGCGACGATCTCATCGACGTCCTGGGTCGCCAGGCAGAGAGGGAAGGCGTTGACGTTCCCGAACTCCTTGAAGAGCATGGCCTTGCCCTCCATGACCGGGAGCGCTGCCTCGGGCCCGATGTTGCCCAATCCCAGGACCGCGCTGCCGTCGGTCACGATGGCCACGCAGTTGTGCTTGATGGTGAGGTTGCGGGCGCGCGAGTGGTCGGCGGCGATGGCCATGCTGATTCGAGCGACACCCGGCGTGTACACCATGGACAGGTCCTCGCGGGTGCGGATGGGAGTGCGCGCCACCACCTCGATCTTGCCGCCGAGGTGTGCGAGGAACGTGCGGTCCGAATATTCGAGCACCTCGACGCCCGGGAGCGCCTTCATCATCTCCACGAGTTGGTGGGCATGGTCGGAGTCGGCGGCCAGCACAGTGACGTCGCGGACGATGGCACCGGGACCGACGCGCACGATGTCCAGGCTGCGAATGTCACCGCCAAGTCCACCGATCGCCGAGGTGAGCTGGCCGAGCATTCCGGGGCGGTTGATGATGCTGCAGCGGGCGGTGAGGGCGAAGCTCGCCGAGGGGTGCTGGATCACGTCGGCTGTGCCGCGAGCACGCGCAGCACCTCGTCGCCGTAGCGTGCCAGCTTGGCCGGGCCGATCCCCGGCACGTCGACGAGCGCGTGGGTGTTTGCCGGATTGCGCCGCGCCAGCTCGCGCAGGGTGCGGTCGCCGAAGACCACGTACGCGGGCACGCCCTCCTCGAGAGAGGTGGCGCGTCGCCAATCGCGCAGCCGTTCGAACCGTCCGCCCGCGTCGCTGTCGAGCTGCTCGGCGGGGCCATCATCGCGCTGCAGCACTCCCGCAGTCTCGACCTCCACCTCGATGCTGCTGCTGCCCTCGAGGACCGCATGCCCATGCGGGGTCAGCGCGAGCACCGGGCGCTCGCCGCTGCTGCGCCGCACACAGCCCTCCTCGATGAGCGTGGCGAGGAGGTCGCGCACTGAGTCGGCGGTCCACCCACGCAGTGCGCCGAAGAAATCCGCCTCGCGCACCCACCCGCGCTGCTGCGTCCATGCATCGTCGGCACCCCGGAGCAGGGCGGCCAGCCGCGCAGCACCGAGGTGGCCGTCGAAGCGCCGCACGCAGGCGAGCGCGGCGGCCACGTCAGGTCCCGACACCGGCAGCCGGCGTCGTGGGGGGGACAGACAGTTGTCACAGGACGTGCAGCTGCGCGGCGCACCCTCCTCGCCGAAGTAGTCAGCGATGCGCGCATGCCGGCAGCCGCCGTTGCGCGCGTAGTCCATCACCTGGTGGAGGCGGGCGTAGGCGTGCTCGCGGAGAACCGACTGCGCATCGAAGTCAACGGGAGCTCCCTGCAGTCGCGACACCCCACCGCCGTCCAGGAGCGCACCGGCGCGGCGCAGCAGGTCGAGAGAGGCGCGCACCACATGACGTTCGCGACCGGGCAGCCGCCGGCCCCAGTCATCGAGGTCCCAGCGCCCGTCGCGGATCACCTCGCGATACACGTCGCGGACCGCGTCGCGCTCCGGGTAGGCCTGCTCGATGAAGAAGGCCTGGAGGTCGCGGTCGGCGGGGCTGTACAGCAGGGTGCAGTCGGCGCGCTCGCCGTCCCGTCCCGCGCGGCCCGCCTCCTGGTAGTACTGCTCGATGCTGCCTGGAAAGTCGAGGTGTATGACGTTGCGGATGTCGGGGAGGTCGATGCCCATCCCAAATGCCGATGTGGCGGCGATCACGGTGATGTCGCCGTTCACGAAGCCGCCGTGCGCCTGGTGACGTACGTCGGCGTCGAGGTCTCCGTGGTAGGCGGCCGCTCGAAATCCGTGGTCGCGCAGCAGCTCAGCGATCTCCTCGGTTGCGCGCACCCGGCCGCAGTACACGATGGCCCGTCCGGGAAGCGATCGCAGGGCGCCGAGAAGGGCGGCGCGCTTCTGCTGCTGCCCGCGGCAGCGCACCACCACCAGCCGCAGCTCGGGCCGCACGAAACCGGTGACCCGCACCTCGGGCTGGCGCATGCCCAGCGAGCTGACGATGTCGTCGCGCACCCGCGGCGTCGCCGTGGCTGTGAACGCACCGATGGGTGGCCGTCCGCAGAGTTCTGCCGCCTCGCGCAGCCGCCGGTAGTCGGGGCGGAAGTCATGCCCCCAGCTGGAGATGCAGTGCGCCTCGTCGATGGCGAGACGACCGATCCTCAGACCGCGCAGGGCTGTGACAAAACCGGGGACGGCGAACCGCTCCGGGGTCACATAGAGGAAGCGCAGGGTGCCCTGGGCGGCGGTGGCCAGGGCGGCGTCCTGGGTGGCGCGGTCCACCTGCGAGTGCAGCGCGGCAGCGGCGATCCCCAGGGAGCGCAGCCGCGCCACCTGATCGTTCATCAGCGCGATGAGGGGCGACACCACCAGCGTGAGGTCGTCGGCGGCGATCCCCGGTACCCAGTAGCCGATGCTCTTGCCCGAACCGGTCGGCGCCACCAGCAGCAGGTCGCGCCCGGCCTCCGCGGCGGCGACGATCTCCGCCTGGCCGGGGCGGAACATCGCCAGCCCGAAAACGTCGTGGAGCACCGCGGCCGCCGCGTCACTGGGCGCGGCAACCGCGCTCACGCCGGCGCCGGCGCTGCGGATCCCTGCGCCTCCATCGCGCAGGAGGGTAGCAGGCGCATCGGGACGATTCGCGGACAGCCGGCTCAGTCCACCCCGATGTCGAAGGCGGCCGCCTCGTCGCCGCGCGCGTAGGAGCGGATGGCGACATGGGTGTTGGTCCGGGTTATCCCCGGCAGGGTGGTGATCCGCTCGGTCACGAGGGTGGCGAGAGCGTCGAGGTCGGCCACTCGGACGATGGCAACGAAATCGGCGGACCCCGTGGTTGTGTACACCTCGGCCACCCCCTCGGTGTCGGCGAGGCCGCGGGCCACATCGTGGATGTGAGAGGGCTCGCAGATCACGAGAAGGAAGGCGGTGACCATGGCTCGAGCCTAGCAGGCGGCCGGATGACGCTGGGAGGGCCGTGATCGCCGATCGGAGAGGCCACGGGAGAGGGCGATTTGCGCGAAAGTACATCGACGAATGCCGACCCGCGTTGCGCTGCGCACTTCCCTCAAGGAGCCCGGCACATGAAGAGCACCATGCAGACCGCCCAACTGACGGTCACCTCGCTGATGACCCGCGGGGCCAGGCTGTTCGGCAACAGCGAGGTGATCACCTGGCGGGGCGACAGTGCCCGCCACTCCACATACGTCGAGGTTTTCGAACGCGTCGGGCGACTGGCCAATGTGCTCCGCGGGATGGGCGTGACGGAGGGTGACCGTGTGGGCACGCTCTGCTGGAACAACCAGGAGCACATGGAGGCCTACCTCGCCATCCCCTGCATGGGGGCTGTGCTCCACACGCTCAACCTGAGGCTCCCCCCCAACCAGCTCGTGCACATCGTCAATGACGCCGAGGACCGGGTGATCATCGTCGACGGGTCACTCGTTCCACTGCTGGCTGCGATCCGTGAGCATCTGCCCACCGTCGAACACGTGCTCGTGGTGGGGGAGGGCGACACCTCGACACTCGGCGAGCACGTCAAGTACGACGAGGCGGTCGACGCTGCCTCGCCTGACTTCGACTGGCCGGAGATCGACGAGTGGTCGCCGGCGGCCATGTGCTACACGACCGGCACCACCGGCGATCCCAAGGGCGTGGTGTACAGCCACCGGTCCATCTGGTTGCACTGCTTTGCGATCTGGGGAGCCTTCCGTCTCGACGAGTCCGATCGCCTCCTGGTCATCGTGCCGATGTTCCACGTCAACGCGTGGGGGGTCCCGTTCGTGGCGTGGATGCTGGGCTGCACCGTCCTGCTCCCCGACCGGTTCCTCCAGCCCCAGCCTCTGTGCGACTTCGTCAAGGCCGAACGGCCCACGTTCACGGGCGGCGTTCCGACCATCTTCACGGCCATGCTTCAGTACGCCGAGGCAACCCACGCCGACCTCTCATCCATCAAGCGCGCCATCTGCGGCGGCTCCGCGGTGCCGCGAGCGCTCATCGAGGCGTTTCGCGACCGACTCAACATCGAATTGATCCAGGCGTGGGGGATGACCGAGACCAGCCCGGTCGGCTCCATCGCCTACCCCCCGGCGGGCATTCCGCCAGAGGAGGAGATCGTCTGGCGCAGCAAGACGGGGCGGGCGGTGCCTGGTGTGGAGCTGCGCATCGTCGGTGACGACGGCGCCGAGCTTGCCTGGGATGGTCAATCGGTCGGCGAGCTGGAGGCAAGGGGACCGTGGATCACGGGCTCGTACTACGGGGTCGATGCGCCGGAGCGATTCCACGACGGCTGGCTGCGCACCGGCGATGTCGGCGTGATGGATTCGCGTGGCTACCTGCAGATCACCGACCGGTCCAAGGACGTCATCAAATCGGGTGGCGAATGGATCTCGTCGGTGGAGCTCGAGAATCATCTCGCCGCCCACCCGTCTGTTGCCGAGGCTGCGGTGGTGGGTGTGCACGACGATCGCTGGGAGGAACGACCGCTGGCGGCGGTGGTTCTGAAGCCGGGCGCCGAGGCGGGCCCGGATGATCTGCGGACATTCCTCGACGGCAAGGTGGCGCGCTGGTGGCTCCCGGAGCGTTGGGCATTCGTGAACGAGCTTCCCAAGACCAGCGTCGGCAAGCTTGATAAGAAGCTGATCCGCCAGCTCTATGCGGATGGAAAGCTGGAGGTAACGGAGACCGGCAAGGCGGCGCGCTGATGCGTCGTGCCAACCTGGGGCGCTCGGCGGAAGCGCATCCACGCCGGCGATACACTCAGCGACTGACGCGGGAGTAACTCAACGGTAGAGTGCAACCTTCCCAAGGTTGAAGTTGCGGGTT
>DAINCY010000027.1:0-24824 GCA_036732145.1 Candidatus Dormiibacterota bacterium
GCCGAGGTCTCCTGCACCAGCGGCTGGGCAAGCAGCCACAGCGAGGTGATCGTATAGCCCACCATGGCCACGATCCACGGCCATTCGCTGCGCCGCGCCTTGGCAAGGCTGCGCGAGGCCCGCGTCAGGTATCGATGGGCCAGGACCACCGCCGCGATGTGAACGAAGATGATCAGCGCCACCTGCAGATACCAGACCACCGACGAGGGCAGCAGGTTGGAATTGATCTCGTAGCTGTCATTGAACGGCGACGGCAGCAATCTGACCCCTGCGATGCCGGCAGGGTTGCCGAGCAGCGGGATGAAGAGCTGGCCGTTGATGGCCAGGTACTCGGCGTTGTGGGCCACCAGGTAGCCGAACGCGATCGGCAGCAGCGACGGCAGCAGCCCTGCGAGCACCTCGAGCGGCGACCGATCGACGCCGCCGGCACGGCGCACCAGCGCTGCGAAGCCACCGAAGAGTCCCCAGGCCACCAGCACGAGCGCGGCGAACGCCGCGGTCTCGAAGAGCAGGAAAGCAACTCCAGTCAGCGACACCTGGGTGCGGATCGTCTTCCAGGCGTCGGTGGAGAGCAGTCCATCGAAGGAGACCGAGACCAGCAGGAGGAGAACGAAGGTGATGCGGCTGACGTGCGCCTCGAAGGGCACCCGCAACCCGCCACCGAAACCCCGCCTGCCCTCGACGCCGAAACGGAACCATCCCAGCCGTCCCCACGTGGAGAACAGCACGCTGAACAGCTCGCCGCGGCCGACCCACGCGTGGGCGCCGAAGAGCAGTCCGGCCAGCGCGTTGAGGAGCGCGTAGATCAGCAAACCCCACGCTGTGAACGCCGGGATGGTGGCGGTGCCGTTGTAGATCAGCTCACCGCAGGCCACGGTGAAGAAGAGCGCCACCGCGGGCCACCAACCCAGCCGGCGGGGCCAGGCGATGACGCGGTCGTCGGCGAGCAGCGTGCGGCGCAGCGACGGCCGGTCGCACGCACGCGCGAGCGCGGCGAACGGGTTCACTGCTCGGGTCCAGTCGCCGATGACGCCGCAGCTGATCGGCGCGGCCACCCACACTGCGAGCCAGAAGAATGTGGGCACGATGTTCTCGGCAACCGCCTGCGATCCGAACCAGCCGGACACCACCAGGCCGCTGGCGATCAGCCCAGCGATGATCCAGCGCACCGGCGCCGGGGAGCGAAGTGTGGTGCTGTCGACGAATCGGGCCTCGCTGGCGGTGGCCGGGGCCACCGCGCGTGGCAGCACGAGCAAGAAGGAGAGGAAGACGACCAGCGCGCCGCCGAAGACGAAGAGCCAGATTGGCACGGGCAGGTCGTAGCGCTTGCCGAAGGCGTGCGCGACGATCGGCAGGAAGCCGGTGATGCCGTCCTGCGTAACGGCGTGAAGATTGCCCGTCAAGAGTGGATTCTCCCGTTCAATGATTGGGCGCGCCCGCGGAGCGCAGGCGCTGCGGCGTCGGTCAGGCGGCGGCGGGAACGGGCGGCGGCCGCTGCCAGATCGCACTGCGCAGAAGCAGCTGCGCGGCGGGGAGGTATGTCGGTCTCGGCAGGGGAGAGGAGGTGCGGCGCTGGTTGCGCTCCCAGAGGGCGCGGACCAGACGCTCGCACAGCTGCGCCGCAGCGTCTCGCGACCTCAGGAGGCGCAGCGCCACGACCAGGGCGGTGGCGAGCAGCAGGGCGACAGCGGCCTGGATCCAGGCCGCTGAGCCGCCGCCGTCGAATAGCGGGCCGATTCCCGGCGCGGCCATCCCGTGGATTGCTCGTTCGAGGTTCTCCTGCACCAGGAAGAGGGAGCACTGGACGACGGCCATGGGCAGAGCCAGGGCGCCCACCCGCGCGAGCAACGATGGCGCGCGCGTCGGAGCCGCGGCAGCCTTGGTCGCGGGTGGTCCGACGGGCAGGCCGGCCCCCCGCCGCAGGCGGCGCAGCGCCGCGCCCGAGCGATCCAGCCGCCGGCCCAGCGCCAGCCAGGCACGGGTCCACGCCGTCGCTCCCGCGGCGGCGCCGAGTAAGAGGGCCAGTCCAAGCGGCAGCATGAAGTCGTGGATGCCGCCGGTCAGCCCAGCCTGCAGCCCGGCGATCCCAGCCACCCGGTAGTACGCGGCGCCGTGTCCGAGCCACTCTCCGACGAGAGAGGCGACGGCGACCGCGGTGACGGCGAGGCGGCGGCGCATCACCGCGACAGTATCGCCGACCGCGGATCTGCGGCACCGTGCACCGCAGACCGCGGCTTCAGACATCGCAGGAGTACTCTGCCCGGTAGCTCGCGCGCTCGTCCCATGCCCATGCCAATGCCCAAGCACCCATGCCGCGTGGCCGCGCTCGGCGCCGCCGCGCTCACCGCTCTTCTCGTCAGCGGCTGCAGCCTGCAGCCCGACGTCTCCACCAAGGTGCAGCCGCAGCAGCGCACCAGCCAGCCCGCGCCGGCGCTGAGCGGCACCTCCCTGAGCGGCAGCCACGTCGACCTGTCGGCCCTGCGCGGTCACCCCGTGGTCATCGACTTCTGGGCGTCGTGGTGCGGTCCCTGCCGCGCCGAGCAGGCTGACCTCAACTCCCTGGTGGCGCAGTACGGCGCGCGCGGCGTGCACTTCCTGGGCGTCGACATCCGCGACGACTCCGCCAACGCGAAGGCCTATGTGGAGGAGTTCCACATCCAGTATCCGAGCGTCTTCGACCCGGTCAACGACGACGCCGGCAGCTTCAATGTCGACGCCCCCCCGACCACGCTCGTCGTTGACGGCTCGGGCTTGATCCGACTGCGCGAACTGGGCACGCTCGTGGACGTTCCCGCAACGCTCAACTCATTGCTTGGTAGCACCTGAGATGGCCACCGCCATCGCTCCCCGGTCGCGCGCGCGACGGCCGGCGGCTCCCCCGCCGCGGCGCGGTGCGCGAGGGCGCTCGCTGTTTCGGCGCTTCTGGCACGAGTACACGCGCATGCGCACGGCCATCTATTTCCTGATCGGCATCCTGCTCATCGTGCTCATCGGCACGTTCGTTCCGCAGGAGTTCACCTCCGCCTCGCAGAAGGTCAGCGAGTTCCTTGCCGCCCACCAAAACCTCAATGACCTGGCCACGCATTTCGGTTTGCCGCTGACGTCCGTCTTCGTGTCTCCTCTGTTCTATGTCCTGCTGGCCAGCCTGTATGTCGCGCTGCTGTCGTGCGTCATCACGCGCGGACGCGCGCTCGTCGTGCGCACGCTGCGGCGCTATCCGCGTACCCCGCAATACTGGGGGGAATGGGGTTCGTGGCTGTTCCACACGTCGTTCTTCCTGCTCGTCGTCGCCGTGGTGTGGGGCAAGGCCACAGGTTTCGACGGGATCATGACCATCACCGAGGGGCAGCGCGTCGCCGAGACGCCGGCCAGCTTCGACACCCTCCAGGAGGGGATGCTCTTCGATGGCCGTCACAGTGGCTACGAGGTGCAGCTCAACAGATTCAGTGCGCCCCTGCAATCCAACGGCATGCCCTCCGACTTCGTCAGCAACATGACCGTGTATGACCGCGGCAGGCCGGTGGTCACCCAGGACGTGCGCGTCAACGAGTACCTGGGCTACAACGGCGTCGACTTCTACCAGCAGGATTACGGCTGGGCGCCGCACCTGGTGGTGCGCAATCCCGCCGGCGAGGTGGTGAGCGACACCAACATCCAGATGATCAGCGACGACAAGACCGCCTCGACGGGTGTGCTCAAGGTGCCCGCCTTCAACTACACGCTGCCGGGGCAGAGCAGGCCGGTGCAGATCGGCGCCAAGCTGGTCCTGTACCCCGACGCGCAGGCGCTCCCGCAGGTGAGCGGCGCCTCCAACGCGGTCAACTTCTCCTACGCCCCCGGCACTGCGGCCGCCCGCAACCCCGTGCTCGAAGTGCAACTCTTCGTCGGTGACCTCGGCCTCGACCGCGGCGCCTCCCAGGACGTCTTCAGCCTCGACACCGGAGCCATGAGGCCGTATTACACCGGAGCCGCGGCGTTCGCACTACCGCAACAGCAGGCCACCACCCTGGCGCTGCCCGCCGCCAACGGCGGCACCGCCAACTTCACCATCTCGTTCCCCGACCTCCGCCAGTTCTCCCTCTTCCACGTCAAGAAGGACAACGGAGTGCCGCTGGTCTACACAGCCTTCGTGCTCACGATGGTGGGCCTGCTCAGCAAGCTCTATCTGCGACCATTCCTCGAGCGCCGCCGCCGCGTGCGCAAGGCCGTCCTGCAACCCGGCGTGCGAGCGACAGCGCCGCTGGGGGAGCGGCCACCAAGCCCCAGCCGCGAGGAGGTGCTGACCCGATGACCGACACCCCGCTCTCGCTGACCCTCTTCGGCGTGGCCGTGGCGTGTTACGTGGCCGCGCTGGTCGGCTTTTTCGCCTACGTCCCGATCCGCCGCCGCCGCATCGCCGACAGCGCGCTCGGCCTGGTGGCCTTGGGGTGGCCGTTCCACCTCGCCTCCATCCTCACCCGTGCCTTCGAGTCCGGCCATTGGCCGCTCGGCAACATCTACGAGTACTCGACAGGGATCTCGTTCGTCGTGGCCACCACCTTCCTGGTGATCTCGTTCCGGGCGGGTCAGCGCCTGATCGGGGTGCCGGCGATGATCCTCACCATCGGGCTGATGGCGGTGGCGTACATGCTCTATGTGCCGCCCGGCAACCTGGTGCCCGCACTGCACAGCTACTGGCTCACCATCCACGTCACCTCGATGGCGACTGCCTCGGGGCTGCTGGTGTTCTCCAGCTTCTTCGCGATGTTCTTCCTGGCCCGGCGATGGGCCGACGGCTACGCGCTGGCCACGGCCGGCGGCGCCGCAGGGGGCACCGTGTCCGGCGGTGGCGGAGCGGCGGTGATGACCGGCGGTGGCGGCGGCCTGCTCCCGTCGATGGCTGGCTCGCTGCGGCGCCTGCCCTCGTCGACAACACTCGATGCTTGGAGCTTTCGCTTCGTCATGATCGGCTTCCCGGTCTGGACGTTCGGGGTGATGATGGGCGCCGTCTGGGGCGAGCACGCCTGGGGCCGGTACTGGGGCTGGGATCCCAAGGAAACGTTCAGCTTCATCGTATGGGTGGTCTTCGCCATCTACCTGCATGCGCGCGTCACCTATGGCTGGCGCGAGACGCGCGCGGCGTTCATCACTGTGATCGGCTTGGTGGCCATCTTCGCCGACCTCTACGCAGTCAACCTCTGGATCGCCGGCCTGCATTCGTACGCCAGGGCGTAGCGACGCGGCGAGAGGCCCATTGCTGGGCTCGTTGTACCCTTGACGTTCCGGTGGCCCGGTGCGATCGTGGCGCCTCTTGCTGAGGAATCGGAGGAGACGCGTGGACGGACCTGAGCGTGACGGCGCCGCGGCCCCGAGTCGTTCCCTGCTGCCGCTGCGCACTCTGCTGGCTGGGCTTGTCGCTCTGATTGTTGGGGTTGGCGGCACCATCGGCGTGAGCAGCCTCCTCCACCACGCGGCGGTCGCGCCGGCCGCGGCGTCGGTCCAGTACCTGCCCACGCCTGTCAAGCAGCCGTGGCTCGCGCCTGACTTCACGCTCAAGGATCAGGCAGGCCAGACCGTCTCGCTCTCGTCACTGCGCGGGCAGGTCGTGGTTGTGACCTTCATGGATCCGCAGTGCCAGTCGCTGTGTCCGATCAATGCGCAGGACCTGAGCGTTGCCGAGGCGGATCTGGCCCCCAACGTCAAGCCGGTACTGGTCGTCGTCAGCGTTGCCGCCGATCGCACCGCCGCGGACGTCAGCACCTTCGTGTCTCATGTCGCTTGGCGACCAGGCTGGCACTGGCTGCTCGGCAACCAAGGTGAGTTGCAGGGCGTCTTGTCAACCTGGTCTCTGGCGCTGGACGGCACCGATGTCGTCCATCAAGAGATTGCCCACGTGATCGATCGGCAGGGGAGGGTCGTAGCCTCCTACAACGCCCCATATCAGCCGGCGGATCTCGCAGCGACGATCACCACCCAGTGGTCGAAGTGACCACCTGACCGCCGCCGGTGTTGGCGATCCTCGGCCGGCAGTCTCTTTTTCCGCGTTGCGGGGGTCCGATGAGGGCGTACGATGTCGCCAGAGGAGCTTCCGTACGACTGAACGAGGGGTGCGTTTTGGGATGACGGAACAAGAGGTGCGTGTGCGCATGACTGAACACGGGGTGCGTTTCCGTCCGGGGATGATCGTCAGCCCGGGCGAGTATCGCAACGTTGAGACCGGTGCCACTCGGTATTTCGATGGCAGTTCGCCCATCCCTGGCGGGGTGAACTCCTCAGCCTGGGAGCAGATTTCCGATCACCATCATCCCAACAGCGGGCGCGGCCGTCCGGCGGTGCGCAGCGAGCCGGACCGGCCATCCTCTGTGGGCGTGCGCTTTCCGGCGGGCGCGATGGTCAGCGCCGGGGAATACCGCAACGTGGAGACAGGCGCCGTACGGTATTTCGACGGCAACAGCCCGCTGCCTGGTGGGGCCAACTCGGCGAGCTGGCAACAGCTGTCCGACCACCATCACCCGCAGCAGGGTCGCGGCAGCGCCGGCAGGCGCAGCGAGCCGGGATCGCCGTCGTCAACCGGCGTGCGCTTCACCGCCGGAACCATCGTCAGCGCCGGCGAATACCGCAACACGGAGACCGGCGCGGTTCATTACTTCGACGGCAACACGCCGCTGCCGGGCGGTGCCAATTCCGCCAGCTGGCAGCAGATCTCCGACCACTACCACTCACACGCACAGAGTTGACCACTGCGCTGGCCGCGCCATCGCCGCTGCGGCATGGTGAGGTGGCGCTGCTGCCGTTGGACGCCACGGCGCCGGCGCTGCTTGTGGCCGCGTCGTACGACGAGGAGGTCACGCGCTGGACGTCGGTTCCCCGGCACATGACCCTGCTCGACGCCCGGATGGTCACCGCGGGGTGGGCGAGCAATCGCAGCGTTGTGCGACTGCAGGTGTGCCTGCCCGACCTGGCGCCCGCGGGTATGGTGACGGTCTGGATCAACAACCTCGGCGAGGCGGAGGTCGGCTACTGGCTGCTCGAGGGTGCGCGCGGTCGCGGGGTGGCGCGGCGCGCGGTGAGAATGTTGTGTGACTGGGCGCTGGCCACCTGCGACCTCGAGCGGCTGCACTTGACCACCCTGCCCGGCAACACGTCGTCAGAGAGGGTCGCCACCGCCTGCGGTTTCCGACCCGCGGGAACGGTGGCTCGCGATCTGAAGGGCGATACACAAACGATGCGGCTGTGGGTTCGAACCGCCGACGGTGGTGCCGACGCAGCCGCTCAGCACGAGGCCGCAGGGACGTAGTCTCGCGGCACGGTCCCCCGGCGATGCGCCCCGACAGCCGCCCACTGCCGCGCCGTAACCTAGGGCCTGAGCCCCGCACACTTCAGGAAGAGGCGCCCATGAGCGATCAGCCCAGCGTCCAGGCGTCCCGCACCCCCGACCCCATTCCGCTGCTCCCTCGCGGAGAAGTGCTGTTCGAGGGGATCCCGCTCCAGGCGGTGGTCATGGAGGCACTGGCGCCGGCTTTGGTCCACGGAAGCCTGGTTGTGCGCGACCGCGATCGCGGCGCCGTCGCGCTCGTCCGTGACAGCACGTTGGTCGAGGTGCACGCATTCATCGGCAGCACAGCACGCAGCGGCGACGGCGTGCTCGCAGAGGTGCAGGGGTGGCCCGAGGCGGTGGTATCGGCGCACCGCCTCGACGCGCTGCTCGTCGACGTTTGTGAGGCTCTGGTGCGCGGGGAGATCATCTACACCGACCTGCGACTGGACTGGGTGGAGTGGCCGTCGCTGCTCGCCGATTTCGGACGCCGCGGAGGCGCCTATGCAGTGGAGATCTTCACCCCTGCCGGGCGCGGCGTGACCTGCGTTGCCGTCGGGCAGCAGGCGCTCTCGTACACGGATATTCACCCCGCGCTGGGCGATCCCGCTCTGCTCGAGGCGATGGCGTCGAACCGCCAGGGCAGCATCCGGGTGCGGCGCCTCAACGCCGCCGCCTTCGCCGCCACCGCGATGGCGCCCGGCACGCCGACTGCGGTATCTGGTGGCGGAGCGGTGGGATCGGCGCCGATGGCGAGCCGTTCCGTGCGATCTCAGCCGTTGGCCACCGGCGATCGCGGCAATGGCGCAGCCCGCGATGAACCGCTCCCGGCTGCCCCGGCCGCGCGTGAGGGGGCGGGTCAGGGGAACGCGGCCGCGCCGTCCGCCAACGAGCCTGCCGCCTACCCATTGGAGGAGATACTTCCCGACCTCACCTGGGTGGCGCCGTGGCAGACGCCCTGGCGGGACGAGCCTCCATCGGACCCGGAGCCGGTCGAGGCGGGAGGCGCCGCGCCGTCGTCCCAGGCGGCTCGGCCATCCGTCGGCGACATGCTCGGCGACCTTCGCTCCATCGCGCAGCGCCGTTTGCAGCTGTCCGCGTCGCGCGTGGAGACTGTTCTCGACGAGGCGGCTCGCGAGCAGCGGCCCCTGGATTCCGTGCTCGAGGAGATCCGCGCCATGAGCATCCGCGGAGTGATGCCGTCCACGGTTGACGCCATGGTCGCGGAGATGAAGATCGCCGCGGCGGAGCACCGCGCGGTCTGACTCGGCGCTCGGGACGGGGATCTGAGCCCACCAGACCGGATTGCAAGCCCCCCGCAACGGTGCCATAGTGGCCATCCGGATCAACCGGGGCAAAGGGGAGGTACCCATGACCCGTCGGACCGGCGCCAGGCAGGAGCGCGGACCTCCGGTCCGTCGGACTCCGAAGTAGTGACGCGCACGAGGTAATCGGACGCCGCCCGGACCAGATGCCGGCGCGGCCCATCGAGGAGAGGACCCTTGAGACGCTTTCGATTGTTGTTCACCGCCTCGTCCATCGCAGGACTGGCGGGCGCGACCTTGATCACAGTTGCACCCAGTGCGAGCGCGGAGACATACGGGGCCAAGCCCAGCTGTGCCTACTCCCGCGTCATGTGTGCCGAGGTGCAGGACCCGAGCACTGCCTTCGGCACCGGCACCAAATACGTCGGGCATGATGAGCCGTCGACGCTGTTCTATTCGAACGTTCCGGGCTCGGGGAACAGGATGCAGTACAACCTGACCATCCCCTCGCAGCCGGCCGGTGCCTACACCAACAGCAAGAGCTACGACTTCCAGCTGCATCCCGCCTTCTGGTTCGGCATGGCGATGTGCGACACGTTCTCCTACCCGGAGACCAACAAGAAGTGCACGCCGGACAGCGACACGAACATCGTCGATCCGAGCAAGCAGGCGAGGGCACCCGGTGTGGCGTTCCAAGAGCTGCAGTTCTATCCGCCGGGATGGATCCCGCAGTTCGCCGGCTCCAGCTGCGACCCGACCAAGTGGTGCGTCGCGCTGAATATCGACAGCCTCTCGGAGAATCCATTCACCGGCCAGGTGATGAACCCGACCTGCCAGTCGCAGGTTCTCGGCGGCGTGGAGTATGTGAACTTCGCGTTCCTGACCCTGAACGGCACGCCGCTGGGCCCACCAAACCCGCTGGACTTCACTCCGTCGACATCGGGCTTCCCGCAGAATCCCAACACGTTCTTCCTCAACCCCGGGGACAAGGCGACGGTCAGCCTGCACGACTCGCCGAACGGCCTCGTGACAACCGTCTCCGACGCCACGACGGGACAGACCGGGTTCATGGTGGCGAGCGCGGCCAACCACTTCGGCCACATCGTGTACGCGCCCACAGGGACCAGCTGCGTCGAGAAGGACTACACCTTCCATCCGATGTACTCGACCTCGAGCCCCAAGACCAAGGTGCTCTGGGCGGCGCACACCACCAACATCGCCATGTCGGACGAGATCGGCCACTTCGACTTCTGCACCCACATCGACGCCAACTCGCCAGTGGCCGCCTGCAACGGCAATGAGGGCACTCCCACCGACCAGGAGCCCGCTGATGCCACCGACATCTTCTGCTTCCCGGGTGTCGAGGCCTTGCTCTACCCGGCAACCGGCTGCACGAACACCGACGCACCCGGGTTCGACGGGCCTGAGTACCAACTCAATCGCTGGCCCGACCATACGAGCCTGAGCAAGCCGTCGACCAAACCGACACCGATCAACTTCAGTCCGCCTCTGACCGGGCACGCATACACGACGGCCTACTCGCAGTTCGCCTTCGAGAATGACCTGCCGCGGATCGAGGCGTCTGACCTCGGCGGTGCCTGCGTCAGGTTCGGTCCTGGGATCGGCACCGGCTGCACCCAACTGCCGCCGTCCGACGATGGCACACCCGTGGCGTTCTATCCGTACTTCACGCAGCTCACCGACTGCAGCTTCGTGGAGGGCGCCAACTTCCTCACCGGTAACGGCTTCGGAGGCAGCGCGCCTGCGGAGTTCGGGCCGCTCAACCCGGTTGTGATCTGGCTGGCCGGCGGCCACGGTGCCACCCAGGTCAGGGTCAACACCTACAACAGCGGGCCACACAGCATCACCTCCACGTGTTGAGTGGGGTGACGACGATCCGCTGACAGACCGACGGTAGTCCGCGGGAGGGGCCGCAAGCGCGGCCCTTCCCGCTCACCGCCCGGCTGCGGCCCCGTTCACGAGGTCGCTCAACTTGCGGTCGGCATACCACGGACGCAGCCGCACAATCGTCGGCGGCTTGCCTCGATACAGCACCACGCCAGTGCCCTCCTGCAGCTGGCGCAGCGCATCCGGCGACGCCATCTGGTCCTGGCGCAGCGAGTAGGAGCGCGAGGCCCTGCCGTCGTTGTTGGTCACCTGCACGTCGGTGTACTCGCCCCGTCCCACCAGCTTGGCGATGACCTCGGTGGTCTCCGGGTCGCTGATGCCGGGCAGCACCATCTTGCAACCGTGGTTGTTGAGGATGGAATTGGCGCGGTCGGCGCCATATCGTGTCCGCAGCTGCGAGAAGTCCTGGATGATCGACATCAGCACGATGCCGCGGCCTGCCCCCTGTGACGCCAGAGCGGGGAGCTCCTCGATGGGCACGACGTTGGCCAGCTCGTCGAGGAACAGTCCAAGCTCCGGTTGCAGTCTGCCGCGTGTCTGTCGCGCTGCCATCACGTACGCACTTGTGACCACGGTCATGAGGATTCCGACGAACAGCGAGGCGATGCGCTCGGGTGACTGCCGCGGTGTGCAGAGATACAGCGTGCCCCGGTCGCGGAGGAAGCATTGGGGATCGAAACGCGACGTCATCGCCGACGCGGCCACCGCGCGTTCATTGAACACACTGAAGATACGCATCACCGTTGAGAAGACCGTCCCACGCTCCTTCTCCGGTCGCTGCTCAATGGAGTTCAGCATGGCGATCGCGCGCTGCGGATCTGCATCGCGACTGGGGTGCGCACTCGACAAGTCAATGAGCAGCGCCATCGGTGTGTCGATGTCGAAACAATGGATCCAGTCGCGGACGTCGACGATGGTGCGGTCGCACGCTGCCGCGGTGTACAGCAGCGGTGCGATCAGCAACTTGCCGGACTCCGCCCAATGCGCCCAGTCGTTGTCTCCGCGTCCGCCCCCCTGCTGCAGGCCCGCGCACAACCAGGCCGCCACGGTCCAGGCGACGTCGAGCACGTCGCAGCCCGCCAATGGAGACCAACTCACCGTATCGGAGCGATCGTCGATCTCGCCGGTGGGGTCGTACACGCTCACCGGACCGATTGATCTGCGGTGCGCGGCGGTCAGGTCGACCAGCTCACTCTTGGTGGACGTGACGATCGCCGGACCCTGCCAGTCGAGCAGGTTGGGCACCACCAGTCCCGACGTCTTGCCACTGCGGGTCGGGCCGATCACAAGAACCGATGTCTCCGCCTCGGTGGCGATGAGGTGCGCGCCGCGCCGGCCAAGCACCAGCGATCCGGGAGGAGCGCGCCGCACCTGAAGCGGTCGCAGGTCACGCCATGTCGCCCATCGCGAGGTGCGGCGCAGGCGCCCGGGTACGAGCAGTCGTGACGCGCCGATGCCCGGGACCCCGCCCGCCCATGCCAGCAGGATCCCGACGACCGTCGCGGCTGTCGCCGTCACCGCGACGGCGATGAATCCCACAAACAACCACAGGTGTGCGGGCTGCATCGCACCGACCAGATGCCACCATACGATCGCGTTGCCGTCGGTGTGGTACAGGGTCACCAGTCGGACGGGGTTGATGAAGTCGAATGGGGAGATGACCGGGTGACCGCCCGACACGATTGCGGCACCGGTGAGCAGCAGCCACGGCACCAACCAGGCAGCGGCGAGGACACTGAGGATGACGAGGTCTGCCCGTCGTGATCGTGCGCGTGGCACAGGCCGGTCATTCACGGGCGGAGGCTAGGTGGGGGGCGCGGACGCAGTGGGGACAAAGCGCTCGCCGTCCAGCCTGTGCGCAGCGAGGGACAATGCCGGCGCGCCCCCGTAGCTCAGTTGGATAGAGCCGGAGTTTCCTAAACTCTGTGAGTCGCAGGTTCGAGTCCTGCCGGGGGTACGACTGGAGAGGGACGCCATGAGCGTGCGAGGGTACGCCGTCCCCCGGTTCTTCAGCCGTTGGCGGTGCGCGCAGCCCAGTAGAGTCGGCGGATGCCTGCCGCCTCCGACGACCACGCGGCGCGCAATCGCGCGTACTGGAATGAGCAGGCCGCGGACTATGTCGAGACCGGTCGCCGCGCGTGGTTGTCCGAGCCGCACTGGGGAATGTTTCACATTCCGGACAGCGAGCTGCGCATCCTCCCCGACGTCGACGGCCTCGACGCGATCGAACTTGGTTGCGGCACGGCGTACATGTCGTCGTGGTTGGCTCGCCGGGGAGCGCGTGTTGTCGGTGTCGACAATTCCGAGGCGCAACTGGCAACAGCGCGAGCCCTGCAGGACGAGCACGACCTGCCGTTCCCGCTCCTCTTCGGAAACGCGGAGGAGGTGCCCTTCCCTGACGGCAGCTTCGACCTTGCCATCAGTGAATACGGCGCAGCCATCTGGTGTGATCCCTATCGGTGGATCCCGGAAGCCGCCCGGCTGCTCCGCCCCAATGGGCAGCTTATCTTTCTCGGCAATGGGACGCTGCTGACCCTGACGGTGCCCGCCACCGATGATGAGGGGCCGGCCAACGACCTCCTGAAGCGCGACTACTTCGGCATGCACCGCTTCGAGTGGCCGGACAGCGATGGGGTCGAATTCCACCTCGGCTACGGCGACTGGATCCGCCTGCTTCGCAGCTCAGGATTCGAGGTCGAGGATCTCGTCGAACTGCGGCCCGCCGAAACGTCGACGACGCGCTCCCCGTTCGTCACCGTGGACTGGGCGCGGAGATGGCCGGCTGAAGAGGTGTGGGTGGCTCGCCGCCGCCAGCGGCCGCCGCCCTAGAGGTGCTGAGTGAGCGCCGCCAGGCCCTCACCCGACAGATCAGCAAGGCCTGCCCGGCGACCGGTTATCGCCAGGATGATGGAGGCGAGCGGCCCGGCGACCTCTGGACCTGTGCCGGCGATCCAGTCGACGTCGCTGGCTCGCAGGGTCAGGCCCTCGGCCCGTCGCTTGGCCCCGATCAGGAGATTCGACCTCCTGTAGAAGTCGGCGGTGCTCCTCAGGGCGTCGTCGGAGTACTTGTGGGTGATCCCCAGGGGACGGCGAACGTCCTCGCCGTGCACAACGATCTCGCCCACCATCGCCTCGAGAGGACCCGGAGGATGGGTGGTCGCGTTCAGTTGCGCTGTGAAAGCGATCAGGACGTCGTCGGCACCATCCCCGCGTTCCGCAGCGACACCCTGCTGGTTCATGGTGTTGAACCGGAATCCCGAGCCGACGAGCTTCGCGAAGAAGCGGCCCGGCGTCATCTTGGCGGTGGCGGTCATGTGGGCGAGGACATCGCGCACCGACCAGTCGGCGCACAACGATGACGTCGCCCACCGTTCCTTGGTCATCGATTGCAGGTCAGCGACAAGCGCTTCACGCTCGCCGTGAATGATCGGCCAGGGACTGGTCACCATCTCTGCACCCCTGAGGTGGAGGGAGTGTAGCAGCGCCCGGCGGCGTTCCAAACCGCCACTCCGGGTGCGTGCGCCGTATAGTCCGCCGGGCTGGCGCAGATGCACATGGCCATGGGGGTCCTCATCGATGACACCTGACGAGATCAAGTCCGCCATCACCGGCTGGTGCAACGAGGGCACGTCGCTGCAGCTGGTCGAGGATCGCTCCGAGCCGGGCGCCGACTTCGTTCTCGGGCTGCGCTCCAGCGGCCACGGAGCCGCCGGCACCGTTCCCGTCGAGGTGCGCCTGGACGAGGGCGCCGACCGCGTCACGGTGACCTCCACCTCGACGTCGAGCGCCGCGCCGGAGGAGATCAGATCGGTGCTCGACAGTCGTCCGGCCTCCGTCCACGGGGACACCTCAGCGGATGGCACGCTGATCACCAGCCACGTCTACACCGACGGCTTCAGCAAGGACGCGCTGATCCGCACCGTCGACGAGGTTGCCAAGACTCGCGCTCTGCTCGACGGCCTCACCATCGGCTCGCCGGATCTGGTCTCGAACGAGAGCGGCGATCTGGGCCAGACCTACGGCGCATCGACGGTCGGTGGCGAGAGCCAGCCGCAGCCGGCAGCGGCCTCGCAGCCAACGCAGCCGGAGCCGGCGACGTCCTTCGGCGCTCCCTCGTCGACCCTCCCTGCTCCAAGCTTCGCCAGCCCGACCCCGGCCGCCGGCGGCTACACGCCGCTGTCCGGCCAGCCGGCGCAGCAGCCACAGCACGCCACGGCAGCCTTCGCCCCCACCCATACCGTGCCTCCGCAGGGCATGCAGGCGTGGGCGGCGCCGGATCCCAACGGAGCGGTCGTCGCGACCCTCGGCGGTGGGCTCCCCATCCAGATCACCGAGGTGCGCGGGGCCTGGGCCCACGTGCTCTGCTCCAACGGCTGGACCGGCTGGGTTGATGGCCGCATCATCGGCGTGGCCCGCTGACCCAGGGTTCACCGCCCAGGCGTTGCGATGGAGCTCACCGACGTCCTCTACGAGGCCGGCGCCGACGGTGTGGCGACGATCACGCTCAACCGGCCTGACCAGCGCAATCCGCTCGGTCCCCAGATGCTCCGCGACCTCACCTTCGCGCTGCAGGGCGCGAAGGACGACACAGCGGTGCGCGCCGTGGTGCTCACGGGCGCCGGCGAGCGGGCTTTCTGTGCGGGTGCCGACCTAGCGACTTTCGCAGTCGACGCCACCGAGACGCAGCGCCACGCCGAGGGCGGCGGTTTCGTTGAGCTGTTCATCGCCTGCGAGCGGCTCGGCAAGCCGCTGATCGGCTGCGTCAACGGTCACGCGCTCGCCGCCGGTTTCGGTCTGGCCCTGTGCTGCGACCTGCTGGTGTGCAGCGACACCGCCACCTTCGGGACACCGGAGATCAGGGTCGGGGTGTGGCCGATGATCATCACATCCATCGTCACCCGCAATCTGGGGCGCAAGCGCGCCCTTGAGCTGTTCATGACCGGTGCGCGCATCGACGCGGCGACGGCATTGCAATGGGGTTTCGTCAACCGGGTGGCGCCCGCCACTGAGGTGCGCCAACTCGCCCACGTGTGGGCGGCGGAGATCGCCGGCTGGAGTCCGCTGATCATGCACCTGGGACGCGACGCGTTCTACGCCGCCGACTCGCTCGACTACGAGGACGCTCTTCGATACCTGCACGCACAGCTCACCGCGGTGTCGCTGACCGAGGACTTTCGCGAAGGCGTCACCGCGTTCCTGGAGAAGCGGGCCCCGACCTTCCGCGGCCGCTGAGAGGCGCCGAGCCCCGTTTCGACGACGACGCTACTCCACCACCGCGACGGTCTGCCCCTCTTGGACGACCTCGCCCTCGTGCACCAGGATCTGCTTGACAGTCCCGGTGAGCGGAGACGTGATGGGGATCTCCATCTTCATGGACTCGAGGATCATGAGAGTGTCGTCCTCCTCGACCTCCTGGCCGACCTCGGTGACGATCTTCCAGAGGTTGCCGACCAGCTCCGCCTTGACCTCGGCCATGCCTTCCTCCTGACGTCCGCTCCGGTTCGACGGCGCATCGTACCCGCGCTGACGCAGACCCATCGCGCGCCGGCATCGAACGCCCCCCTGTGCCACGATGCACGCGTGGGCACCAGTCAGCACGACGTGCTCAGGGTG
This sequence comes from Candidatus Dormiibacterota bacterium, assembly GCA_036732145.1. Taxonomy (GTDB): domain Bacteria; phylum Chloroflexota; class Dormibacteria; order Aeolococcales; family Aeolococcaceae; genus Aeolococcus. The sequence goes on from DAINCY010000027.1 coordinate 16,081, forward strand.
AGCACCTCCGACAACGTCGGCATCGGCTATGACATTGCGGGCCTGGGCAGCCGGTTCATCGCGCAGCTTCTCGACTCGCTCATCCTTGGCGTCATCGCGGTGATCGTGGATATCGCGGTGCTGGGCGCGATCGACGGGTCCAACCCGCAGAACGCGGCGCTCGCGGTCCTGGCTGTCGGCGGGGTGACGCTGTTCGTGGAGGTCGGCTACTTCACCATCTGCGAGGTGGCCACCGGGGGGCGCACGCCGGGTAAGTCGGCCGGCCAGCTCCGCGTCCTCGACATCTCCGGTGCCGCGCCCACCGCCGGCCAGCTGCTGCTCCGCAACGTCGCCCGCATCGTCGACGTCACGTTCGGGCTGGGCGTGGTGGTGATGTTCTGGAACAGCCAGTCGCGCCGCATCGGCGATCTCCTGGCCGGCACGGTGGTGGTACGCGTGCGTCCGGCGGTGTCCTTTGCCGCCGCGGTGGTTCCGCCGCCGGTGATGCTGCGCACCCCGGACGCAGGTCCCGTCATCGACGGCGTCGACCGTCTCGGCGATCGCGAGCTCACCGCCATCCGCACTTTCCTCACGCGCCCGGGACTTGAACCTCCTCTGCGTGCCCGGCTCGCGCATGACATGACCACGCGCCTGCTCGATCGTATGCAACTGCCCGCCGCTGCTCCCGAGCGGCAATGGCCGCCGGAGCTGTTCTTGGAGCGTCTCTACCTGCAGCTGCAGAGCCGCGCTCGTTGACCCTCGGCGACTTCGTTGCCCGCCGCCGGGACAGATGGGCACAGCTCGAGGCCATGTTGCAGCGCAGCCGCCGCGGTCGCCTGCGCGACATCCCCGCCGCCGAGCTCGAGCACTTCGGGTCGCTGTACCGAGAGGCGGCCAGCGACCTGGCCATCGCGCGTCGCGACTTCCCTGACGACGACGTGGCCACGTACCTCAACGACCTCTGCGCCCGCGCGCACCCCATGCTCTTCCGATCGCCGCCGGCGCGCCCGCTCGACCTGGTGCGCTGGTTCGCCGTCGGCATCCCGCGCGCCTTCCGCGCACGGCGGAGGTACGTCCTGCTCAGCCTCGGCCTGATGGTCGCCGGGGCGGTTGCCGGCTGGCTGGCTGTCGACCTGCGCCCCGACCTGCGCGCCTCGCTGATCCCGCAGTCGGGATTCGACCAGCTGGCGCGTGGCCAGATCAGTGCCCTGCCGAGCGCACCCCTGCTGGGCACCGTGATCATCACCAACAACATCAAGGTGGCGGCCGTCTGCTTCCTCGGCGGCGCCCTCGCCGGCCTGCCCACGGCGCTCATTCTTGCCGCCAACGGCTGGATGCTCGGGACCATCGCGGCGGCGGTGCACCAGGGCGGCTACGACCTCGCCTTCTGGCCTCTGATCGTCCCTCACGGCGTCCTGGAGTTGAGCATCATCGTGATCGCCGGCGCCGCCGGGCTGTACGTCGGCGAGGCCATCCTGCGCCCCGGTCTGCTCCGGCGCGGTGAGGCATTCAGCAGGGCGGCGATGGGCTCGCTGGGACTGGCCGCCGGGAGCGCGTCGCTGCTCATCGTCTCGGGGATTCTCGAGGCGTATGTCTCACCGTCGGCGCTGCCGGCCTGGTTCAAGCTGCTCATTGGCGCCATGGTCGGCACCGCCCTGTACAGCTGGCTGTTGCTCACCGGCCGGAAGCGTCGCGCACCCAGCCGGATCCTGCTGGACACCGTGCCGGCCGGAGCCTCCGCGCCCTCGGCGTAGACTGGTCTGCGAGATGGAGGTTGTCCGAATCACCCCGCGTGGCTACTGCCATGGCGTGGTCGAAGCCATCCGCATCGCCAAACGGGTGGGCAGCGAGCGCGCCGAGGGCGAGAAGGTGACCATGCTCGGCTACCTGGTGCACAACGAGCACGTCACCCGCGAGCTCGAGGAGCACGGTGTCCTCCTGGTCGACGCCCCCGATCGCATGAAGGGCCTCGACCAGATCGAGTCCGGCACGGTTGTTTTCACCGCCCACGGCATCTCTCCCGTGGTCGTCGCTGAGGCCAAGCGCCGCGGCCTCAACGTCGTCGACGCCACCTGCAGCGACGTCACCCGCACCCATGACCTGGTGCGTCGCCTCACCGACGAGGGCCACCACGTGGTGTACATCGGCAAGCGCGGCCACCCCGAGCCCGCCGGTGCGCTGGGTGTGGCCCCCGACGCCACCACCCTGGTCGAGCGCATCGAGGAGGTTGACGACCTCGAGTTCCCGCCGGGCACTCGCCTGGCGGTCACCTGCCAGACGACGCTATCGATGTGGGACACCAAGGCGATCATCGACCGGCTCATCGAGCGCTTCCCAGACATCGCGGTACACAACGAGATCTGCCTGGCCACCCAGCAGCGCCAGGAGGCGGCGGTGCTCGCCGCCACCGACGTGGACTGCGTGGTGGTGGTGGGCAGCCGGCGCAGCAGCAACAGCCTCCGGCTGGTCCAGGTGGTCGAGGAGCGCGCCGGGAAGCCCGCGTTCATGGTGGATACGGCAGCCGAGGTGCGACCGGAGTGGTTCGCCGGCATGCACAAGATCGGCGTGACCGCCGGGGCGAGCACGCCGACGCAGCTGACCCGCGCGGTGATCGCCACCATCGAGGCACTGCCCGAACCCCTGGCCACGCCCGTCTGACAAATTCGTCTCGGAACCGTCGTCGGCCTTGGACCCGACGTACGATCGGGCCATGCCCTTCAGCTTCTCCGGCAGCTCTCTGCCCATGACGGTGCGGGTGTGCCGCTCGTTGGTCTGGACGCAGGCCGCCTTCACCATGCTTGCCGGCGTCTTCCTGGTGCTGATCGCGACGCTGTTCGGGAGCAGCGGCGCCATCCCGTTCCACGGCGGCACCCTCAGCGGCAGCGGGGCGGTCATGCTCGGCGTCGTCTACCTCGCCGCCGGCGTGGCGCTCCTCTGGCTCGGTGCCGAGCTGGGCCGTCTGGCGCCGTGGGCGAGGACTGTGATCCTCAGCATGCAGGTCTTCCTCGCCGTGCTCGAGCTCTTCCGCTCCGCTGACCTGTCGCTGTCGCTGTTCATCAACGTCGCGCTGTACGTGGCCATCATCGCGCTGCTGTTTGCGCCGGATACGCACCGGGCCCTCGAGGCCGCAGCGCAGGGCTGACCCGAGCGCGCTCGGCTGTCTCCTACACTGCCGCCACTGCGGCCCCGTTACGCAGCAGAGGAGAGAGCAGGACAGTGCAGCCCATGGTTCTTCCCTCCGGACTGCGCACCACGCGGGTCATCGTCTACGTCCAGGGGGCCCTCGGCGTGTTGAACGGCGCCCTCCTGATCTTCGGCGGCAGCGCTTTCGCCACGGCGCTGAACCTGCAGGGGACCGGCGGGACCACCCTGATCATCGGCATCGGAGTCATCGTGCTGCTCGTCTCAGCGCTGCTGATCTGGGGGGGAGTCCTGCTGGGGAGGCTCTCGCGGCGTGCCCGCATCGGCGTCCTCGCCTTTGAATGTGTGTCGATCGTGCTCGGGTTGCTGTCGCTCGCCGATCCTCTCCAGGCCGGCCTTCGGGTCATCCTCGCGGCCGTCGCCATCTACTATCTGCAGTTCGAAGCGGAGACCAAGGCGCTCTTCGCGCGACCCTCCGCCTGAGATATTTGCGATTCACGAGGAGAGCATCGTGGCCGCCTTGCCCCCACCTCCGTCCGGTGGCCCGCCGGGACCCCCATCCGGTGGCCCGCCGGGACCCGGGTTCGGTCCTCCACCGGGACCTGGCGAGCTGCCCGGAACTCTGCCCCCGCCGGGCTACCCGCCCGCTCCGCCGAGCGGCTACCCGCCATCGTTCACGCCCCAATACCCGTACGCCGGGGCCACTCCACAGTGGGGCGGGGTGGCGATGCCCACGATCAAAGCGGGGCCAGCTCCTGGCCTGCAGTACGCGGGCTTCTGGATCCGGTTCGTCTCGTACCTCATCGACGTCATCCCCATCGGGATTCTCGGCGCGGTGCTCAACGTGTCGACAGGCACGGGCATCCACTGCGTCACCGTCAACGGCGCCTACACCTGCAACACCGGGACGGGGGCCCTGGGGTCGTGGATCGGATTCCTTGTGCTCGGCGGGTATTGGGTGCTGACCTGGAGTCTGCTGGGCGCGTCGCTGGGACAGAAGGCGCTGGGCATGCGTGTGGTCAATGCCGCCGACGGGCAGAGCATTGACATCGGCAAGGCGGTGCTCCGCTACGTCGGGTTTGTGATCTCGTTCATCCCCCTCGCGCTCGGGCTGATCTGGGCCGGTTTCGACGCGCGCAAGCAGGGCTGGCACGACAAGATCGCCGGTACCTACGTGGTGCGGCAGTACTAGCGTCAGAGTGCCGCGCGGCGCTTCAGCTCCAGGTAGCGGTTGACCAGTCGCGGCGAGAGGGTGCGGGCGTCAGCGTCGATGACGTCGACCCCACCGGCGCGCAACAGACGTACCGCATCGGCGCGGTCGGAGTCGATGCCCCCGGCCACAGCGCGTGCGTACACCGCCGTAGCGTTGCCGGGGCGGGCGCGGGCGATGTCGACCACCGCCGGATCGCGAACAGTGATCACCAGGGGCAGGTGGCGTCGGCGCAGCAGCGTGCACTGCGCGATCAGCGCCGCCGCCTGGTCGCGATCGACAATGTCGGTGAAGATGGCGACCAGCGCGCGGCGTCGCTGACGGATGCGCACCTCTGTCAGTGCGGCGGCGTGGTCGGACTCGATCTCACCGGGGTGCAGGGGTCCGATGGCGTCGAGAAGTCGGCGCAGCTGCGCCGCACCACTGCGTGGCTCCACCGTGGCGGTGACGGTGTCGGCGAACGCCACCAGGCCGGCACGGTCGCCGGTGCGCAACGCGACATGGAGCAGAAGCAGGGCGGCGTTGACGGCGTGGTCGAACTTGGTCAATGGGCCGGCGCCGACGCCCATCAGCCGCCCGTGATCGAGGCAGGCGATGACCGGCTGGTCGCGTTCGGGAGAGAGCTCGGTGGCCATGAGCCGTCCGGTCCGCGCGGTCGCCCGCCAGTTGATGAAGCGCAGCGGATCGTCGGGGACGGCCTCGCGGACGCGCTCGAACTCCGTCCCTTCGCCGTGGCGGCGCAGGGTGCGCACCCCCAGCTCCTCGAGCTGTCCGCGACGAGCCAGCGCCTCGTACACGCGCACCGCGGAAATGTCGGCGTCGACGCGGACGGTTGCCTCCTGCGCGCTGGTGAAGTCGCGAGTCGCCAGGCCCCACGGGCCCATCGAGCGCACGTGGACGCGACCGAAGGCGGCGTCGCCGCGCGCCCGCGGGGTCAGCGTGTAGCCGGTCTCACCGGAGCCACGCAGGGGCAGCAGCTGTGCCGACGCGATCATCGCCCCGGGCGCGGCGTCGCGCAGCAGCAGCGACGCCGTGCGCGGCGCGCGCACGGTCAGCATGACCGGGTTGGCCCTGCCCACCGAGAAGAGGGCGTCGTTGCCGCGCTCCACCGACACCCTGTCGGAGCCGGGAGCCCTGCGCCAGTCGATCACCACCAAAGCCGCCGCGATGACGAAGAGCACCATGCCGGTCACCAGCAGGGCGGGGGCCGCGGCACCAAGCGCCACCACCACCAAGGTGGTGAGCAGCAGCGCCAGGGCGCGCCGCGTCATCGCGGCACGGGGACCCGGGCCAGGGCGCGTTCGACCGCGCTCACCTCCTCGACGCCCTGGAGCTCGGCCTCAGCTCGCCGGACAAGTCGATGGCGGAGGGCGGGGACGCAGATGTCCTTGACGTCCTCGGGGATCACGTAGTCGCGCGCCTGGATGCAGGCCATCGCCTTGGCACCTCGGAGCAGGGCGATCGCTCCGCGCGGGCTGGCCCCCAGGCTGAGGTCGGGCGAGGTGCGAGTCGCGGCCACGATCGCGGTGATGTAGCCGACCACCTCGTCGCTCACGCGCACAGCCGCCACCTCGGCGCGAGACGCAGCCAGTGCTGCCGAGTCGATGACCGGCGCGATGCCCGCCGCCACCAGGTCATGGGGGTTGAAGCCGGCGTCGATGCGGCGCAGCATTGCCGCCTCGGTGGGCTGGTCCGGGGTGTCGACGCCGAGCTTGAAGAAGAAGCGGTCGAGCTGCGCTTCGGGGAGAGGGTAGGTGCCCTCGTACTCCACCGGGTTCTGAGTGGCCACCACCATGAAGCGATCCCCCAAGGGCCGGCTCTCGCCGTCGGAGGTCACCTGGCGCTCCTCCATCGCTTCCAGAAGTGCGGCCTGCGTCTTGGCGGGTGCGCGGTTGATCTCGTCGGCGAGGAGCGTGTCGGTGAAGATCGGCCCCGGGCGAAACTCGAACTGCGCACGATCGGCGCGCCAGACGCTGGTGCCGATGATGTCCGAGGGCAGCAGGTCGGGGGTGAACTGGACGCGCGTGAAACGGGCGTCAAGGGCCGCGGCCGCGCAGCGCGCCATCAGCGTCTTGGCCGTCCCCGGAACCCCCTCGAGGAGCACGTGGCCACCGACAAGAATGGTGAGCAGCAGCCCATCGATCGTCTGCTGCTGGCCGACGACGGCGCGACCGACGGCGTCGTGGAAGGCGCGGCGCAGCTCGGCGGTGCGGGTCACTGGCGCCATTGTGCCGTGGCGGCCGGTGCCGGCTGCGCCCAGCGCCGCTCCAGGTCGTCGACATCACGCGCCAGGGCCAGCAGGGCGGTGGCATCCGGGGTGGCGGCGGCAAGGTCTCGCGCCCGTCGCAGCACGGCGGCGGCGTCGACGGCGAGCTCGGGTCGCGCAGCCTCCAGACCGGCCACGAATGCCTCATCCCCGTGTGGTCCAAGATCGCCGGCCGCCCCCGCGGCAAGGCGCTGTTTCAACTCCTCCGCGTATCGGGATGCCACCGCCCCACGGTCGCGACTGCGCTCGTAGAGCCCCGCCATGGCGTCGATGTAGGAGGCGGTGGTGGGAACCAGCGCGGCGTCGCCGGCCGGCAGAGGCGGACCGAGACGGCGGCCACTGAGCGCCAGGAACACCAATGCGGCGATCACCCCCAGGAGAAGCGCCAGGCCCAGCGGGCTCTCGAAAACCGCGGCGGCGCCGCTTGTGCCAACGGTGATCTCGCCGTGGTGGTACTCGTCGAAGCCGATGGCACCGCCGCGAGCGCGTTCCAGCATGGAGAGAACCAGCGTCGAGGAGTCGGCAGCGCGCAGCCCATCGTTGCTGAGCGGGAACGCCGAGGCCAGCACGTAGGCTCGTCCCGCGCCCGACACCTGCTCGGCGACTCCGGTCAGGGCCCCCGCCTGGGTCAGGAGTGGCGTGAGATACGGCGCAGGATCGATGGCGCTGCCCGCCGTCATGGGCACGCTGTGCACGCGACTGCCGGCGTCGATGGGCTGCGCCGGCACAGAGGTGCCCGCGGTTCGCGCGGTGGTCAGGCCGATGCGCAGGCGGACCAGGAGAGCCGCAGCCTGATCCTGGCTCTCAGGAGACAGTGCCAGGATGAGATCGGTGCCTTTGGCAAGTGATGTCATCACCGCCTCGGCGTCCGAGTCACTGAGCGTGCTGCGCGGGTCGACGATGAGCAGCACGTCCGTTGCCGACGTGTCGAACGTGCCGCCGATACGATGGACGTTGAACCCGAGGTCGCCGAGCCATCTGTACAGCGCCAGGGTTCCCGCCTTGCCGGCGACGCGCGACGATGGATCGTTGTTCTGAGCCGGTGGCGCGGTGCCGAGCACGAGCAGGATCAGCGCGACGATCAGGGCGGTCGCGGCCAGCACGTATGGCGTCACCGTGCGTCTCACCGCGCCACCGCCCCGGCGTGCCGGGCGAGCTGTCGCACGGTGGCGCAGCGCTCCGCGGCGCGAGTCCAATCGTCATGCGTCACCGCCACTTCCGCGTACCAGGCGCGTTCGAAGAGCGCCGCCGCCGCGGCGAGCGCGACGAGCACGTCGCCGTCGGCATGGCAGCGCTGCAGCAGCTCTCGGGTGGTCCAGGTCGAGTCGATGTGGAGACCCCCGCGCACCGCCACCTCGAGAAGTGCGGAGCGGAAGGCACGGCGCACCGCCTCGCGGTACTCACCCGCGGCGGCGGCGCGTTGGGCGGCGCTCCACTCCGTCTCGGGATCGTCACCGACGCCGGCGGGCTCGTCGTACCTGGCACTGCGCAGCGCCGCCGACCCACGCCAGCGGCGCCACGCCAGGAAAAGCGCGAGGCCGACGACGGCGAGCGCCAGCAGCACCGCGCCGGCCGGACCGAGAGCAGCGCTGGCGCGGTTGAACAGATCGCGGAGGAAGTTGAGGATCGTGGCCAGCAACCCCGGTTGGGTGCTGTCGTCAAGGTGGCGGAAGTCCGGCGAGGCGTACACGCTGTGCAGAGCGCTGCGCGCCGCGCCGGCGTTCTCGTTGCAGACCGACCCGCGTGGGTAGGCGAGGGTGGCGCTCATCGACGTCAGCCGCAGCTGGGCGTCAGCCACCTGGGGCGGTGAGGCGGCGAGATCATCGAGCACCGGTTGGAGCGCCACCGTGCTTCCGTGGTCAGCACTGACCAGCGCGCTCACGTCGCCAAGCGCGCCGGCCACGTTTGGCGGCGTGTGTTGCAAGGCCGTGCTGGCCGCCGCCAGGCCCGCCTGGTAATCGAGCGCGGCGCAGCCCGCCGCCTGTACCTGGGCCGTCGTCGCGATCACCGGCACGGCCAGCAGCATCGCTGCCGCGCATAGCAACCGGCTGCGCATCAGAGATTGGCCGCGAGCATCTCGATGTCGAAGGCCTCCCTGCGGATGCGCAGGTCGTAGTAGAGGAGCACCACCACGATGAAGCTGATCGG
>DAINCY010000028.1:0-24774 GCA_036732145.1 Candidatus Dormiibacterota bacterium
ACCTGCTCGAGCACCTTGGTGACGATGTACGCGCCGAGGTCGTCAGGGCGGACGTTGACCAGGGATCCTTTCATGGCGCGCCCGATCGGTGACCGACCGGCCGCGACGATGACCGCTTCAGGCATGGCTCGAATGGCCTCCGGGGCAAAGTGACGTCGATGTCAATTGTGGCGCAGGGGGTTCGGCGATCGTCCGCGGGCCATTCTCCGCCTCGCGAAGGGCCATGCGGATCAACGTCCCAGCCGCGGCCGCTGTACGATGCTCGCAAGCAGAAGCGTCGGAGGGATGGTGCCCGGACATGGCTGAGAACGACATCCCCGAGGGATACCCCGACAGCCCGCCGGACGAGACCACTCCGGAACAACCACCGATCTCGCTCGAGAGCGCCGATCGCGAATCCGAGGACGAGGGAGAGGTGACCCCGCAGGGCGCGGCCCCCGAGGCCGGCGATCGCGAGGATGCCTTCCTGGATGCTCCCGACGCCGACCAGCTCGCCGCCGCCGAGGTGGGCAGCCACGGCTCGCGGCCGGAGGACGCTGCCAACTTCGAGGACAACGCCGCGGAGTGGTCGCGCAAGCGAGCGTAATTGACGGGGCGAGGCAGATCCTCGCCCCCTGAGCGCGGTCGATGCTGACGCCGCGTCCACGCTCGCCCCACGGCTTCTAACCGGGCGAGGCAGATCCTCGCCCCTGAGCGCGGTCGAAGTCGATACTTCGTCCACGCTCGCCCACTCCTCGGCGCGACTCCGCGCCGGGCGACGCGTAACGGGGCTGCCCGGGGTCGCGTTAGGTGACCAGTGCCGAACAATCGGCGCGTTTGGAGAGTTCACCGATGCCGCCCGTACGATCTACAGCCATCCTCGCCGTCGCCGCGCTGGCGCTGACCGCCTGCGCGAGCACCCAGTCGGCCGCGGCGACGTCACGCCCGCTCGTGAGTCACTCGCCTGCGCCGACCCCCACGCACGGGGCCACGCCGACCGCGACCCCGGCCCCCACCGGGCCGTTCGCGCTGCTCGCCACCAACAACAATCGCCAGGGCAGCACGTACGACGTGCTCCTCGTCGACGAGGCAGGCCACATCGTCGCCCGTGTCACCGCGAAGCTGCCTCTGCTCAAGCCGCACCAGACCATCACCATACCCCTGGCCAATGCGACCACGAGCGGGGCGTACTACCTCGACGGTGACACCGACATCCATACCCTCAACCCCGACGGCTCCGCTCCGGTGCTGAAGACGATCGCGGCGGGCACGGCATCCACCCTCGCATTCGCGGTGAGCCCCGACGGCCAGCGCGTGGCGGTCTCGGTGATCACCGAGCAGTCCGTCGGCACCAGGACGACCGGCCACGGCTATATCGAGGATCTGCGTGACGCCAACGGCCATGTCGACATCTTCAGCAATACCGCCGTCGCCGCGTACCGCTGGCCGATCGCCTGGCATGCGAACAACGTCGTCGACGCCATTGGATCCGCCAACTGCGGCAACTACGGGTACGGATCCGGCACGAATTCGATCGCCTGCGCCCAGTCGCTGCACGTCATCAACGCGACCACACAGAGCCGCGCGGCCACGATCTGCGAGCAGCCTGCCGCGGCGGCGTCCGGTGAGTCCTACTCCTGGTCGCTGACCGGGCTGCTGACGCGCGCGGGAGCAGTTTGCAACGAGAGCGAGTACAACTCGCCGGACGGTGCCAACACGTGCGCAATCGCGGCGGTCGACCTCAACGGTATCCATCACTCGTTCATGTCGAGCCCGTGCGCACAGATCAACGGCAATTTGTCTCTGACCAATTGCTTCCTGTCGCCGGACGGGACCCGGATGGCCTGCCAATCGAGCAGCAACTTTGCGCTGGTGTTCCTCAGCAGCAGCGGCGCCACCCACAACCTCGGCCGCCGCTACAACGTGCTGGGGTGGATCGACGCCTCGCACCTCATGGTGCAGGTCGACACGACGACGCTCGCGGTTCTCCAGGCGGACACCGGCGCCGTGACCAACGTGACCCTCACCGGCGCCGACCAGGTGACGATGGACGGGGTGGCCGGCTGACCCGATCTACGGGTGACGGTTGCGGTCAGCGTCGGTGAGAGCCACCACCTCGTCGTGGAGAAGTCCGTTGGTGGAGAGCCCGGTGCCACCCAGCGGCCCGTCGGCGGATCGGTCGAGGAACCGCCCGCCGGCCTCCTCAACGATGAGCGAGAGCGCCGCGAAGTCCCACACGTTGGCGCGCGACGTCCAGCCGATGTCGGCGGTGCCTCGGGCGACAGCGAGGTGCGAGTTGGTGTTGCCCAGGCCTCGCGCGTCCCAGCAGCGCCCGGCGATCTCCACCAGGGCATCCGACATGCCGATGCGCGCGAAGCCGGACACCGAGGTGTGAGCAATCATCGCCTGCTCGATGCTGGTGATCCGCGACACCCTCAGCCTCCGTCCATCGACTGTTGCCCCACCACCGCGGACGGCCGCGTAGCGGTGCCCGTATGCGGGCGTGGAGGCGACCGCGACCACGGATCGACCGTCGTGCTGGAGCGCGATGAGCGTGCCCCAGGTCTCGTTGCCCCGCACGAAGCTCCTGGTTCCGTCGATGGGGTCGATCACCCAACGCCAACCGCCCTGCGCCTCCACATCGCCGCCGAACTCCTCGCCGACCACCGCGTGCGCCGGGCGCCGCTTGGCGATCAGGTCTCGGATGACGCGCTCGATGCCGTGGTCGGCCTCGGTGACCGGGCTGAGATCGGGCTTGGAGGTGACCACGAGGTCGAGGGCGCGGAAACGGTCCATGGAGATGGCGTCGGCCGCGTCGGCCAGCTCTTGGGCGAACTCCAACTCCTCCTCGAGCTCGGCGACAGCGGGGTCGATCACAGAGCAAGCCTACCGGCGACCCGGGCGTCGGCGCCCGGCGTACCCTATCGGCGGCTTCGACGTTCCGTCACTGTCCCATCCTCACAGGAGTCTCGCAGTCATGGCCCACCGCACACTGCCGATCTTTGCTGAGACGGGGTTCGTCCTCCTCCACGACCGCCAGGGTCCAGCCATCCCGCCGAGCGAGTGGCTCGGGCTGGAGTACATCGATTGGAAGAGCGGGGGAGACACCAACTTCGCTCCGCTCGCGTCGGCCCTCGGCGAGATGGAGTGTGCCGGTTTCTGGGACCACGGCAAGCCCGACAAGGACGGCATCTGGACCAAGAACCGGGACATCGCACCCTCATTCGTCCGCTACGTGGAGGCCGTGGGCGCCCGCTACGGTCGTGTGCGCGTCATCAAGCTCAATCCCAGTGACGAGTCCTACGCGCGCCGCCAGCTGCACCTCGACGACAACAACCGCCTCAACCCCGAGGGTGAGGGTTGGGTGGTGCGCTCGTGGCTGGAGCTCACCGACAGCAACGCCACCTTCATCCTCCGCGAGGACAAGGACGACGAGTTGACGGAATCGCGGATTCCGCTGCACGCCGGCATGCAGTTCGTCATCGACACCCAGCGGCTCTGGCACGTGGTCCACAACCCGGGACCGCAGCCCCGCTACGCGGTGATCACCTCCTGGGAATCCGGCGATGCGCTCCAGGCGTGGATCGACGCACAGCTTCCTGTTGGTGAGGGCGCCGGGGCGCGCTGACGCGGCCGGCCTCAGGTGGCGCCGTCATCAGGCGTGATCGCCTCTCCGCAGGTGGGACAGAGCTCAGTCGCCAGGTCGTCGATCCACTCGCCGCACACCGGACACTGCTGCGTCGCCATCACCGTCCTCCGTCACCCTGAGCCTGGCCACGACGATCGTCGGCGCTCGGCGCGGACACGACTCGACCAATCAGTGGTGTCTTCCTGCTCGCCCGAGTGTGAGCGGCACGTGGACTGTCGCCACCCGGGTCTAAGGCTTCCGGCTGACGAGCACGTCCTTCATCTCACCGCGCAATCCATGGAACCACGACGTGACCGCGTGACGCTCGGTGGGCGTGCCGGCTGCGTCCTCGATGAACTTGGTGATGTCGTCACCCCACTCTCGGACGACCAGGGAGCGGCCGTCACCGATCGGGTTGCCATGGTACTCCGGCTCCATCAGCTCCATGCCGTCGTCGTTGACCCGAACGACGGTGCGCTGGCGCCTGTAGATCGGCACCGTGAAGACGTGCGCGCCACCGGGACGGAGCACTCTCGCGATTTCGCGGAATGCCGCCGTTGGGTCGACGACATGCTCGAAGACGTCCTGGGTGAGGACAACATCGAAAGAGGCATCGGCGAGGGTCAGTCTGCGTAAGTCTTCGCTTCGCGCGCCGTCCCGCCACGACCCCGAGGGCGCGTTTTCGAAGAACTGTGAGGGCGTGTAGGCACGGCACCGCTGGGCGAGCAGCGCTGACGCTGGTCCGCTCGGCGACGACTCGAAAATCCTCTTGCTCGGCCAATCCGGAACCACGTGCTGGAGCACCAAGATCAACGCCCGCTGTCGGGGGATCGACCAGCATCGGCGACAGACGTAGGCGTCGCGTAGCCACGCACCGCGAGCGTCGAAGATCGTCGGCCCACAGATCGGGCATCGGCCGGGATGAATCCGACCTGCCACGGCCCGCCGCACGGCTGGTAGCCCTCGCATAGGCGCATCCTAGTCACGCTGGCGGCGATGGGCATTTGCGGGGCTGAGGCAGGCCAGCACCTGGTCGTGGATGAGTCCGTTGCTGGTGATCACGTTGCCACCGCGACAGTGATCCACCCCGGCAAAGTCCGTGAAGCTGCCCCCGGCCTCGCGCACGATCAGACGCAGCGCGCTGACGTCCCACTCATTGACGACCGGCTCGATCCCGCAATCGATGACGCCTTCCGCCACCAGCGTGTGCGACCAGAAGTCGCCGAAGCCGCGCGTGCGCAGGCACGCCTCCGCCAGGCGCGTGAAGCCCTCGCCCCAACCGTGCAGGGCGAAGTCGCGCACGTCAGAGAAGGACACGCTGGCATCCTGCAAACGAGACACCGAGGACACACGAAGCGGCGTGCCGTTGCACTGCGCTCCCCCGCCCAGACGTGCCCACCACCGCCGTCCCAGTGCCGGCGCGGAGATCACGGCGCAGGTTTCCTTGCCCTCATGCTGCAGCGAGAGCAGCGTTCCCCACACCGGCACTCCACGGGCGAAATTCTTGGTCCCGTCGATGGGATCGACGATCCAGCGCCACTCGGCTTCTCCGCTCGACCCGCCCTCCTCACCAAGCACTGCGTGTGAGGGACGCGCCGACGCGACGCGGGCGCGGATCATCTCCTCGACCGTGCGGTCGGCGTCGGTGACCGGGCTGTCGTCGGGCTTGATGTCGATGCGCAGATCGGCAGCGCCGAAACGCGCGGTGGTGATCTCGTCGGCGAGGTCGGCGAGCGCCAGCGCCAGCGCCAGATCGTCGTCGGTGTCAGTCACCGTCCTTGGCCTCCACGACTGTGAAGAAGCAGGACCGCTCGCCGGTGTGACAGGCGGGGCCGGCGGGGTCCACGCGCAGCAGCACGCTGTCGTCGTCGCAGTCGAGGCGGATCTCGAGCACCGCCATGCGGTTACCGCTGGTCGACCCCTTCTCCCAGAGCTGGCCTCGTGATCGGCTCCAGAACCACGCCTGCCCGGTCTGCACGGTGCGCTCCCATGCCTCCGCGTTCATGTAGGCGAGCATGAGAACCATCCCGGTGGCGGCGTCCTGCACGATCGCCGGGACCAGCCCGTCGCCTCCGAAACTCGGCCGGTCGCTCACAGGCGCACCTCCACCCCGGCGCCTGCCAGGTACCTCTTCGTGGCCGGGATCGGGTGGGCGTCGAAGTGAAAGATCGAGGCTGCCAGGGCGGCGTCCGCACCGCCCTCGGTGAGGACCGCGCGCAGGTGCTCGGGCTCGCCGGCGCCGCCGCTGGCGACCAGGGGGACGGGGATCGCGGCCGCCACCGTCGCGGTGATCGCCAGGTCGTAGCCGCTCAGGGTGCCGTCGCGGTCCATGCTGGTGAGGAGGATCTCCCCGGCTCCGCGCTCGGCGGCCTCACGGGCCCATTCCACCGCGTCGCGGCCCGTATCGCGCCGGCCGCCGTGGGAGTACACCCCCCAGCCGTGCTCGCCCTGACGGACGTCGATGGCGACCACGATGCACTGTTCGCCGAAGACGGCAGCCGCCTCCTCGATGAGTCCGGGCCGATTCAGGGCTGCGGTGTTCAGCGACACCTTGTCAGAGCCGGCCCGCAGCAGCCGGTCGATGTCGCCGAGGCCGCGGATGCCGCCGCCGACGGTCAGTGGGATGAACACCGAGTCGGCGGTGCGCCGCACCGCGTCGAGGAGGATGTCGCGGTCGTCGCTGGAAGCTGTGATGTCGAGGAACACAAGCTCGTCCGCGAGGTCGGCGTCATAGCGCGCCGCCAGCTCCGCGGGATCGCCGGCGTCACGCAGTGCGACGAAGTTGATCCCCTTGACGACCCGACCGCCGTCGACGTCGAGGCAGGCGACGATCCGTTTGGCGAGGGTCATGCCGCGGCGCCGCCGGCGAAGCGAGCCAGCGCGAGACCGAGGTCGAAGATGCCCTCGTGCAACGCGCGGCCGACGATGGCTCCGGCGGCTCCGGCGTCGCGGCATGCTCGCACGTCGTCGATGGTGGTGATCCCGCCACTGGCGATCACCGGGCCCGGGAATCGCTCGCAGACCCCCTGCAGCGCAACGATGGCGGGACCGCCGAGGGCGCC
The DNA here is from genome assembly GCA_036732145.1 of Candidatus Dormiibacterota bacterium. Taxonomy (GTDB): domain Bacteria; phylum Chloroflexota; class Dormibacteria; order Aeolococcales; family Aeolococcaceae; genus Aeolococcus. The sequence continues at coordinate 6,670 of DAINCY010000028.1, forward strand.
GTCACGTTCGATGGCCGTGTACACCACCCCGGCGACTGGCCACGCCGCCCACCGGTCAAGGTGAGCGAGGGCGTCTCCGAGGGACCGCGTCCAGCCCTCCGCCTGCGCCTCCCCGTCACGGACGTCCAGCGCGATCAAGACGCGTCCCGGGAAGGCTGTGCACACTGCCTCAGCAGCGGTGGGATCACCGATGGCGAGGCTGCCGATGACAACGTGCGAGGCACCGCCGTCGAACCAGCGCCGCGCCGCGGCGATGTCGCGCACCCCGCCGCCCACCTCGACCTCCACGCCAAGATCGGACAGTGCCCGCACCGCGTTGGAGGCCGCCCGCGCCGACGCCGCGTCTGCGGCCCCTCGCGCGCCGTCGAGATCGACGACGTGGACGCGGCGAGCGCCGCTGGCGGCGAAGGACCGCACCACCGCAACCGGATCGTCGCTGAACACGGTCTCGCGAGCGAAGTCGCCGTGGAGCAGGCGGACCACCCTGCCCCCACGCAGATCAATGGAAGGGATGACCAGCACGACCGGCCTCAGGCGCGAACCGGCGCGGTGCAACCGGCGACAAAATTGGCATAGATGCGCAGGCCCGCAGCTCCGCTCTTCTCGGGATGGAACTGGGTGCCGAGGACCGCGCCGCGCTCGACCACGGCGACCACCTCACCGCCGTAGTCGGCTGTCGCCACCACATCGCGGTCGTCGTCGGGGATGCCTGCGTAGGAGTGCACGAAGAACACGAACTCACCGTCGGCCAGCCCGTCGAGCAGCGCCGACGGACGCCGCATGGCGAGGCGATTCCAACCCATGTGCGGCACCTTGCCGCGGCGCCCGTCGAGACGCCGGACGCGCCCCGGTATCACTCCCAGTCCCTTCCCACCGCTGCCCTCGTCACTCTCGTCGAAGAGGAGCTGAAAACCCAGGCAGACGCCCAGGATCGGCCGGCCGCGCTGGACCATCTCGGCCACTGCCGCGTCGATGCCGCGCTCGTGAAGGGCGGTGGCTGCCGCAACGAATGCGCCGACTCCGGGAAGCACAAGACCGTCGCAGTCCGCCAGCTGCGTGGGGTCCGCGCTCACCACCGGGTGCGCGCCACCCTTGGTGAGCGCCCGTTCGACACTGCGGAGGTTGCCGACACCGTAGTCGCAGACGCCGACGCGGGGCCGGTCGCCGGTGCTCACAGGGTTCCCTTGGTGGAGGGGATGCCCCCGCCGACCACCGTCAGGGCATGGCGCGTCGCCAGCCCGAGAGCCTTGAAGGCGGCCTCGGCGATGTGGTGCAGGTTCTCACCGCGGACGAGGTCGAGGTGGAGGCTGATCCCGCCGGTCTGCGCGTACCCGCGCACGAACTCCTGAAGAACAGCGACATCGAAGTCGTTGATGCGGCCGGTCAGTCCGTCCATCTCGTACACCACGTGGGGCCGCTTCCCGTAGTCGAGTGCGCATCGCACCAGAGCCTCGTCGAGTGGCGCGTAGGCATGACCGAAGCGGGCGATGCCTGCCCGGTCGCCGAGCGCCTCGGACACGCAGGTGCCGAGCACGAGCCCGGTGTCCTCGACGAGGTGGTGTGCATCGACCTCGACGTCGCCGCGTCCGGTGAGCTGGACGTCCATGCCGCTGTACTTCACGAAGGACTCGACCATGTGTCGGAAGAAGGGGAGGGGCATCTCGATCGTGGACCGGCCGGTGCCGTCGATGTTCACCGCGCACTCGATGCGGGTCTCCTTGGTCTCACGCAGGGTGTCAGCTCTCCGGTCTGTCATGGCCGTGCTTCCATGCGCAACCGGATCGCCTGCTCGTGGCCGTGCAGCCCCTCTGCCGTGGCGAGCACGCACGCCACCGGGGCCAGCGCGTCGAAGTCCGCGGCGGTCAGCTCGACCACCGACGGCCAGCGCACAAAATCCATCACCGAGAGCGGGCCGCGATACCGGGCCGCGCCCTGTGTGGGCAGAGTGTGGTTGGGTCCGGCGACGTAGTCCCCCATCGATACCGGCGACAGCGTGCCACAGAACACCGCTCCGGCGCCGCGGACGCGGTCACGCAGAACCTCGGCAGCCACGCCCTGAAGCGACACGTGCTCGGGAGCGAACGCCAGGGCGAGGGGGAGTGCCTCGTCGAGCTGATCGACGACGACGACGGCCCCGTGGCGCCCGGCCGACTCCGCGATGATCCCCGTCCGCGCCGCACCCGCGGCCCTGCTCTCGAACTCCGTCTGGACCGACTGAGCCAGGCCGTCGGAGTCGGTGATGCACACCGCCCAGGCCAGCGGGTCATGCTCGAGTTGGGAGATGAGGTCGGCGGCGATGTGGCTGGGTTCGGCGTCGGCGGACGCGATCACCATGATCTCGCTGGGACCGGCCAGCTGGTCGATGTCGACAGCCCCGAACACCTCGCGCTTGGCGAGCGTGACGAAGAGGTTGCCTGGCCCCACCACCTTGTCCACTGCGGCAATCATCCCTGTCCCGTGGGCGAGCGCTGCGATCGCCTGCGCTCCTCCCACCGCGTACACCTCTTCGACGCCGAGCAGGTGCGCGGCTGCAGCGACCAGAGGGTGGACGCCTCCCTCGATGGTGGGCGGGCTGGTGATCGCGATGGACCCCACCCCAGCGGCCTGGGCCGGTATCACGCTCATCAGCACGGTGCTGGGATAGGCCGCGCGACCGCCGGGCACATAACAGCCGACCCGGCGCAGGGGCTCCGGTCGCAGGCACAGCCGCGGCTCGCCGCGGAGGCGCACGTCCACCTGGAGGTCGTGAAACGTGCGGATGCGCTCGGCGGCGGCGGCCAGCGCGTTGCGCAATGCGGTGTCGAGGGACTCCCAGCATTGGGCCATCCAGACCGGATCGGCGCGTGGGGTCGAGACATGCACGCCGTCGATACGCTCCGTCCACTCGCTGACGGCCGCGTCGCCGCGGTCGCGCACGTCCGCGACGATCTCGCGGACGGCTTCGACCGCTGAGATGGCGCGTTCAAACAGCATGTGCAGCCGGCGTGCGGTGGCTGCGTCGGGCTCGGGGATGGAGAAACGGCGCTCGGCGCCGCCGGCGTGGACCCGCCACTCCGCCAGGGTCAGGATGGGCAGGGCGTTCACGAACGACGCTCCTCGACCGTTCGTCGCAGCGCAGCCGCCAACTCGGTGATGGCGGCGCTGCGTGTCTTCATCGACGCCACATTGACCACCAGGCGGGCGGTCGACTCGGCGATGGTGGCCACCTCGCACAGCCGGTTGGCACGGAGGGTGGAGCCGGTGGCCACCACGTCGACGACGCCGTCGGACAGGCCGGCAGAGGGTGCCAGCTCGACCGATCCGTGCAGCTTGATCAGCTCAGCGCCGTCACCGCGGCTGGCGAAGAAGCGGCGCGCCGCCTGCGGGTACTTGGTGGCCACGCGGAGCGGAGCCGGCCAGCTGCCCGCCGCCAGCGCCGAACCCTCGGGCGCGGCGAGCACCAGCCGGCACGGCCCAAAGCCGAGGTCGGCAATCTCGTACAGCTCGCGCTCCGACTCCCAGAGGACATCCTTGCCGACGATCCCGCAGTCGCACGCCCCCATCTCGACGTAGACCGGGACATCTGTGGGTCGTACGGTGATCACCTCGTGGTCTCCGGCGCTGAGCTGGAGGCGGCGTTCGAACAATTCCGGCCGCAGGTCAGGGGCGACGCCCGCCTCGCGCAGCAGCGAGCAGGCGTCGGCCAGCAGCTTGCCTGTCGGCACCGCGATGCGCAGCCCGCTGCCATTCCTGGGGGCTATCGCCTCGGCGCGGCGGGCGATGGCGTCGTGGCAGCGATCGGCGTGCACCACGAAGCCGGTGGCCGGCTGGGCCAGCCCGAAACGCTCGAGGAGTGAGTCGTAGCGCCCTCCTGCGCCCAGCGGAAACCCCAGGTCGCCGCTGAACAGCTCGAAGGTTGGACCCGTGTAGTAGTTCCAGTCGCGCACCGCGCCGAGGTCGAGATGGACGCGGTCGTCCAGCCCGCGAGCGCGCAGCAGCTCCCACAGCTGCGCCAGCTCGTCCAGGGCACGCAGCGGGCGCTCGGCCTCGAGCCCGGCGCGGGCCTGGTCGAGGAGTTCACGGCCTCCGCGCAGCGCGGGGAATCGGAGCAGCAGAGCGTGCTCAGCCGCACCGACTGCAGTCCCGGCCAGCCGGCCCTCCACCGCGACAAGATCGCGGGCCACGAGCGCGGTTCCGATCTCGGCCCGGCTGGTGGCGTCGACACCGGCGCCGGCCAGCAGGGCGGGTAGGAAGTCGGCGTGGCCGACGTCCACCTGGATGTCCGGCACCCCGGCCGCGTCGACGGCCGCGATCGCCAGCGCGATGCACTCCGCGTCGGCGCGCAAGTCGGCGTCACCGACGAGCTCGCAGCCGGCCTGCATGGCCTCGCGCCGTCGCCCCCCGAGCAGTGCGCGGTTGCGCACCACCGGGCCGGCATAGCAGAGCCGCAGTGGGAAGGGCCCCCGTCGCAGCTGGGTCGCCACCGTGCGCGCCACGCTGACGGTGCGCTCGCCGACCAGCGCCAGCATGCTGCCGTCGGCGTCCATGAAACGGAAGAGCTCGTCCTGAACGTCCGGCCCCAGCCCGCGCTCGATGGTTGCGGCGTACTCGACGGTGGGCGTGTCGATCAGTGCGAACCCGGCCTCCTCGAAGGTGCCGACGAGCGCCGCGGTCAGGGCGCGCCGGGCCGCCGCGGCACCGGGGAGCCAGTCACCGAACCCGCCCGGTCGTGACGTGGCGCCCGTGGACTTCATTGGCCACAGTGTACGGACGGCCTCGCGACTCGCTTCACGTGATGGCTGCGAGCAGGGCGTCGATCTCTGCCGCCGACCCCACGGTGATCCGCATCAAGCCGCGATCGCCGCGGTCGAAGCAGCGCACCACCACACGGCTCTCGCGAAGCCTGGCTGCAGCCTCCTGGGCCGTGCCGGCCGGGGGCACCGCGCTGATGAAATTGGCATGTGAGGGCGTCACCTGCCAGCCGAGCAGCCTCAGTGCCTCGCTCAGGCGAGCACGTTCGGACAGCACGGACTCGACCAGCCGGCTGTGGTGCGCGGCATCCTCGAGCGCGGCCTGGGCCCCGGCCAGAGCGCAGCGATCGACCGGATACGACTCTCCGACCGCCCTGAGATCGGCGATCAGCTCGGCCGAGCCGACCGCGTACCCGACCCGCAGGCCGGCCAGCCCATGTGACTTTGAGAAGGTGCGCAGCACCAGCCACGAGGGATGCTCGGCGAGTTGAGGGATGCACGACCGCGGGGCGAAATCGCAGTAGGCCTCGTCGATGACGACCACGCCGGCGGCGGGGCTGAGGTCGCCGGCGAGCTGGTCAGGCTCACACCAGGTCCCGGTCGGAGTGTTGGGGTTGACCAGGATCCGGAGAGGAGCCGGAGCGGTGGCGAATTCTGGCGGCAGCCGGCCATCCTCTCCCAACCCGACCACGCGGGCGTCCAGTCCATGGATGCGGGCCGCCACCCCAAGCAGTGAGTACGTCGGGTTGGTGAGGATCACCGCTGTCCCCGGCTCGCAGAAGGCGCGCATGCAGTCGCTGATCAGCGCATCGGCCCCGTTGCCCAAGATCACCTGGGACGGGTCAACGCCGTGATGGTCGGCCAGAGCGCTGCGCAGCGGCTCGCCGTACGCGCTTGGATAGCGGTTGAGGGCTGCGGCCGCAGCAGTGACCGCGGTGGCGACCCGCGGAGACGGCGGCATCGCCGGCTCGTTGGTGTTGAGCTTGATCCAGCCGGCGCCGTCGGGCGGCTGCTCGCCGGGCAGGTAGCCGAACCCTGTGCCCAGCGAGGTGCGGAGGAATCGCGACATGTGTCAGCAGTCGGTTGTGGCTGTCATCGCCCGAGTGTACGGAGTGCCGGCTCAGGTCTCGGAGGACTGCCTCCGGCGGGCGCGCTCCCTGCGGCGGAATTGCCGGCGGTAGGGACGGCGACGATCATCCCGCGGTATCCTCGCGCGACTTGCACATGAGGAATCCGGCGGAGCTCTCGAGGCTGTGACCGCTGCCACCGGCGCCGCCGGCCGCCGCGGGCCTCGCAGCCGGCGGATCAGTTGGACGGTGGGCACGCTGGTGGTCCTGGCCGTGATGATCGGCATGCTGCCGCTGGTGGTGCGCCGCGTGGGTGATGCCGACTACTGGTGGCACATCGTCACCGCGCGCTGGATCCTCGATCATCACGCGCTGCCCGCCCACGATCTCTACACGTACACCGTCCCCGATCACCGGTGGACCGATCACGAGTACCTCTCAGAGTTGCTCATGTACGGGCTCGGCAAGGTCGGGGGACAGCTGGCGGTGAGCCTGGGATTCGGGGCCATCACGTGGGCTGGGTTCTGGTTCCTCCTGCGACGCATCAACCTGCGCGCGACCAACTTCGTCGCCACCGCTGCGGCGCTGGCGCTGGCGGCCGTTGCCGGGGTGGCGGTGTGGGGGCCGCGGCCCCAGATGATCACCTTTGCGCTGGTCTGCGTCGAGCTCTATCTCCTCGAGAGGTTCCTCCACGGAGATCATCGCGGCCTCTATGCGATGCCGCTGATCATGGTGGCGTGGGCAAACTTCCACGGCGGCTTCGTCATCGCCTTTCTGTTCCTGGGCATCGCCTTCTCGGTGGAGTTGGTGCGCTGGCTGATGGACCGGTCCAAGCTTCAATCACGCACGCGCGCCGGGCGCATCGCCCTCATCTCCATCGCCTCGGCGATCGCCGGTCTGATCAACCCGCACGGGTTCTCGCTCTACACGTACTCGTGGCGCACCCAGACCAGCGCGGTGCAGCAGGCGTTCATCAGGGAATGGCAATCGCCCGACTTCCATAACTGGGAGATGCGTGGCTTCGAGGCGATGTTCATCCTGCTGCTGATCGGCCTCGCGCTGCGCCGTGCCAGGCCGACGCTCTTCAGCGTCATCGTGGCCGTCACCGGACTGCTCCTGGCGCTGCAGTCCGTCCGTCACATCGCCATCTTCGTGGCCACAGCAACGCCACTGCTGGCATGGACGTGGAGCCCCCCGCTCGCAGACATTGGGCAGCGGTGGTCACGCGTGATCTCGCGGCTTCGACCGCAGCGGTTGGTCGGAGCCGCCGCCACGGTCACAGCCATCATCGCCCTCGTGGTGCTCGTGGCTCTGCGATCGCTGCTCGCGCACCAGGCGGCCAGCACGGTGGACAACTACCCGTCAGGCGCAGCCGATTATCTCGACGCGCATCCCACGGTGGGGACGCACATGTTCAGCGACTATGCATGGGGCGGCTACATGATCTACCGCTTCTACCCCCAGCAGTCGCGGCGCGTCTTCCTGTTCGGAGAAGCCGACCTGATGGGTGACACCATCATGAACGAGTACGTCGACGTGGTCGGCTTGCACAGCGACTGGCTGGACATTCTCAACAGGCACAACGTCGACTACGTGGTCTTCGAGCCTGACATGCCTCTGACCTCCGCGCTGGCGACACAGCCCAACTGGCACCAGGTGTACTCGGATCGCGTCGCGGTGATCTACGTCCGCGGCTGAGAGCTGATCTCGCGCTCCCACGCGCGTGTGAGCGTGTGGGGCTGGTGGTTCGGTCGCGCAGAGGGCCGTGTCTCTCAGCGCATCCCCAGAGTGTCCCCAGTCGATTCCGACGCGGCGTGCTCAGCATGAACTCATCACCGAGAAAGAGGAGCACATCGCATGAATACCAGCCATCTCACCACCGCGATCCCGCCCGGGTTCAAGCGGGGGTAGCCGACATGTAAAGGCCTCGACCGCGCCCGCCCTCACAAACGCGTCGCAATCACACATTCATCAACAACCACAAGGAAAATCACCATGGACAACGAGACCAATCAGCCGGGTGCGAACCAGCCGGCTCACGGACGCCGCGTTCTCGGCGGCCTCGGGCGCCGTGCTGCCCTGGCAGCCACCGCAATCGGGCTCATGACCGGAGCCTTCGCGGGAGGCTTCATCGTCACTCACGCCGCAACCTCGACCGCCGCCACATCGACCGCGGCGACTTCGACCGCGACGCCGAGCGCAACCACAACCACGCCGTCCACCCCATCCGGAACGTTCCATTCCAATGAGACCGCGTCGCATGAGGCGGGTGAAAGCGCCGCTCGTGAGGCGCAAGAGACCGCGGGACAATTCCCCACGGTTCCGTAGCACTCGCCCGCGCGTGCGCACCAGTTTGGGGCCGGCACTGCGCCGGCCCTTCTCTGTGTGGTTGAGCACCGGCTCGATCGACTCACGGCGGCTTCGCAGGGCTCCGACCTTCCGAGCGCACGTATGCTGATCGGCCATGACACGGCGTGCAGCCCGAGCCGGTGCCGGCGCCCTGGTCGTTGCCATTGCCCTGGTCGGCGTCTACCGCCTGGCATCGGGCGGCGGCTCACCCTCGGCACGCACGGGCCACGCCACAGCACATGCGATCGCGTCCGGCTCGCCGTCGCCCACGCCCACCGCCACGACGGTCGCGCTCAACCCGCTGACCATCGCCGCGATGCGTGCTCGCGCGTACCCGGCCAGCACCCTGACACAGGTGCGGTCCGATGGGGACCAGGGAGGGTACGTCAACTGGGTGGTGTCCTTCGTGTCAGACGGCCTCACCGAGTACTCGCTGATGAGCGTGCCGGACAGCAAGCGGCCGGTGGCGGGGTGGCCCGTGGTGATCATCAGTCACGGGTACATCGACCCCAGGACCTACCGAACCGACGACGCGTCGTATGCGCAGTTCATCGCCACCCTGGCGCGGGCGGGCTACCTGGTGCTCAAGCCCGACTACCGTGGTCATGGCCAGAGCCAGGGAGTCGCCGAGGGCGGCTATCTCTCGCCGGTGTACACCTACGACCTGCTCAATCTGATCAGCACTGTGAGGGCAGACCCGCGCGTGGACGCAACGCGAATCGGGCTGCTCGGGCACAGTCTTGGAGGGTACGAGGTGCTGCGCGCCATGGTGATCTCTCACGACATCAGGGCGGTGATGTTCATGGCCGGCGTGGTCGGCTCTCTCTACGACATCTTCTACAACTGGTCGACGGTCACCCCCACACCCACCGCGCCGCCCCCGGTGGTGCAGCAGCAGGTTGCACAGTCCATGATCGCCAGCAAGGGCACGCCACTGACGGATCCCGACTTCTGGAACGCGGCGTCCGCGATCAACTACCTCGACGGCGCCACTGCGGCGGTGCAGATCGATGAGGACGTCGGCGACAGCATGGTGCCGAAGCTGTTCTCCGATCACCTCTTCGCCGCCCTGCAGAAGGCGGGCAGGATCGTGGAGTACCACACCTACCCCGGCGACGACCACCAATTCACGAGAAACCGCACCGCCATCCTGGCCAACATGCTCGCGTTCTTCTCGGCCCAGCTCTGAGATGGAGAAGCCCGCCCTCACCGATGAGAGCGGGCTTCGGGAGAGGACGACTCGGTGCTCAGTTGGTCGGCGACGACCCCGAGGGCGGGCCAGGGGAACCGTCATGTCCTCCGAAACCGCCGCGTGCCGGGGCTGTCCCGTTGACCTCGTCGGTCACCCGCTGGACGGTCGTCGTCTTCATCTGAGCGCCCTGTGCGGCGGTCACCTGACCGCTCGAGACGCGCTGGTCGATCTCGGTGTTCTCAGAGGCCACCCAAGCGTTGATCACCTTGGCGGCGGTGACGTTGTGCTCGGTGGCGATGCTGGCGATGGTCTTGCCGGCCGTCAGCTCTGTCTGCAACTGCGTGGTGGTGATGCCGATGGCGCCGGCGACAATCTGCTGGTCCTCAGCCCGCGTGCCACCGCCGGGGCCGCCAGGGCCGCCGCGGCCACGCGCCGGCTCGGTCCCGTTGACGACCGCGGTGACCCGCTGGGCCGTCTGGCTCTTCATCTGCGTGGCCTGCGCCGGGGTCAGCTGACCGCTCGTCACCGCGGCATCGATCTCCGTGTTCTCATCCGCGACAAGGGTGCTGATCACAGTCGAGGCGGCGACCTTGTGCTCGGTGGCGATGGCGGCGATGGCCTTGCCGGCTGACATCTCTGTCTGGAGCTGAGCGACGCTGATGCCGATGGCGTTCGCCACCTGCTGGAGATCCTGCGTGCGGGCGGCGGGGCCTGCGCCTGCGAATCCCCCGTGGAAGGGCGCGGTCTTCGACCCGCTCCCGTCGCTCGGGCGGGCGCTCGCACTCGGAGTTGGCGTCGCTGCATGCGTGATGACGTAGCCGCCGGCGATGCCACCGACGACCAGCCCGCCTGCGATGGCCGCCGTCGCGGTGCGGTTGCCGATCAGGCGGCGCCGTGCCGGGGGCGGAGGGGGAGGCGGTGGCGGCGGCGGCGGCGCCATACCTGCGTCCGGATGCATCTCGCTGCTGTCACTCGGCATCGCTTCTCCTGGTGGCTGGCTGCGAGGCCATCTCGGGCCTTCGAGCGCTCGCTGGTGGAGGCCATCAGGGCCCCGCTCAGCGGTGTCTCGTGCACCGATCATCGATCGCTTGCCTTTCGGTAGCGTGACGACCGCTCGTCAGAGATCACCCTCTCCAATCTGGGAATTCGCTGCCACCTCTGCGTCGGGCAGCTCGATGCGGAAGGTGGCTCCGCCGCCGTCGGTGGGGTGGATGCCGATGGTTCCACCGTGGGCGGTGACAACCGCCGCGGCGATGCTCAGGCCCAGCCCGCTGCCGCCCTCGTCGCGGCTGCGCCCCGGGTCGGAGCGGTGGAAGCGCTCGAAGATGCGGTCCGGACGGTCCCCCTGGATGCCGGGACCGTGGTCGGCGACCTCGATGACCGCCCTGTGATCCTCGATCGACAGCGAGACCTCCACCGGTGTTCCGGGCGGCGTGTGCACCAGCGCGTTGCGAACAACGTTGCCCAGGACCTGGCGCAGCCGCATGTCGTCACCGATGACCTGCACGGATGCATCGACTCGGGCACTGATGGCCCGCGCAGGATCCGCTGCCCGCGCATCGGCGCACGCGTCGGTGATCAGCGCGGCCAGATTCACGGGAGCCCGCTCGAGTGGCCGTCCCTGGTCGAGCCGTGCCAGCAGCAGGAGGTCGTCGACGAGCACCCCCATGCGCTGTCCCTCCTCCTCGATGCGCCTGGTCGCCAGGACCACGTCCTCCTCGGTCATGTCCGGGGTGCGCCGCATCAGTTCGGCGTAGCCACGGATCGAGGTCAGAGGCGTGCGCAGCTCGTGCGACGCGTCGGAGACGAAGTGGCGGAGCCGTTGCTCGTTGGCGGCGCGCTCGGCGAAGGCCGCCTCCAGCTGGCTGAGCATGGCGTTGATGGCCAGCCCGAGCCTGCCCACCTCTGTTGAATCTTTCGCCGGCTCGACGCGGCGGCTCAGGTCCGAGGCGGCGGAGCGCGCGGCCACGCCCATGCGCTCGAGCGGTTGCAATCCCCGGCGCACTACGAACCAGGTGGCGAGCAACACCACGAGCGTGATGCCCGAGGTGGTCAGGAGCTCGAGGAGGACGAGCTGTGACAATGTCGAACTGACGTCATCGAGGGGTATGGCCACCACCAGCAGCTCGTTGCTGCTGCCGGTCAACTGAGCGGTGTCGACGAAAACCCGGTAGTGGCTGACACCGCCCGTGCCGTTGGCGTCGAAGAGGTTGGGGTGCTGCGGGGTGCCGGCATGCAGCGACTGGGGCAGCACCGGCGCCGCCGACGATACCGTGGAGCCCGATTCGAAGACGTGCGGCCGGCCCACAGTCACGCCTCCGGTGGTGATGATCGCTCCGTATGTGCCGGATGGAATGCCGCTGGTCTGGTTCACATCGGGACCGGGGCCGCCCGGGCCGCCGTCGCCAAAGGCGCCGCTGACCAGGTACTGCTCGACGGTTACGTGCGCGTTGCTCGTCAGCTGCTGATCGACCCGGCTCACCAGGAACGACTTCAGCGAGAAGTACGTGGCGACGTCAACGCCGACCAGTGCAACGATGAACAGCGGCGCCAGTGTCAACACCAGGCGCCGGCGCAGCGACATCAGGCGCCTCGCGGCACTCGACAGACGTAGCCGACGCCGCGAACCGTGTGGATCAGCGAAGGCTCGACCTGGTCGACCTTGCGCCGCAGGTAGCTGATGTAGGTCTCGAGGACACTGGCATCGCCACCGAAGTCGTACTTCCAGACGTGGTCGAGGATCTGGCTGCGCGAGAGGACGCGACCGGCGTTCATCAGCAGGTAGCGCAGCAGGCGGAACTCAGTGTTGGTGAGCTCCACGACCTGGCCGGCGCGAAAGACCTCGTGGGTGTCCTCGTCGAGCTCGAGGTCAGCAAGTTGCAACCTGGTGCTGGAACGGTCGCTGCCTCCTGTGTGGCGCCGCAGCACCACCCGCACGCGCGCCACCAGCTCCTCGATGCTGAACGGCTTGGTGACGTAGTCGTCGCCTCCGACGGTGAGGCCGCGCACCTTCTCCTCGGTGGAATCGCGCGCCGTGAGAAAGATCACGGGCACCTTGATCCCGTCGCCGATGAGGCGCTGGACGAGTGCGAACCCGTCCTCATCGGGGAGCCCGACATCGAGCACGATCAGCGCCGGCCGGAAATCCATCACCGCCGTGCGAGCCTCCCTGGCGCTGGCAGCCGTTGCGACCGCGAAGCCCTCGTATTTCAGGGCCATGGCCACGAGGTCGGTGATGGCTCGCTCGTCGTCCACCACGAGGATGCGAGGTGCTGCGTCGCCGGGTGGGTTCATGCGTCCATCATTGCCACCGAAGCTGTGAGTCTGCTCAGAACATCGTCCGAGCTGGCTGGGAGCGTGGGCCTGTGCAGGACTCGCTGGTCAGGCGACGATGACCACCGGCGTGCCGATCGGCGTCCAGGAGTACGCCCACTGCATCACCGGAGTGGGCGTGTGCACGCAGCCGTGGCTGGCTGCGGAGAGATTGTCCTCGCCGCCGGGCCCGTAGGAGCCGCTGCCCTCCCAGGGCGCGTCGTGGATGAAGTAGCCGCCCTTGGCGAACTCCATCACCCAGCTGACCGGGCTGGGGAAGTAGTAGAAGGGAGAGCTGGGTGGCCAGGGGGAGATGAACGTGAACGGGGTCTTCTTGTAGAAGATCGAGAACCTGCCCGTCGGGGTGCGCAGCTGAGGTCGACCCGTCGTCACCGGGGTCGCCTTGGCGACGCAGCCGTCCTGGTAGAAGATCATCTCCTGGAGCGACAGCGACATGGTGATCACCTTGCCCGCGCCGACGGCGTGACCGCACTGGTTGGCGGAGAGCTCGGTGACGATCTGGCCCTGGAGCGTGGTTACCGCCGCGGCAACCGCATTGATCTGCTCGGCGGTGCGGGCAACTCGGAACTGGCCGGCGATGGTCGCGTCCTGCGCCGCCAATGAGGTGGCGTTCGGCGTGCCCTCAGCCTCGGCTTGGTCGACGCTGTAGAGGAGAGGGTGGACCTGCCCGTTGACCTGGTTGTTGAGGTTGACCAGCGACTGCAGGGCGCTGACGGCGGTGAGCAGCTGCCCGCCAGTCGAGATGGCGTCGACGGACTTGGCGGCGATCTGGCTGCTCAGCTGGGTCGCCAGGACGGCGACGTTGCCGGCGTCGAGGTTGGCCGATGAGGCCACCGCGACGAGGTGGCGCGCAGTGGTCAGCACCGTCTGCGGGCCGCCCGCCGACTGCAGCTCGGCGGCCAGGTCGGCAGTGAGCTTGGTCTGTTGAGCGCCAAGGACCGCTGTCCGCTGCTGCGCGATGAACGTCTGCCACGAGCTCAGCAGCGCGCTGATCGCCGCCGGCGTGGTCGCGGAGCTGAGCTGACTGGACCACCGTCCGGCCGAGGAGACTGCGTCACCGGTCACCCAGCTGGATTGCTGGGAGGCGAAATCGGTCCACTGCCCGATCAGCGTCTGTGCCTGCGTCCGCTGGGCGTCGAGCGCCGCGTTCCACGCCGACTTCGTCTCCGCGCCGAGCCGGGCGAGGAGGCTGTGGCCGTCATTGTTGAACCAGCTGAGCGACCACGACGGATCGGTCGGCTGCTGGCTGGTGAGCTCGGCGCGGAGTGGCGCCAGGCTCGACGCCGGCACACCCTCGGCCTGGTCGCGATCCCATGCCGCGCGCAGCTCTGCCGCGGCGACGCTGAAGCTCTGCTGGCGGTCGCCGGCCGCGCGACTGGTGATGAAGCCACCGGTGGCGACACACACGATCAGTGCAACGGGGATCAGATATCGGAGGCGCATTGTCTAGGAGTGTGCCTCGCCCCTGTCAGCAGGAGTGGGGTTTGTGAGATCGACGAGATGCGTCGATCTCGCGAGAGGGGGAGGATCTGCCTCGCCCCTGTCGGTCGGTGTGCGGGGAGTAGCGATGAGGCCACTGTATCGTGTCGGGCCGGACAAAAAGACGGCAGCACGACATCGGTCGCGCTGCCGGATGGAGGGGCGGGGTGGTGGGTGCCGGCGATCCCCGACCCGGAGTCGGGCCTGCACCTGGATCGCATGATGCGGTGCTTCCCGCGAGCCGTCGGCACGCTGGCAGACCGACGGAGGTGTGGCAGACGCAGGCCGCAGCGGTGCCGGGACGGCCGCGTTGGCCAGGGGAACGCCGCCGCCGGCCTCAGCCGGTGCCGTCCATCTGGGCGTCCTCGCGGTGGTGGGCGGCGGCCAGGTCCGACAGCATCTGTGGGTCAAGCTCCTCGCCACTGATGGTGGCCACGCGGCAGGGGGTCACTGCTCGCAGGGTGGCCGTGCGTCGACCGCCCTCGAGGAGCGCGCGCTCGCCGAGCACGGCTCCGGGCCCGAGCTGACCCAACGCGGTTCCCTTGACCTCGACAGACACAACACCATCGAGCACGAGGAAGACATCGGAGCCCTCATCTCCCTCGTTGACAAGGCTGCGGCCCGCAGCCAGCTTGTGGATGCGCGGCTTGGTGCCTCCGCGCATGATGTGTCCGGAGAGTTCGCGCTCCAGGGCGCTTTCGACCTCGCTGACCAGGGCGGGCGAGTCCTCGTCTCCCCAGGGTGTGTGGGCACCGAATGCGCGCTGGTACCAGCCCTTGAAGTTGACCAGTCCCGATTTCTGGACCAGCTTGCCTTCGCGGTCGTAGATCCAGTGGCGCGGAAAGGGACTGGCGCCCGCCAGCTCGTGCGACGAGCTGCCGTCGGCGGACAGTGTCAAAGCAAGGGTCGTCCACGCCAGCGGGGCGGAGATCTGGATGAAGGGCGGGTGGAGGACACGACGAGGAGCCGGCACCCCGGTTCGTCCTCCTGCCGTCTGCACGAAGCGAACGGAGCCGTCCGAAACCACCGCCGCCTGCTGGCGATCGGGAAACGGGACAGCGGCGAATGTCGCGGTCCGGCCCGCCAGGCGGAGCGTGGTGGAGCCGATCTGCCCGGCCCCGCTGTAGCCGTGCCCGGTGATGTGCCCGTGGTCGTCAACGTCGATCCACGCGCTCAGATGGTTGGCGAACCGAAACCGGTCCGCCGCGCCCAGCGCATCCAGGTCGTCGACCTGGTCGGGCGGCGGTTCGTCGTAGTGGGCGACGCCCATCTGGAACGGCAGCTTGGTCATTCCCTGCACCGCTTCGGACGGGATCCAGGAGATCGAGGTCACCGACGATTCGACACGCATTTTCTGCACCTCCGCCACTACCTTCGCAGCCGGGCCGACCGGATGTCGATGGTGCTCGCGCGAGCGGTTTGGGGGATGCCCGCCACCCGGTTTCGTGGTGCCCGCCCCCTGTACCGCGCTCCCAGACCTCAATAGAGTGACCTCATGCCAACCGAGGTGAGCATCAGGGTGGTCCTCGCCGACGACAACCTGATCGTGCGCGAGGGGGTGCGGGCGCTGCTCCTCACCGCCGGTGACATCGAGGTTGTCGGTGTTGGTGGCGACTACGAGGAGCTTGTCGCCGCTGCCGACGCTCTGACACCCCAGGTCGTCGTCACCGACATCCGCATGCCTCCCAACTTCACCGACGAGGGAATTCGCGCCGCCCGGCTGATTCGCAAGCAGCATCCCGGCACCGGGATCGTGATCCTGTCGCAGTACGACGAACCCGAATACGCGATCTCGCTCCTCAGCGAGGGGGCGGCGGGCTACGCCTACCTCCTCAAGGACGGGGTGGCTGAGGGCAACCAGCTGTGCCGTGCTGTCCGCGAGGTGAGCTCGGGCGGGTCCATGCTCGACCCGAGGATCGTCAACGCGCTCACCAGCCCGGTCACCGCGGCCGGTGGGCTGAGTGCTGTCGAGGAGCAGCTCCTGGCCATGGTCGCCCAGGGGCGGCCGATCAAGGCCATCGCCGTGGGCCTGAAGTCCACCCCGGAGGCGGTGTCGGACGCCGTCGAGCAGCTGTTTCTCAAGCTTGCGCAGGAGGCCAGTGGTGGCGCGCAGGGTGCATTGCAGCGCCTCAAGCTGCTGCACAAGGCGATCGTCGACCGCGAGGAGCAGGGAGAGAGTCTCAGCCGGATGCTGCCTGGGGGGATCGCCCAGAAGCTGCGCGAGCAGGGCGTCAAACCCGGTGAGACCGAGCGCCTGCTGGTCACCGTGCTGATGTCCGACATCAGGGCCTACTCAACCATCGCCGAGTTCGCCGACCCCAGCGCGCTTGCTGGACAGCTTCACGAGCACCGAGCCGAGATGAACCGGGCGCTGCTTGCCGAGGACGGCACGGTGATGCAGTTCGTCGGGGATGCCGTGATGGCGGTGTTCGGCGCACCCTTTCCGCAGGACGATCAGGCCGAGCGAGCGGTGCGCGCAGCCGAGGCGATGCATGCGCGCCAGGCAACCGTCAACGCGCGCTGGGAGGCGGAGGGATTGCCGGCCTTTCGCCTGGGCATCGGCATCTCCACAGGCGATGTCGCCGCTGCGCTGCTGGGCTCTGACGAGCGGTTGGAGTACTCGGTCGTGGGTGACGCGGTCAACCTCGCCCAGCGTCTGCAGCAGTGGGCCGAGGGGGGCCAGACCGTGATGAGCGACCCGACGTATGCGGCCCTTTCTCCGTCACCGACAGCCGAGCGCCTCGCACCCGAGCTGGTCAAGGGCCGGCAGACACCGGTGGGCGCATACCGCGTGGGCGTCGCCACCGCCGCACCGCGACCGTGACTGGATCAGTCGCAGCTTCCGCGCCGGGTCGTGGAGGCAGCATGACCCGCAACCGCGTCCAGTGGATCGCCTGGAGCCTCGCCGCGCTGGGCGTGCTGCTCTTCGTGAGCACGACCTGGCTCGGGTTCGCGCGTGGGACCGCGCGTGTGGCCGCCGTATCGCCTCAGACCTGGCTGGACGTGATCTCGTCGGCACCGTTCCTGGCCTTCCCGATCCTCGGCGCAGCGATCCTGTCGAAGGATCCACGAAACAAGCTGGGCTGGATCATGAGCGCCGCGGGCATGTCGACCTTCCTGGCGAATTTCACCACTGAATATGCGTTCGCCGCGCTGCTCCTGCATCGGCCTCTTCCGCTGGCCGGAGTCGCGGCCTGGCTCACCTATTGGGTGTGGGCGCCTGGCGCCACTGTGGTTCCGCTGACCCTGCTGCTGGTTCCAAGCGGGCGCCTGGTGTCGCCGCGCTGGCGCTGGGTGGCGTTGGCGACCGTCGTGAACGTGCTCGCGGTGATGGTCCTCCAGATGTTCTCGCCCGACGTCTCGGGACAGGCTCCCTTCGCCAATCCAATCGGCACGCCGGCGCTGACGCCGGCGGCGACAGTCCTGTTCACCGCCGAGGGCCCGGTCCTCGTCGCCCTCCTTCTCCTTTCCGTCGGCTCTTTCATCCTCCGCTACCGCCGCGCGGACGGCGACGTTCGCCACCAGCTGAAATGGCTCATGTACGCATTCATCCTGGTCCCGATTGGCTTCATTCTCGGTGCGCTCCCCAATGCCGGCAACGGGACAGGCGCCCTCGCTGTCGTTCACGCTGTCGTCCAGTTCATCTCCATCACGGCGGTGTCGGCAGGGTTTGCCATCGCAATTCTCAAATACCGGCTCTATGACATCGACGTGGTCATCAGCCGCACCCTTGTGTACGGGTCATTGGCCGTGTGCATCACCGCGGTGTACGTGGGGATCGCAGTCGGCATCGGTGCAGCCATCGGTGGCGGCGGCCGGCCGAATCTGGCCCTCTCGATCGTGGCGACCGCCATCGTGGCGGTGGGTTTCCAGCCGCTGCGTGAGCGACTGCAACGAGTCGCCAACCGACTCGTGTACGGCAAGCGGGCCACACCGTACGAGGTGCTGTCGCAAT
>DAINCY010000029.1:0-24743 GCA_036732145.1 Candidatus Dormiibacterota bacterium
CCGAGACCGAGCTCAAGGAGAAGAAGCACCGCATGGAGGACGCCGTGTCCGCCACCCGGGCTGCCGTCGAGGAGGGCATCGTGCCCGGCGGCGGCGTCGTGCTGGTCAACTGCGTCGCTGCGCTCGACACCGTGCAGGCCGAGGGCGACGTCAAGACGGGCGTCAACATCCTTCGCCGCGCGCTCGAGGAGCCGCTGCGCCAGATCGCCTTCAACGCCGGCGAGGAGGGCTCGGTGGTCGTCGAGAAGGTGAAGACCCTGCCCAAGGGCCAGGGATACGACGCGGTCACCGGCAAGTACGTCGACATGGTCGCCGCGGGCATCATCGACCCCACCAAGGTGACCCGTTCCGCGCTGCAGAACGCGGCGTCGATCGCGGCGCTGCTGCTCACCACCGAGGCGCTGATCACCGACATTCCGGAGAGGAAGGGTGCGGCCGCGCCGCCCATGCCGGAGTACTAGACCAGACGTTCTGGGACAGACTGAGAAGGGCCGGGACACAGCGTCCCGGCCCTTTCGCCCATTCCCCCCCAAAGCCTGCTTGAACGCGTCAAGCGAAGCGAACATAGCACGATCCGTGACAACTTCGCCACATGAACATCAACTGTTACAGGACCGTCTGTGCGTAGGCAGGCGTTATGACGAGGGCAACATTCGCTGCGTGGATGTGACGGCCGGTCAGGCGGCCGCGGCCGGGTGGCGCGGTCGCGGCGGCGCGAGCTGACCCGGTCAGCGCGCGCAGCCGACGGCGGTATAGCTGCCGCCCCCGAGGCTCGGGTCGGGCCGGCCCGTGATGGTGATCGGCACGGCGCGCTGCGGCTGCGGACAGCCCGGAGACAGGACAACGAACACGCTTCGGCTGCCCGCCTGGAGGTAGCCCTGACAGACGTGCGCATCGCAGGTGTACGGCTCCCACGTGCCCTGCAGCGTCGCCGTCCCGTCCGGCGCCACCGACACGATGGGGGACGCCAGCAGGCCTCGGATGCCGACCACCGCCGCGATGATGACAGCGACGGCGGCGACCAGGAAGACCACCATTCCTCTTCTGGAGACGCGGCGCGTGGCCCGTTCCGGGGCCACCGGTGTCGTTGCCATGTGCCGTACTACGGTAGCGAACCCCTCTAACGGAGTGCCCCATGAGCTCATCTCTGCAGCGCCGCTTCGGTTCCCTGACCCCTGAGGAGGCGTCACACCTCGACGCCGCCGCCGTGGAATTGGGCGTCGACATCGGCCAGCTCATGGAGGTCGCCGGTTTTCAGGTGGCGCGCTGCGCCTGGCGCATGTTGGGGCGCCGCGCCGCGCGCGTTCACGTTGTCGCAGGGCATGGCCACAACGGCGGCGACGGCCTGGTGACCGCTCGCCACCTCGCCGGATGGGGCTGCGAGGTGACAGCCGGAGTCCTCGGCGATCCCAAGAGCCTCGACGCGTTGCTGCATCAGCAGTGCGCGGCCGCCACCGGCGCGGGTGTGGCGGTGAGGGTCTCGCCGCGCTCTGCCGACGTTCTTGGCCGTCTCGACGGCACCGCGATCATCATCGACGCGCTGCTGGGCACGGGCCTGCGCCAACCACCGCGTCCCGCGTACGCGGAGGTCATTGCCGAGCTGCGAGGGATCATCCTCAGCATCGATGTGCCCAGCGGTCTCGACGCCGGGACCGGCACAGCCCCGGGAGTTGTGGTCCGTGCGCACACCACTTGCACACTGGCCGGCGTGAAGCGCGGACTGTGGAATGACGCCGCCCGCGCGTCCTGCGGTGAGATCGTCGTTGCCGACATCGGCATGCCCGAGCGGGCATGGCTGCGCTGCGGACTGACCGCGCCAACATCGCTGCGGGGTGGCCGGCTCGTCACTCTGCGGCGATGAGACGGCGGAGATGCCATGCTGCTGACCATGACGACACAGACGCGCACGCGTCGATCGGGGGGCACGCGGCCGGCCGGCGCAGCCCGCACGCTTGCCATTGACGTGGGCGGCACCGGGCTCAAGGCATCGGTGCTCAGTGGGTCGGGCGCGATGATGGCGGACCGCGTTCGAGTGCCCACCCCCTACCCCTGTTCACCCGACATCCTCCTCGCCGCTGTGACCGCCCTCGTCAAGCAGCTCCCGGCATTCGACCGGGTGTCGGTAGGATTTCCGGGCGTGGTGCGCGACGGGCGGGTGCTCTCGGCTCCGGAGTTCGTCAACGTCGGTGGGCTGGGGACGCCGGTCGACCCTCGGCTGGTGAAGGAATGGAAAAACTACGACCTCGCCAAGGCCGTGAGCAGGGCGTTGGGGCGGCCCACGCGGGTCGCCAACGACGCCGACTTGCAGGGGGCGGCCGTGATTGTGGGCAAGGGTCTCGAACTGGTCATCACCCTGGGCACGGGAGTGGGGACCGGGCTCTACCAGGACGGCCGCCTTGCTCCCCACCTCGAGATCGCCCACCACCCGTTTCGCAAGGGCGAGACGTACAACGAGCAGCTGGGGGAGGGGGCGCGCAAACGCATCTCGAAGAAGAAGTGGAACTCCCGGGTGAAACTCGCGGTGGAGACGCTCCACGCGCTTGTCTTCTTCGACCACGTGTACATCGGCGGCGGCAACTCGGACCGGGTCACCGCGGACCTCGGGCCCAAGGCATCCATCGTCGACAACACCGCCGGCATTCTCGGCGGCATCAAGCTCTGGGATCAGACCACGGCGTAGCTGTCAGAGGGTGGTTGTCAGGCGTTCGGGTCGGTTCCGACCAGTCCTGTCAGAAATACGCCCAGAAAGAACACTCGCATGTATGCTGGCGCGTAGCGCGTGCCCACTCGCACGACAACGTCATGATCAACGTCGCAGCAGAAATCGCCCCCGATGCGAGTGACCTCGCAGGCCTGGCCTGCGGGCACCTCGATGATCTTGTCACGTACATGACTCATCTGAGCGGCAGCCCGGACGACGCTGTCGAGTTCGTCGCTGGAGGCCTGGCACACGCGGCCAAGTACCCGCCCACCCGCCTTCGCGTCGACGGCCGCGCTGCGCTGTACCGCGCGGCGACGCGCGCCTGCCGACAGGGACACCGCTTTCCGCCGCGCGGGCATGGCCCCGCGCGCTTCCTGCGCCGGCCGCGGCCCGCCTTCCATGCGCGCCTCGACGGCGACGGCGCCGCGCGCATGAACACCGTGAAGCGAGCGCTCATGGCACTCCCCTTCGAGCGCCGCGCCGCCCTGCTGCTTCACGATCTCGCCAGCCTCGACTACCGCGAAATGTCGCGCGCGCTGGAGTGCTCGCCAGAGGCCGCGGGCCGTCTCCTCGCCGCCGCGCGACGCGATTTCGGGACCATCTACAGCGAGATCGCGCTGTGAAGTGCAGCCTGTTGACGCTCAGCACGTTCATTGACGGCGAGCTCCCTGCAGAGCGGCATTCCGAGGTGGATGCGCACCTGGTCGGCTGTCCGCGATGCAGCGCCGGCGCCGCCACGCTGCGCGAGGAGAAGGAGCGCGTGAGCCGGCTCGCGCGCGTCCATGTGGACCCGGCATCAGCACAGTCGATGCTCGCACAGGTCGGCATCTCACTCGATTCGATGGGACCACCGTCATCCATGCCCGCGCCGTCACCACCGTCGCCCCCCGCCAACCCGCTCCCCTGGCACAGCAGCGGCAGCAGCAGCAGCAGTTCGGCGCTCCCGTGGACACCGCGCCGGCCCGTCCCCAGCCCTCACGCCACCGAGGAGATGACCGTGGCCACCGCCTCCGCTGACCTTCAGCCCGATCTGCCGCTCGACGGTGTGCGTTCCTCGCCCCCCTCGTGGAACGCAACCGCGGCCAGCAGGGACTCCCAGGCCTCCCTGGACGCGGAGGCGGCAGGCATGCCACGTGGCGCTGCCGATGACGTCCTGCGCGCCGAGGGGATGGCCCCGCAGAACGACTGGCTCGAGGCCCCGGCTCTGTCCGAATCGTGGGAGTCAGACCTTCCCGAGCCGGTCGCCACCTCGACGCACGAGGCTGAGCGCTGGGACGTTCAGCGCGCGCCTGTCGCGCCCGCCCAGCCGCCACCTCCCCCGCCCCCGCCCGCTGTCCCGTTCTACGCGCCGGCTCCGACCCGGCTGGCCTCGGCATCGGGAGCAGCCGGGTTGTTCACGCGGGTGCGCGACGTGGTCGCGGTCCGGCTGGCGCTGAAGCGGGGCGCAGATGCGGTCGAAGACTCAGTGCAGATCGTCAGCGGGGCACCGACCCGCCGGGGCACACAGCTGACGCCAATGGCGGTGGCGTCCATGCCCGACGTCGCCGCCCGACCCGCTGACCTCGCTCCCACCGCGAGCGTCGCCGCGCCGGCGGAGGATGAGAAGGAAGTGGAGCTGAGCGGGATTGGCCACCGCTCCTCTGTCCCGGTCAGCGCAGGGAGGACTGTGTCCGGCGACGTGCTCGACGGCGTCGCCGACCGCCGTCCTGCACGCTGGCGCCGCGGCCACGATGACGACGACCGCGCTGCGCCCGCCGACCCGTCGGCATGGAATGCCTTCGCCGCCTCGTCGTATCCGCTCGAGGAGGGGGCGCTCGATAGGCCCCCGGCGGTCCCTCCGCGCCGCCTGGGGCGGCACAGCCGCGCGGTTGCACGCGAGAACCTCCCGCTCTCCACGCGTGTGGGGCGAGCGGTCACGAGAATGGCGGCCACAGCACGGGTCCAGACCAAAGCGGCGGTGGCAACCACGCGGCACGGTCTGTCCGGGCTTGCCAAGGCTGGTCCAGACAGTCGCATCCTCGCCGGGGTCGCTGGGCTGGGTCTCATCTTCGTCATCGCGCTTCTCATCGGTCACGTCTCGAAGCCCCCTGCTGCCACGACTGCGGCGCGGCCCGCTCCGACGGCGGCGGTCACGCGGCCCCAGCAGTCCGCTCCGGCACAGTCGAGCAGCGCGGCCGCACAGAGCAGTGGACCGAGCGCGACCGCTGCGCAGACCTTCGGCAGCGGGGCGACCGGCTTTCAGGTGATCCGGCTGCGCTACGGGGCCCAGACAAGCTACCTGCGAGTTGTCTTCGACCTCGGCGCGGTCAGCGGCAATGCCGGTGGCTCACCCAAGGTTGTGGTGTCCTTCACCGGACCGAAGAGCATGCTCGTCACCTTCAACGGCACCCTGCCGGCCGGGTCGACGGGAGTTCCGCTGGCAGGCAAGGTCATCTCGTCGGTGACGCTGGTGAGCAGCGGAAGCCAGAGAGCCGAATACCGCTTCGAGCTGACCCGCCCGGTGACAACGACCGGCTTCTACCTGGCCTCGCCGACTCGCTTCGTCCTCGACCTCCACTGACCAGGGCGCTCAGGCCGTCCACCCGCCGTCGACGACGATCACGCTCCCGGTGACGAACGACGCCGCGTCGCTGGCCAGGAAGACGGCGGGCCCGGCAATCTCGTCCGGCTGCGCATGCCGCTTCAGCGCCGTCTGAGCAACGATGTGGTCGTGGAGCTGCGGCGTCTCGATGAGCACTCGCGCGAAGTCGGTGGCCACCAGTCCGGGAGCGATGGCGTTGACGCGTATGCCTGACGGGCCCAGTTCGTGGGAAAGAGTTCGCGTGAGGTTGATGAGCGCCGCCTTGCTCGCGTTGTAGGCGCCGATCAGGGGCTCGGGGTTGATTCCTCCGACGGACGCAATATTGATGATGCTGCCGCCGTGCTCCCCCATCCAGGCGTGCACAGAGGCGCCGACCAGGCGCAGCGGTCCCTGCACATTGACCTCGAAGATGTGGTCGACAGCGGAGTCCTCGGCATCGATGAGCGCGCCGAACTGCGGATTGGTGGCGGCGTTGTTGACGAGAATGTCGAGCGCGCCCATTCCCCTCATGACGCTGATGACGATGGCGTTGGCGTCATCGGCGTGGCCGACGTTGCCGGCAACCGCGATGGCATCGCCACCGGCAGCGGTGATCTCTGCGACCACCGTGTCGCATGCGTCGAGGTGCCGCGCGCACACCGCCACCCGCGCGCCCGCAGCTGCCATGGCCAGCGCGATGGCGCGGCCGATCCCCCTGCTCCCCCCGGTGATGAGCGCGGTCCGCCCCGACAGGGAGAAGCGCCCGAGATCGACCGCCATCAGTTGAGCGAGACGGGCACGATGTGATGATCGCGGCGGGCCAGCATCTGGTCCAGGAAGACGGACTCGCGGCGCAATACCTGCAGGCATTTGCGTAATCGACCGGAGACCGAATCCTCTTCGAGCAACTCCTGTCGCCGGTTGACCTCGACGGTCAGCGACGCTGCGATCAGGTAGGACAGCAACTCCGGATCATCAGGGACTGCGGCGGCCGTACCGTCGTCGCGGATCTCGTCGGCAAGATTGCGCAATCCCGCCGTGTAGGCGGCGAACGCGACGGTCGCACGGCGCGCCAGGTCGGGAATGGCCGCCTCGTCTCCGCGGGTGTCCTCCAGGTAGTGAATTCTGCCGACCAGATAGGAGCGGTTCAGCGAGAGGCTGTCGACCCGGAAGCGCGAAGCGCCGGCGACGACGAGGTTGAAGCGGCCGTCATCGAGCGCCTCGAGCTCTTGGATCTGAGCGAGCGTTCCCACGCTGAAGGGTAGGGCCGCCGCTGACGTCTCGATCCCCTCGCGGATGCCGACGACACCGAAGCTTGTGCCCTGCTCCTGACAATCGCGAATCATCTCGCGGTAGCGCTCCTCGAAGATGTGCAGGCCCGCGGGCATGTGCGGAAAGAGCACGGTGTTGAGGGGGAAGAGGGGCAGGCGCACGGACATCCCGATGAGTGTACCGCCGCCATCCATCTCGGTCCCCGGCCGCGATGACGCCTGTGGTTACGCGGCCTTGCAGTTCTTGGTGTGCTTGAGGATGCGCTCGCGCTTGGGCTCGCCGGGCTTGCGCTGGTGGCGGAACGCGATCTCCACACTGATCTCGTTCTGACGCATCAGGTTGTGGCAGATCGAGCAGCGCTGCGAGGTGAGGATGTCCTTCTGGGAGTTGACCCCCTTGGACTCTTTGATGGTGTTGGCCATGACTGGGCTCCGCGAAACGTTGTGAGGTGCGCAGGTCCAATTGTACCGCCGAGCGGCTAGCATCCCGGCCTGATGACTGTTCGCCCCTCCCTGTCGCGCCCGGCCCTCGCCGCGGCGTCAGCACTGGTGTTCCTCAGTGGGTGCGGGTCGGATGCGCTGCCGACGACCGCTCCGGCCCAGTCCTCAGCGGTGGCTGGCAGCGCAGCCCCATGCACGCCCGCGCCGTCCCCGGCGGACAGTTTCTCGCAGGTCGTGCCGCTCACCACAACGACCGACGGGCTCCACTTCGGAGACATCACCGTCGGCACCGGCGCCATGCCTCAGAAGGGCCTGAACCTCACCGTGCAGTACACCGGCTGGCTGACCAACGGCTGCACGTTCGACACCTCACGGCAGTCGGGCCGGGGTCCATTCAGCTTCGTCATCGGAGCCACCCCGCCCAATGTCATCCCCGGCTGGGAGGAGGGGCTCATGACCATGCGCGTCGGCGGCAAACGCCGCCTGGTCATCCCGCCCCTGCTCGCCTACGGACCCACGGGCCAGGGATCGATCCCGGCGAACGCGACACTGCTCTTCGACGTTGAGCTGCTCTCCATCGGCCCATCCCCGGCACCGTCCCCGACGTAGCCGACAGGGCGGCCCGCGGCGGCGCTAGCCGCGACTGATGCGCCCGAGCAGCACCCACGCGGCCCCGCCCAGCGCGATGACGCTGATCAGCAGGCCCGCCGGAAGGCCGATCACGAACACGAGACTTGGTGCCGGGGCGAGAAGCATCACCTCGAGTGTACCGGCCCGGGTTCGCGCACTGGTACCCCGTATCGGATTCGAACCGATGATCTCCGCCTTGAGAGGGCGGTGTCCTGGGCCACTAGACGAACGGGGCGGGGCCTGGAAGTATACGAGCCCGCCCGGCGAGGTCCCCGCAGTCACATCCGGTCCGGCGCGGACATCCCCATCAATCCCAGTGTTCGCGCCAGCGTCACGCGCACCGCGGCCGCAAGGCGCAGGCGGGCGGTGCTCAACGAGGGCGCGGTGGTGTCCACGATGCGGTGGTCGTGGTAGTACCGATGCCACGCAGCAGCAACCTCCTGCGCGTAGAACGTGAGCCGGTGCGGCTCGAGATCGCGCGCGATGCCCGTCACCACCTCAGGCAGCTCGAGCAGCAGTTGGATCAGTCGTGATTCGTCGGGCCCGAGCAGCGCGAGATCCGGGTCATCGACGGCGATGCCGTCGGCCTCAGCCTGGCGGAAGACGCCGGCACAGCGCGCGTGCGCCATCTGTACGTAGAAGACGGGATTCTCATTGGCCGCCTTGGCGGCCAGGTCGAGGTCGAAGTCGATGGTGGACCCTGTGCTTCGGCTGATCAGGAAGAAGCGGATGGCGTCACCGCCGACCTGTTCGAGGACCTCGTTGAGGGTGACGTAGTGGCCGGCAGCCTTCTTCATCTTGGCGCCGCCAATGCTGATCAGCTGCGTGATGACGATGCTCAGTCGCGCGTCGTCGATGCCAAGCACACGAAGTGCGCTGTAGAGGGGGGGGAAATGCCCTTGGTGGTCGGCGCCCACCACGTTGACGGCCCGATCGAAACCACGCTTGTCGAGCTTGTCGAGATGATATGCGACGTCGCTCATGAGGTAGGTCGGCAACCCGTTGGAGCGGATCAGCACCTCGTCTTTGTCGAGGCCCAGCTGGGTGGCGGCGAACCACACGGCGCCGTCGCGCTCCACCACGCAGCCCGCGTCGCGCAGGCCCTGCATCATGGCCTCGACGGCTCCGCTGTCGAAGAGCGACTGCTCGTGGAACCAATGGTCGAAGAGCACTCCGAGTCGGTCGAGATCCTGGCGGATCTCGGCGAGCTGGGCGGCGATCCCATGCTCGCCGAGTTGCCGCACTGCGAGGTCGCGAAGCGCGTCGGCATGTTCTCCGTGGAGCAGCTGTGCGGCGTGCTCGGCGGCCGGGTAGGGGTCCAGCGGCGGCGGCTCATCGATCCCGCACATCCGCCGGTAGTACCAGGCGCAATTGGCAAAAAACGTCTCCATCCGGCTGCCGGCGTCGTTGACGTAGTACTCGCGCTCCACGCGGTATCCGCCCGCCGCAAGGACGTTGGCGAGCGCATCCCCGACCGCGGCTCCGCGGGTGGCGCCGAGCGTCACCGGTCCGGTGGGGTTGGCGCTGACGAACTCGATCTGGACCGACCTGCCGCCGGCGAGCGGCACATCTCCCCAGCGGTCGCCCGCCGCGATGATCCCATCCAGCTGCGCAGACAGCCAGGGCGGCCGCAGTCGGATGTTGATGAAGCCGGGTCCGGCAACGTCGGCGGATTCGATGATGTCGCTGTCGCCGAGATGGGCGCAGAGAATCTCGGCAATCTGACGCGGCGCCAGCGTGAGGGACTTGGCCAGGCGCATGGCGAGGTTGCTGGCGACGTCGCCGTGAGCGAGGTCCTTGGGTTTCTCGACGACGATGTCCGGCGCCCCCCCAGGTGCTGACAGGGCCCTCGCGCTGACGGCTCGTTCGAGGGCGCCGGCGAGCTCCGCACTCACCGCGTCAGCCACCGACTGCGCCTCTGGCACCTGTGCCTCCGTCGAGATCCGCAAGGAGGCGTCAGTGTAGTTGGCGACCGTTGCCGGCTCGCACCGAGCACAGCGAGCGCCCCACGGGCGACAATGCGCCGCCGTGGATCTCCGCCATTGCGTCATCCCCGCCGCCGGCCTGGGGACGCGCTTCCTTCCTGCCACCAAGGCTCTTCCCAAGGAGTTGCTGCCGGTGCTCGACCGACCCGTCATACAGTGGGCCGTCGAGGAGGCGGTGGCAGCCGGAGCGGGCGAGATGGTGGTGGTGATCAGCGAGGGTAAGGAGCTGATCCAGGAGCACTTCACCGTCCAGCCCGAGCTCGAAGCGCTCCTCGTCAAGCGCGGCAAGCTCGCGGAGCTCGAGGCGGTCCGGGCCAGCGATCACCTCGCGTCCTTCACATGGGTGCGCCAGGACCAACCTCTCGGCCTCGGCCACGCCGTGCTGTGCGCGGCCGACGCCGTTGGCGACAGGCCCTTCCTGTGCATGCTGCCCGACGACCTGTCCCACGGCCCAGTCCCGGTACTCCGCCAGCTGGTCGACGCCCACCGCGAGTACCGCACCCCGATCCTCGCGCTGATGCGCGTGCCAAGCGAGCAGATCTCCCGCTGGGGATGCGCCGCCATCGCGGAATCGCACGGTCGTGTGCACCGGATCACCGCGGTGGTGGAGAAGCCCGATGTCGCCGACGCGCCGAGCGATCTCGCCATCATGGGACGGTACGTGCTCACACCCGACATCTTTGATGCCCTGCGCGCCACCGAGCCGGGCGCGGGTGGCGAGATCCAGCTCACCGACGGTATCGGGGCGCTTCTTGATAGCGGCTCCGTGTACGGCCTCGAGTTCGCCGGTGAGCTGCTCGATGTCGGCACACCCGCCGGCTGGCTGGCCACCAACGCCAGGCTCGCCCTCGACGATCCCGCCATGGGGGCGGCACTCCGAGCCGCCATTGAGTCGGTCAGCGCATGAGCCTCTTCCGGCGCGAGTGGGGCGCCATCACCTTCGTCCTCACGGTCCTCATCGGCGCCATCGCGGTGGCGATCTCGCTGGTGCTGACCGGCGCCCACCAGCCACCGGTTCCGCCCCTGCCACCGTGTCCGTCATATACCCCGTTCGTGGTCACGCCGACCCCGGCGCCAACTCCAACTCCCAGTCCGACGCCCAAGACCTCGCCGTCGGCGAGCGCCCACGCGAGTACCAGCGCCAGCGCCAGCGCGACGCCGGCGGTGAGCCCGACGCCAAGCCTGACCTTCAACGCGGCCCTGGCAAACTGCCCCACCGCCCCGGCCCGGCCACCGTCGACGCCGACACAGACGTTGGCGCCGGGCGCGTCGCCGACCGCCACCCCGGTGCCGACGCCCACCCCGGTGCCCACTCCCACGCCGATTCCCACGCCGACGCCGACCTCGCTCTTCAGCACCCTGCCGCCAACCCCCACCCCGACACCGTAGGTGCGGACGCCGTTCAGGTGGCGAGGAGGAGCAGAGTCCCGTTCTCGACGCTGATGGCGGTGCGCTGCAGCTCCATGTCCACCAGCGGGGGATGGCCGACGTCCACGACCACGGCAATGCTGTCGGCCAGGCGGAGGCCGCCCAGACGCACGCAGTCGCGCAGGAAGGTGAAGGCGAGCGGACGAACCAGGTTCCAGATGTACTGGCGCCCCGACTGGGCGTCGTCGCCGGGCACGTCGCGCAGGCTGTGATCGCGGAACGCCAGGACGCAGACCTCGTCGGTGAGCTGGACGGGCGTCGTCCAGCTGTAGGCCTCGTCGTCGCCGGCGGCGGTGATCAGCGAGTCCTTGGCGGTGAACAGGTTGAGCCTCTCCACCAGGCGTCGCATCGGCAGCGGCGGCCCCTCGACAATGAACGGCACGTCGCGCAGCCGCTCGTTCCAGGCCTGTGCCGGATACCGAGCGCTGAAGCCGACATCGTCGACCCCGCTGAAGGGCGAGGGCACCTTGATGACCAGCTCGTCCATGTTCACCAAATCTACCACAGCCGCGACGACATCCTGCCCATGCTGACGCGCTGGACTACACTCGCCACCCGATGCCCCTGACAGGTGTGCGCGTTCTCGACCTGAGCCGCCTGGTCCCGGGGCCCTTCGCCACCATGATCCTCGCCGGGCTGGGCGCCGAGATCGTCAGGGTCGAGGACCTCGACGGCGGCGACTACATGCGCTGGATGCCCCCTCTGCACGGCGACACCTCGGCGATGTTCACCGCCATCAACCGCGAGAAGCGCTCGTTGCGACTTGACCTCAAGTCGTCCCGTGGACGGGAGTTGTTCCTCGACCTCGCCGAGCGCTCCGACGTCATCCTGGAGAGCTTCCGCCCGGGCGTCATGGACCGCCTCGGCTTGTCAGCGATCACGCTGCACCAGCGCAATCCCCGCCTGGTGATCTGCAGCATCACCGGTTTTGGACAGGATGGGCCAGATCGCCTCCGCGCCGGCCACGACCTCAACTACCTGGCTCGCGCGGGTGTGCTGGCCATCACCGGAACAGCGGATGGGCGGCCCGTCATCCCTGGTGTGCAGGTGGCCGATCTGGGAGGAGGTGCGCTGAGCGCGGTGATCGCCATCCTCGCCGCGCTGCGGCGCGCCGAGCGCACCGGCGCGGGCAGCCACTGCGACGTGTCCATGCTCGACGGCATGCTCAGTTGGATGTCACCGCACATTGCTGCTGCGGGCGCCGGGAGCAGCGCAACGGCGTCTGGCATGATGCTGAACGGCGCCCACCCCTGCTATCACGTGTATCGGTGTGCGGACGGATGGATGACGGTCGCGGCCCTTGAGCCAAAATTCTGGACGCGCTTGTGCGAACTGCTCGGCGTCGAGGATCTACGCGACGCGGCCTTTTCCACCGGAGATGATGCGCAGATCGTCGCGGACCGCCTGGAGGGCGTGTTCATCACCAGGACGCGGGCGCAGTGGCGCGAGCACCTGGGTGGGCAGGACGTCTGCTGCGAACCGGTGCTCAGCATCGAGGAGGTTCTCGACGACCCTCAGGTGCGTCATCGGGCGCAGGACGCCGGCGGAGCTCCCGCCTGGTTTCCCCTGCGCGTCGACGCGCTGCCGCACGCTCCGCTGGGCCCAGCACCGGCCTGTGGCGCGGACAGCCGCGCGCTGCTTGCCGAGCTTGGTGTCAGCGACAGCGAGTACGAGCAGCTGGTGGCGGGGAGGGTAACGGCGTGAGCGGCCGCCCGGCGGCGCGGCCGACTCAGCGTGGCGCACGCACGCGCGAGCGGATCATCGAGGCGGCCACGGAGGTCTTCGCCCGACGCGGCGTGCATGGCACGCGGGTTGCCGACATCGCTGAGCGTGCGGGTGTCGCCTATGGGCTGGTCTACCACCACTTCCGCAACAAGGAGGAGATCCTCACCGTGATCTTCGCTGAGCGGTGGGCGCAGTACGTGGCCTACCTCGAGGAGGTGGCTCGCACGCCGCTGTCCTTCCGCGAGCGCATGGGCCGGCTCATCCACTTCTGGGTGGAGACGTACCGACAGGAGCCCGACCTGATGACCGTGATGATCAACGAGATCACGCGTTCCTACGAGTTCCTCGAGTCGCACGACATCACCGCCGTGCTGGTCGCCTTCGACCCTATCGAGCGCATCATCGCCGAGGGTCGCGACAACGGCGAGGTTCGCTCCGATCTCGACGCGCAGCTGGCAACCTACGCTGTGCTCGGGGTGGCCGAGATGGTCCTGACCGGTTACGTCATCGGCAGCCTGCCCCGCACCGACCAGGACGCGTACGTCCGCGATGAGCAGCAACTGCTCTCGCTGCTCATCGACGGCATGAGCATGCGCACCGCCTGAGCGGAGGCGTTCAGGTTTGCGTGACGACCTGGTGCCACCAGGTGTCCACCTGGGCTGCCGTGGATTCGCGAGTACCGGCATTGTCGATCACCCAGGTGGCGCGGCTGCGCTTGTCGTCGATGGGGAGCTGGGCGACCAGCCGTCTCTGTGCGGACGTGTCGTCGAGCCCGTCGCGGTCGCGCAGCCTTTGCAGCTGCGTCGCCGCCGGCGCGTACACCAGCATGGTCCCCTCGAATGCGCCGTCGCGATCGCGCTCGAACAGCAGGGGGATGTCGGCGACCACCAGCGGCGCCGCCGAATCCAGCGCTTCGATGGTGCGCTGCTGCATGAGCGCCCGGATGTGCGGGTGGGTGATGTGCTCGAGCTCTGCGCGCAGCCGGGGGTCGGCGAACACGATGCTGCCCAGGGCAGCGCGGTCCACGGCACCTGTGTGGTCGAGCACGCCGGCGCCGAACCTGGCCACCACCTTGTCGAAAGCGGGGGCGCCGGGGACGAGCACCTCATGGGCGAGTGCGTCCGCATCGACGACCGCCGCCCCCCGCTCCGCCAGCATCGCCGCCACGGTGGATTTGCCGGTGGCGATGCCGCCGGTCAGGCCGATGAGCCGCATGGCCGCACCCTACATCGCGATCGCGCGCAGTCGGTGCTGCATTTGACCCCTGCTACAGTGCCCTCGATGCGCCGCCTTCCTCTCATCCTGCTTGTCTCCCTGGGCGTTCTTGCCGCCTGCGACAGCGCCAACTCGAGTGGAATCACCGTCAACTTCGTCGGCAACAGCACCTGCGACACCACCAATCAGAGCCCGTATTCGCCGTCGCCACCCAACACCAACACCGCTCCGGTCGGTCAGCCGATCGACGAGATGCCCCACTTCCACGTGGCTGCAGGGACGGTGATCACCTACAACCACAACCCCCCGACCAGTGGTTGTCACTACAGCCTCGGCGTCGGGACGTCGCCGATCCCGTCGGGCGTCTATGACCCGTCCCAACGGAACCTGACCAACCTGACTCCCGAGTACTGGGTCCACAACCTCGAACACGGCTACATCGTGGTCAGCTACAACTGCCCGACCGGGTGTAGCAGCGAACTTCAGTCGCTCAGCACCTGGTATCACGCGCTACCCCGCGACCCGGGCGGTGGTGTCGCCTATGCCAAGTTCATTGCGGTGCCGTATGCCGCTCAGAAAGAGAAGTGGGACATCGAGTCCTGGGATTGGTTCGACCCGATGGGATCGACGCTGCGCCTCGCCGAGGTCCAGACGTTCTACGCCAACCATGTCAACCAGGCCCCAGAAGGAGCCACCAGCGGCTGATCGACGCTGCGGACTGGTGTCCGGCCGCTCCTATACTCGCAGCCATGTCGAAGACCACGCCCCGGCGAGCGCCTGGCCGTGCACAGGCCGCGCGACCGCCCCGCACAGAACACCTGCGACCAGGCACAACCGCCGTCCAGGACCGTGGCCAGATCGGCTGGGGAGCCTGCATGATCGGGCTGGCGGCGGGGGAGGCGATGCTGTTCTTGCTCAGCAACGTCGGCCTTGGCGTCGCCAACGCCGCCTTCGGCAACGCCGGCTTTCGGACGGCGGACGGGGGCATCGTCGGCGTCTCCACCCTTCTGGCGGTTCTCTTCGGTGGCTACCTGGCGGCCCGCCTGGCCGGCCGCTTCGGCCTCTATCAGGGCGTCGTGGTCGGGGCCGGCTTCATCGCGGTCGGCGCGATCTTTCAATTCGCCCAGGAGGCACAGATCGTGCACAGCTCACTGGCCAGCGGGACGCACACACTGGTCGACCTCGGTCCCATGAGCATGGGCAACCTGATCAGCGGCGACATGCTCGCGCTGGTCGGCGGATCGATCGGGGGGCTGCTCTCGAGGCGTCGCTAGGGCCGGTCGAATCGAGGCTCCCTAGCGGGTGACGGCGTTCTCGCCGGCGCGGACCGCCGGGGTGCCGGCCAGCTCGCGGCTGTAGGGCATCCCAACCAGGTCGACCCGGCCCAGCGAGCGGGCGAAGTCGAGGCACGCCGACCGGGCGAAGCGGAGGTGCTTGCCGGGGGTGTGCCACGCCTGAAGGTGACCCTGGGCGACGGCGCGCCGAAGGGTCGACCTCGAGACCCCGCAGAGAGCGGCCGCCTCGCCGGTCGTGAGAATCTGTTCCTGCGCCGCAGCCATTACTTCCCTCCTGAGAGCAGAGCCCGCCCTGGCTCCAAGGGGTCTGATCGCCAGCCCACTGTATACACCACCTTTGGTGCGCTTGTCTCGTTTAGGCGAACTCTACATCATATTCCCGACAATCGAACCAACCGACGCGTCCGTATACTCAAGCAAGCCCGCTCGGGGCTCCGCAGGAGAGGTTCATGGGTCTCGTCCAAGGGGTGGTCCGCCGGCTCGTCGAGAGTGTCGGCACCGTGATCGTGGGCAAGGAGCAGGAGGTCGAACTCTGCGTGCTCGCCCTCCTCTGCGGAGGCCACGTGCTCATCGAGGACGTGCCCGGAGTGGGCAAGACAATGCTCGCCAAGGCCATGTCCCGGGCCACAGGCTGCGATTTCGAGCGGCTCCAATTCACCCCCGATCTCCTCCCTGGCGACGTCACAGGGGTGTCGGTCTTCAACGTCAAGACATCGGAATTCGAGTTCCGACGCGGTCCCATCTTCGCTCAGGTGCTCCTCGCCGATGAGATCAATCGTGCGACGCCGAAGACGCAGTCCGCGCTGCTCGAGGCCATGGAGGAGGGCCAGGTCACAGTCGACGGGGTCACGCACCCGCTGCCGTCGCCCTTCATCGTGCTTGCCACCCAGAATCCCATCGAGCTCGGCGGCACCTTTCCGCTGCCCGAGGCGCAGGTCGACCGCTTCCTCGTCAAGGTGAGCCTCGGGTACCTGGAGCTCTCCGACGAGGTGGCCATGCTCGACCGTTTCCAGCGCGCCTCGCCGCTCGACAACCTCGCGGCCGTGACCGATGCCGCCGAGATCGGCGCCTGCCGCCAGGAGCTGCAGACGGTGTGGTGCCATCGCTCACTCAAGGAGTACTGCGTGCGCATCGTGCAGCGCACCCGTGACAACTCCGATGTCGCCCTGGGAGCCTCGCCACGCGGCAGCCTCGGACTCCTTCATGCGTCGCAGGCGCGAGCTGCCGCCAAGGGTCGCGAGTACGTCACCCCTGACGACATCAAGGAGCTGGCCCATCGTGTCCTCGGCCATCGCATCGTCCTGCGAGCCAACGCCGAGTTGCGCGGGGTCACCACGGTGCAGGTAATCGACGAGGTGCTGGCCAGCGAGGTGGTCCCGGCCGAGCGAGAGCTGATGGCCGGCGAGGGGTCGTGAGCTCGCGCGTCCCTCTGCTCGCCGGCATCGCGGCACTGAGTTTCTTCGCCGGCATCACGGGGATTCACCTCGCCTACACGCTGACCTACGTGTTGGTCGCGCTTCTCATCATGGCTTTCATCTGGACACGCGCGATTGCGCGGCGGATCAGCGTCGATCGCACCTCCCCTGCCGGCTCGTACTCGGTGGGGGAGCCCTTCAGCGAGCACTTCACCATCCACAACCGCAGCCTGCTGTGGGTGCCGTACTGCGAGGTGTACGACCGCAGCGACATCGCCGGCTACGCCGCCGGGCGCGCCTGCGCGCTGGGAGCCGGGGACAGCGTGTCCTGGACCGCCCGCGGCCGCTTCACATCCCGAGGCCGGCTCCGGTTTGGGCCGCTCGAAGCTCGCGTCGGTGATCCCTTCGGCCTCTTCAACCGCACGGTCAGGCTGGCGGCGCGCAGCGAGGTGACCGTGTACCCCGCGCTCCATCCGCTCGAGGACATCGGCCCCTTGTGGAGTGGCGACGGTGCCGGTGACATGCGCCGCGGCAAGCCGGTGGACGTGGCTCCCGAGGTCGCCTCGGTGCGCGACTACGACCCGCACGACGGCATGAGCCGCATCCACTGGGCGTCGACGGCGCGCACCGGCCGGCTCATGAGCCGCACGTACGACACGCGGTACAGCGCCGACCTCTTGGTCATCCTCGACCTCCGCGCCGGCGTCCATGCCGGGCAGGCTCCCGAGTCGTCGTTGGAGTACGCGGTGTCCATCGCGGCGTCGATCGTCCACGCGGTGGCGCGCCGTGGTCAGGCCGTGGGGTTGATCACCAACGACGCCGAGATGCGCGCTTTCGGAGCCGGCCGAGGAGAGGCCCAGAGGATGCGCTTGCTCGACTACCTGGCCACCGCGCGCGACAACGGCACAGCGCCACTTGCCCACGTCGTCTCCCGCCACGGCGAGGGGTGGCGCGGCCGCGGTGGCATGGTGGTGGTCAGCGCCGATCGCGACCCGGCCTGGGTCGAGGCCCTCGTCGACTCCGGGGCGCGCGGTCAGCGTCACCTCGCCGTCTTCCTTGAGACGTCGTCCTTTGGCGCCGCCGGTCCGCCGATGCGCATTCCCGCCGCCTGGCGGCTGGCCCTCGATTGGTGGCTGGTCCGGCGGGGCGATGTTCTCGGCAGCGGCGAGAGGGCGCGCGCCGCGGGAGACTGACGATGACTGCGGCCTCGGTCTCGATCGGTGCTCGCCCTCTGTCGATGCGGGGCTCGGCGACCACAGGGCTTGTGGCGCTTCTGCTCGCGACCACGGGGTGGTCAGTCCTCGCTGCCGGCTGGACGGACAGCACGCCCAGCGTCATCCTTGTCGGCATCGCCGGGGTGCTCGAAGGTCTGCTCCTCGCTCGCGGACGCGCACCCCGCCTGCTGGCGCTCGCCACAGCACCGCTGCTGCTGTTCGTGAGCCTGCTTCCCACCAGCTGGGCGTCGCGGCCGGCGCCCCCGTCCGGGGGCTTTGCAAACGTGGTTGCCCAGTACGCCGGCGCCGCGGTCACCGGGCTCTTCGGCGATGCGCGCTGGGAGTTCAACATCGGGCTGGCCGCTCTACTCTGGGTGGCCGGCGCCTGGGCAGCCTGGTTCGCGGTGCGCGAGCGGCGCGGGGCCATCGCCACGGGGCCGTGCTGGGCGGTCCTCGCTGTCAACGTCATCAACGCCCCCTCCACCAGCCAGGTCACGCTGCCCGCAGCCCTGGCCGCCTGCGCGGCAATCATGCTGATCGCGGCGGTTCATCTCGACCGCCTCAGCGACAGCTGGCGGCGACGGCGTGTGCGCGTTCTGCCTGGTACCGACGGGAGATTCGCCGGCGCTGCCGCCGCCGGCGGGGTGCTCGTCGTCGTGCTCGCGCTGGTCATACCTCCGCTGAGCAGCACCGACATCTCCGGCCGACTGTTCGGCTTCGGGAGTGGCTCCTCAGGCACCCACGGCCGGTCGACAGTGCCAGGGTTGGGCGGCGCCGCCACGGTGCGCTTCAACGCCTCCACCATTCCAGGCGGTGCGCTGACCCTGTCGAATTCGCTTGTGTTCACCTACAAGTCCAGCCTGGCCACCGGCGTGTACCTGCGCATGGCCACGGACGGTACCTTCGCCAGCGGCAACTGGCTTCCCGATCAGAGCGCCAACAACAACGGCGACGACACCGCGGAGGTCGTCGTGCCAGGACCCATTCCGCGTGACCGTCTGCTCTCCGACGGTGCCATCGGAGGGCAACAGCACAGCGTCTCGACCAGCGTGACGGTGATTGACGACACCTCCGACGCCAACACCATCCCGTTCGCCGGCGAACCGGACACAACCAGCGTATCGGCCACCGTCAGCGGTCTCACCGGGCCGGAGGCACCCGGTCAGCTCCTCACCGTGGACAGCGTGGACTCGGAGAGCTCGGTGCTGGGCAAGACGGTTGTCACCAGCGCCACAGAATCGACCGCGACCACGGATCAGCTCCGCCGTGCCGGCAGCTCGTATCCGACATTCATCACGCGGAATTTTCTCGACCTCCGCGACGACAACACCGGCGGGGTCGCGATGATTCGCGTGCTCGCGGCGCAGTGGACACGGAGCAGCGGCACGCCCTACGACAAGGCCACCGCCATCGAGAGCAACCTGCGCAACCCCCACCTGTTCAAGT
Organism: Candidatus Dormiibacterota bacterium; assembly: GCA_036732145.1. Classification (GTDB taxonomy): domain Bacteria; phylum Chloroflexota; class Dormibacteria; order Aeolococcales; family Aeolococcaceae; genus Aeolococcus. Next base: position 19,327 of record DAINCY010000029.1, read on the forward strand.
ACACGCTCAAGCCGCCCGTGCCGCCCGCTTCGAAGCCGATGTGGCCCGTCACGTACTTCCTCACCACCAGTCACAGTGGGTACTGCCAGTACTTCGCAGCCGCCATGGGAGCGATGCTGCGCGCCGTCGGCATCCCCGCCCGGCTCGTCAACGGCTACGGGCCGGGAACATCTCTCAACGCCGAGTCTCGCGGAACCACCGTGCAAACCAACTGGAATGTCAGCAGCAAAGATGCTCACACCTGGGTCGAGGCGTACTTCCCGGGCTATGGCTGGATCCCGTTCGAGCCCACCCCTCCCTCCCCGGCCGGCGACTACCAGCCCTTCCCGCGCGGGCCTTTCGGCCAGACGGGGACGGGCACCAACGGCGGCAGCGCGACCGCCGTCACCCCGAGACCGACGACCGCCACCCCCGCCGCGTCCGTGGCGCCGGGCTCCACCTCAGATCGGGCGAGCGGTCCGCGAGCCGCACTGGTGGCGCTCGGCGCGATCGCGGCCATGGTGCTCGCGACCCTGACCCTGTTCGCCGCCTGGTTCCTGCGGCCGCGGGACATCCGCGGCATCTGGCGGCGCGTGGGCGTCATCGGCCGTCTCGTGGGCGTCAAGCGTGATCGCTCGCTCACCTTCGATGAATACGTGGCGCGGCTCAGCGCCGCGCTCCGGTATGACACCCTCGGCAGCGACGGCCCGCGGCGGGGCGGCGCCGCCACGGGATGGCGACCGCGGATCATCGAGGCGCTGCGCGACATTGCCGCCATCAGCGATCGGGCGTTCTATTCGCACGAAAGGGTTCGCTCCGAGGAGACGGCGCGCATGAAAGCGGCCTGGCGGCGCGTGGCTCTACTCGCGCCCCGCCTGGGTCGCCGCGCGCTGGTCCGTCCTGAGGATGCGCTCTGAGGCCCCGCCATCAGCTGGGGCGGCGGCGACATCGATCGACAGCAGGTCGTGAGCGATGAGCGCGCCGGCCACGGTGCCGCGGGTGCGCAGATGACTGAGCAGAAACCGGGTGGCGGGATAATCGGCGATGAGTTGCTCCAGCTCCCCACGCCACAAGTGTCCGCCTTCGGTGGGAGTGTCCCACCCGGTGCACTCGCACACCATGAGGTCGGCGGCGGCGATGACGCGGCGTAACCCCGCGCACAGGGTACTGTCGCCACTGAAGCCGATGACCGCCCCCTCGCCGCGCTGCACGGTGTAGGCGAGGGACGGCCCGGTGCTGTGCACCACGGCGTGTGCGACAACCGTGTATCCCTCGACGATTGCGGTGGCGGCGTCTTGGAGAATTGCCCAGCGCAGGTCCAGACGCTCCTCGATCAGCTCCACCAGATGCCGGCCGTAGCCTGTGTTGAGCAGTCGCAGGGCGTACTCGCGTGTTCCCGGTGGGCCCGCGATCGTCAAACCGGGGCGCAGCTCCCCCGCGAAGGCGCGAGCCCCCAGCATCATCGGCAGCATGTAGGTGTGGTCGGCGTGGAAGTGGGTGAGTAGCACGAGGTCGACAGAGGCCACGGCGAACCCAGCTAGGGGGAGGAGCGCGTGCACCGGCGCGCCGCAGTCGACGAGCACGCGATCGTCGACCAGGTAGGCGGCGTTGCACCCGCAGCCGCTGAACGCGTCGCCGCTGCCGAGAACCGTCACGCGAGTGCTCTCAGCAATCGCCCTCGGCGTCCCGTCAGCCATGCGGCGTGGGCTTTGCCGTCGGCGTCGGCAGCGTCGAGGGCAGGCCCTCCTGCACGAACCCCCAGTCGAGCACGGTCCGTGACTGGCTGAAGCTGTAGGGAGCGTTGAGCAGCACCGATATGAGCCGGTGACCGTCGCGGACCGCCATGCCCACCTCGCAGTAGCCGGCGTCCGCGGTCCAGCCTGGCTTGATCCCCACGGCGGCCGGATACATGCCGAGCAGGGTGTTGATGGAATGCAGCAAGAACTCCGGATGCCCGACGGTGGCGGGCAGATCCGCGGTGCGCGTCGCCACGATGTCACGAAAGAGCGGGAACCGTCGCACCGCCGCGGCGCTGATGGCTGCGAGGTCGTACGCCGAGCTGAACTGAGCCGGGTCCTGCAGCCCCACCGGAGTGGTGAAGTGGGAGTCGTGCAGGCCCAGCGCCGCCACCTGCGCGTTCATCGCGCCCACGAAGCGCTCCATGCCCACGGTGTCCTCGGCGAGGGCGGTGGCCGCGTCGTTGCCGCTCACCAGCAGCATCCCGGTCAGAAGCTCGCCCACCGTCAGCGTCTGGCCGGCCAGCAGCCCCATGCGGCTCTCATCCCAGGCCAGGTGGACCGCCGGCGGGGTGAGGGTCACCTCGTGCGAGGGGCTGAAGTTCTCCAGAGCCACCAGGGCCGTCAGGATCTTGCTGGTGCTCGCCGGGGCCAGCTGAGAGTGAGCGTTCTGCTGCCACACGATGGTGTTTGAGTCGATGTCGACGAGGATCCCGGCGGCGGCATGGATCGTGGGGGGATGAATGGGGGTCGCCGCGGCCGCGAATTCGACAGACCCCTCCACCAGCCGCATCCCGTACCAGGGTGGACGTGGCAGATCGCCTGCTGTGCCGGCCGCGGAGGCCCGGGCATGGACCGTGGCGCCGGGGGCGCGTGCACCGAGGACGACCACGGCGGAGACCATCGCCACCACGATCAGGAAGGCGAGGCTGCGTGGACGGCGGGGGACGAACGGCATCGCGCGAGCCGCATGGTACGTCAGGAGTGGCTGAGGTTCGCGCCCGCGCAGCGCTACTGATTTGTCGTTGCCGCCGTGAGGTATCACATGCACATGCGGTTGGACCGGTTCACCGAACGCTCTCAGGAGGCCCTGCAGGCCGCGCAGGAGGCTGCGTCCGCCCTTCAGCACGCCACCGTCGAGCCGGAGCATCTGCTGCTTGCCCTGCTGCGCCAGGAGGACGGCCTGGTCCCCGCGCTGCTGCAGCGTCTGGAGGTGCCTCCGCAGCCGCTTGCCGCGCGGCTGGAAACCGACCTCGAGGCTCGCCCCAAGCAGTACGGCGGCGGCGAGCCGGCGGTCGGAAACGCGCTCCGCGACGTGCTCATGGCTGCCTTCGAGGAGATGTCGCGGCTCAGGGATGAGTACGTCTCCACCGAGCATCTCCTGCTCGCCCTGACGAGCCGGCAGGGCGGCGAAGCGCACCGGCTGCTGACCGCGGCCGGGGTCACCGCCGACCGGATCTACGCGACGCTGGCGTCGGTGCGGGGTTCGCAACGGGTCACCGATCCCAACCCCGAGGCCAAGTACGACGCACTGGACAAGTACGGTCGCGACCTCACCGACGCAGCCCGCAGCGGCAAGCTCGACCCGGTCATCGGCCGCGATGAGGAGATCCGGCGGGTCATCCAGGTGCTGAGCCGGCGGACCAAGAACAATCCCGTCTTGATCGGTGAGCCCGGCGTCGGCAAGACCGCCATCGCCGAGGGCCTGGCCCAGCGCATCGCCGCCGGCGACGTCCCCGAGGGGCTGCGCGACCGCCGCGTCGTGGCCCTCGACCTCGGCGCCATGGTCGCCGGCGCCAAGTACCGCGGCGAGTTCGAGGATCGTCTCAAGGCCGTGCTCACCGAGGTCACGGGTTCCGACGGCAGGATCATCCTGTTCATCGACGAGCTGCACACCATTGTCGGAGCCGGCGCCGCCGAGGGCGCGATGGACGCCGGCAACATGCTCAAGCCCGCCTTGGCGCGCGGCGAGCTGCGCTGCATCGGCGCGACCACGCTCGACGAGTACCGCAAGTACATCGAGAAGGACGCGGCTCTGGAGCGGCGATTCCAACCGATCGTGGTTGATCAGCCCAGCGTCGAGGACACCATCAGCATCCTGCGCGGACTCAAGGAGCGGTACGAGGTCCATCACGGGGTGCGCATCAAGGACTCCGCGATCGTCGCCGCGGCGGTGCTGTCGGATCGGTACATCACCGGTCGATTCCTTCCCGACAAGGCGATCGACCTCATCGACGAGGCGGCGTCGAAACTGCGCATTGAGATCGACTCGCTACCGACCGAGCTCGATGCCGTCGAACGAGAGATCCGTCAGCTCGAGATCGAGAGGGAGGCCTTGCGCAAGGAGACCGACGCTGCATCGCGCGAGCGACTGGACGCTCTCGAGCGCGAGCTGGCCAACCTCCAGGAGCGAGGCAGCGAGATGCGCGAGCGCTGGCAGCAGGAGAAGGGTTCCATCGGCGCCATCCGCGACATCAAGAAGGGCATCGAGGAGACCCGCCACGAGGCGGACCGCGCCGAGCTGGCCGCCGACTTCGGCCGCACCGCCGAGCTGCGCTACGGGACGCTCGCCGAGCTGGAACGTGGTCTGGCCGCGGAGCAGCAGCGCCTCGCCGAGCTCCAGGGTGGGCGCGCCATGCTCAAGGAGGAGGTTGACGAGGACGACGTCGCCGCGGTGGTCGCGCGCTGGACCGGCATCCCCGTCAGTCGCATGCTCGAGGGTGAGACGCAGAAGCTGCTCCACATAGAGGATCGTCTCCACGAGCGCGTGGTCGGCCAGGACGACGCCATCCGGGCGGTCGCCGCGGCGGTGCGGCGCGGCCGCGCCGGCCTCAGTGACCCCAGCCGGCCCATCGGCTCGTTCATCTTCCTCGGACCCACCGGCGTGGGCAAGACCGAGCTGGCGCGGGCGCTCGCCGCCCTCCTCTTCGACAGTGAGCAGGCGATGGTGCGCATCGACATGAGCGAGTACATGGAGCGGCACAGCGTGTCCCGCCTGGTCGGTGCGCCACCCGGCTACGTGGGGTACGACGAGGGCGGCCAGCTCACCGAGGCCGTCCGCCGGCGACCCTACAGCGTCCTCCTGCTCGACGAGATCGAGAAGGCCCACAAGGACGTCTTCAACATCCTTCTGCAGCTACTCGACGACGGACGCCTCACCGACGGACAGGGGCGCACGGTGGACTTCCGCAACGCCGTTGTCATCATGACCAGCAACATCGGTTCGCACATCATCGCGGAGATGCCGCCGATGGCCGACGCCGTCACCCATGAACGGGTGCACGACGAGGTGCTCGCTGTCCTGCGTCAGCACTTCCGCCCCGAGTTTCTCAACCGGGTCGACGACATCATCGTGTTCTCCAGGCTGGACCGCGATCAGTTGCGCCGCATCGTCGAAATCCAGCTCCAGCAACTCCGCGCCCGCCTGTCGGCGCGGTTCATCAGCCTCGATGTCGACGAGGCCGCTCTCGACCTGCTTGCGGCCGAGGGCTATGACCCGACGTACGGGGCTCGGCCACTCAAGCGGGTGATCCAGCGTCGTCTCCAGGATCCGCTCGCCATGGCCATCCTCGACGGCGGCCTCCGCGACGGGGACACGGCGCGCGTCGAAGCGCGCGACGGCGAGCTGGTCATCGAGACTCCGGCGCGCAGCGACGCAGTCCCGAGCGGCTGATCCGGCCGCTAGCTGGTCGGGCCCGTTGC
>DAINCY010000030.1:0-24520 GCA_036732145.1 Candidatus Dormiibacterota bacterium
AGCGCTTGGACAGGCGGTCGGCGACGATGATCGGCACGCCGGCGAGTATGCCCGGACACAAGACAGGCGAGCGAGGATCTGCCTCGCCCCGTAAGAACCGGTCGGGGTGAGCGTGGTCGGATTCACTCCGACCATGCGAGGGGCGGGGATCTGCCCCGCCCCTATGAAAAAAAGCACCGCGACCCTCTCGGTTCGCGGCGCTTTGGGGGGTGGGATCTGTGGCGGTGACACTGTGGCCGCCGTGATCATCGCCGCGCGGCGTCGCGGGAGGTCGGATGGACATGTCCCGTTCAGTGCTGGGCGTGTAACACGGCGGTGGTGACGCCGGGTTCCTTGAGGCGGCAGTTCATCACGGGCTGGGGCGGGCCGTCCTTGCCGTCGGTGTCGCAAGCCCGAGTTCGATGACAGTTTGACGGTGAGCCAGCAGCAGCGCGTCGTCGGGGCGCGTAGCGCCATAGCGGCCGCGGACGACCAGGATGTCGAGGAGGTTGTCCACCCTCCATTCGACGGTGATCTCGATGACCATGACGCCGTCCGGTGAGGTGGCGGTCGTCGTGGTGGCGTGAGCCGCGTCCCCGAGTGAACCGGTGGACACCGCCGTCGTTCCCGTCGCGGCGTCGAGACGGGAGATGTTGGTGTCGTAGACGGTCGCAGCGCCGCCCGCAGACGCGAACTCCTCAGCGGTGTCGCGGATCTGCACGGGCCCGTTGGCCAACGCCAGGCTGCCGACGGCGCGGAAGAGATCCTCGGCAGCGCCCGCGACGAAGCCGCCTGAGGTGAGCTGCTGAGCCGCGCCGCGATCCGTCCCGGCGATGTCGGCGATCGCCAGCGAGTGGGGGGCGGTGTCGACGCTGAAGTCCGGCGACACCATCTGGTCCACGCCGAGGAGGTAGGTGGCCGGCGCGGCGCGAAGCGGGACAGACGGGGAGGATCCACCGCATCCGGCGATGACCGTCGCCACGCCCGCCGTGACGCACCACCGCAGTCGCACGGACTCAATCTTGGCGGATTGCGGCGACGATGCTGCTCCGCGCCGTCCGGATCGCCGGCACAACCGTTGCGATGATGCTGCCTCCCACCACCGCGCCGACCACCGCGATTGCCGCCGCGATCGGGAGGGAGAAGCTCGGCGTGAAGCCCGCCGTGGCCACTGCGCGAAGCATGCCCATCACCACAACACAGCCGGTCGCCACCCCCAGGATGGCGCCACTGGCCGCCAGGATGGCCGCCTCGGTGAGCACCAGCTCGCGCGCCCCGCCTCGATCGAGACCGACGGCGCGCATCAGGCTCAACTCGCGCGAACCCTGGCGGATGTTCACGAGAAGCGTGTTGACGACGGCGATCATCGACATCACCAGGGCCATGATGGCCACCGCGAGCAGCAGCCCGAGGGCGTGCTGCAGGGCGCGCTCAGCGCTGCCGCGGATATCGTCGACCGTGACGGCGGACAGCCCGTACGACGCCGCAGTGCCCGTCAGGGCGGCCGGGTTGCCGTTGGTCACGACGTCGAGGTCGTCGAAGCCTCCGGCAGTGTCACCGAAATATTGCACGGCCACGTTGCGATCCATGATCAGCGACTCCTGGCCGTTCCCAGAAGGGAAGGAGTGGTCGACGATTCCAGCCACCAGGAAGGGCACAGTTCCGCGGCCGGTGACCAGGGACACGGACGATCCCACCAGCCAGCCATGGGTGGCCGCGAATGCGCTCGGTGCCAGCACGGCCGGTCCATTGAGAACGGCGCGGAATGCATCCGCGCGGGCGGGGGTGGTGACGTCGAGGCCGCCACCGCTCTCGTAGGAGGAGCTGTCGACGGTGGTGACGCCAAGCACGGTGCTGCCACTGGCGACAGAGAGGAATCGCAAGGGCAGGGCCGCACGGACTCCCGGCGAGGTGGCAATGCTGGCCTCCACCGCGTACGTTTGCGCGACCGGGCTGCGCAACACGACATCCCCGGTGAAGAGGTGTGACACCCAGGCATCTCCGCCCGAGATGGCACCCGATGCCAGGGCGCTGACCGCCACCGCACTCGCCACGCTGATGGTGAGACCGCTGAGCGTCAGCGCGGTGCGGTTGCGCCGCCGAACCAGGTTGCGGGTTGCCGCCCCCGCCTTGGGTGTGAAAGCCGAGGCGATGAAGCCCGCCACCCTGGCTGCCCACGGCGCGAGCAGGGGCAGGGCGCAGAGAACTCCCCCGATGACGAACACCGTGCCGATGGCTGCGGCCGTCCCGTTACCCAGGATGAACAGCAGGCCCCCGGCGGCAAGGGCCGGCGGCGACAGCGAGATCGGGAAGGTCCCAATTCGCTCCTGCTCCGATCCCGGGTGGGGCCGGAGGCCGGAAAGGATCGGACGCCGGCCGCTGGCCAGTGCAGGGATCGCCCCGCCCGCCAGCGCTGCGATCGATCCCACGAGCACCGCGAACAGCACCTGCAGGGCGCTCACCTGGAGTGACGGCACGGGAAGATCAGCGGGTGTGAGGCGGGCCTCGAGGAAAGCCGCCAGCGCGATGCCGGCGGCCGCGCCGAAGGGGATGGCGGTGGCGGTGATGACGGCCACCTCGAGCATGAAGACACGGAACACCTGCCGCACGGACGCGCCGGCGGCGCGCAGCAGCGCCGTCTCGCGGCGGCGTTCACTGGCTGCCAGGGCGACGCTGTTGGCGCTGGATCCTGCGCCGACCACGAGGCTGAGCACGGTCACCAGCAGCAGCAGCGGCTGCACCTCACCGAGTGGTGAGCCGGCACCGCTGCGCGGATCGACCGTGGTCACGGAGCTCCCGACCGCCGAGCGCACCGATTCGCCGACCTGGGTGGTGTCGGCGCCGGGCGCGATCTGCAGCGCCACCATCGCAGTGCGCAGCCCCAACTGGAACTGATCGAGCATCGCGGTCTCGGTGATGAACACGCCGTTGCGGGTGAATCCGCCGAGGCCACCGCCGGTGCTGAAACCAACGATGGTGAAGGTGTCGGGTCCAGTGCCCGTGGTCAACTGGAGCGTGTCGCCGAGCGCCAGGGGCGCGTGGTGCGTGGCCGAGGCCAGCGAAACCGCGAGACCCAGGTCGAGCACGACCTCCGCGTGACTGTTCGGGGAGGGCAGCCGCCCGGCGGCGAGCGACAGCGGACGGAGGGCCACGCTGCCATCGCGCAAGGCGAGCAGGTTGACAGTGGTCCCGTTGACATCGGAGCTGCCGAGCCTGGCGACGACCCGCTTCTCGTAGAGCGGCACCGCCCGTTTGACGCCAGGCAGCCCACCCAGCTTCCCCGCACCGTCGGCGGTGAGCCCGGTCCCCGCGGTGACGCGAACGTCGAGATCGGAGCTGCCCGCGGACGCCTGCGCCGCGACCCGCGACTCGGAATCGAGTCCGCTGATGGTGACGGCGACACCGAGAACTGTGGCGATGCCCAGGGCGATCGCGACACCGGTCAGCACTGCGCGCAGTGGACGGCTGCGAATTGCTCGCAGCGCCAGCGCCCATGGCAGGCTCACAGGTCGAGCTTGCTCAGTCGTTCGACGAGGATGCCCACGGCGGCGGGTGCGCCCGACTCGTCGCCATGGGTCAGGCGGACCTCGTCGACGATCTCACCATCGCGCATCACCAGAACGCGATCCGCATGGGCCGCGACGCGGGCGTCGTGGGTGACCAGGACGGTCGTCTGCTGCTGACTCCTGCAGAGCCGCGAGAGCAGGGCCATGACATCGTGACCGGTGGTCCAATCGAGGTTGCCGGTTGGTTCATCGGCCAGGAGCAGGGCAGGCGCAGCCGCGAGAGCGCGGGCCATGGCCACGCGCTGCTGCTCACCCCCGGAGATCTCCTCCGGGCCGTGGCCCTGGAGACCATGGAGGTTGAGCTGATCCATGAGCAACGTGACGCGCTCGTTGATGCTGCGGGAGCTGACGCCGCCGTCCCGGTGCCGCCGCGAGCCCTCGTTGCGCAGTCGCAGCGGAAGGGCGACGTTCTCCGCTGCGGTGAGGTTGGGAAGAAGGTTGAAGAATTGGAAGACGAAGCCGATCCGGTCGCGGCGGAAGGCCGACAGCGTGGCATCGTCGAGGCTGTAGAGGGATCTGCCTTCGACCGTGACGGAACCGGCATCGGGCGGCTCAAGACCGCCGACGATGTGCAGCAATGTGCTCTTCCCACACCCGCTCGGACCCATCAGCGCCACGAATTCGCCGCGGGCGACCTCGAGCGACACGCCGCGCAGCACCTCGCGCGGCGGCCGGCTGATGCTGTACGTCTTGCGCAGATCGGCAGCGACGACAACGGTGGTTGCCGCTGGGGCGGGGGGGGAGATGGTGCTCATGGGTCGTGATCCTCGGCGTTGCGAAGGGGGCGACCGCGCTGTGCAGCGGTCGCTGCCGGCAGCGGTTGGCGCGGCATCAAGCGATGAGGTAGCTCTCCAGGACCGATTCCACGGAGTTGAAGAGCAGACCCCCCGGTTCCTCCAGCAGTGGCGCGACGGTGAGCGTGGGCAACGCTGTGGGACTCGGCGTCGGTGTTGGCACGGCCACTGCCGGAGCCGCGGTGGCAGGCGGCTGCGCCGGCGGCGGCGGAGGAGCGATGTTGCGTGTTGTCGTGCCACCGCTGGGGCGTGGCCTGGGTGGTGGAGGGGGTGGTCGCGACGAGCTCAGCTGCGCGAACTCCTCCGAGAACATCCAGGCTCCGGTGTAGCTTCCCCCTCCGCCCGTAAACGCAACCGAACCGGAGTTGTCCGAGCCGATCCCCAGGTCGGTGAAGTTGCCGTTGAGGATGTTGGCACGATGCTCGGGGCTGGCCATGAAGGCGCTGTTGATCTGCGAGGCCGCAAGAGCGGAGCCGCCGTAGCTGTTCCAGCCGATGTTTTCACCGGCCGACAGGTAGTGCACACCGAACGCCTGCATCATCGAGAAGACGAGCTGCCCGCAGCCGAGAATGGGGTGCGCGAAATAGTTGCGCTGGATCATGTCGAACGAGCGGCCATTGACGGCAAAGCCGCATCCGTTGTACCGGCTGCTCTCGCCGATCCCGCCCAGGGTGCCGTTGCCGTTCAGCGAGCGAACTCCGTTGCTGGTTCGATCCTGGTTGGTGAGACTGAACAGGGCGGCGTCGGCGGAACCGTCGGCGCGCGCCACAGTGGCGGTGGTGGCCGCGTGCAGCGCCGCGATGGTCAGCCCGGCGAGCGCCAGCAGAGACGCGACGGTGGTTGCGGCACGCCGCCATGAGCCCCTCGATGAGGTGGGCGCGGGGTCGGCGGCGCGGACCAGTGCGGCGGTGCGAATGAGCTCGTCCCACCGTGCCTGATCGATTGCGGACGCGGCGGCCGTCATGCGCCCAGGAATACCCCACGCCAGCCCCAATGTGGCGTCCCGGTAACGGTTTGTAACCGGGATGTCGGAGAACCGTGGAGAGCGGTGGCGTCACGCCGTCGCGAGTCAGCCGGACGCGACCAAGCTGCCTTGACAGGATCGTTGCACGGACCGCGCGAGGCCGCGAGCGGTGCCGGATAGCCTTGGGCAGGCAAGCAGAACTCAAGGAGACGCGCGGGATGTCGCTACTCGACAGGGTGCAGCGCAAGGCTGAGGGAGACGTGGCGCGCTCGCCACAGCGCAGCAGCGAGTCAGCCGCGCCCGCCGAAACGGGCCCGCCGGCGGCGCCGGACAGCCGTTCCGGCGCCGAGGCTCCTGTCCTCCATATCCCCGAGGCGCCCGCTCCGGCTGCGGCCGCCCCCACCGGTTGGCAGGTCCGCCACGCCCCTGTGCCGCGTCCCGATCACGCTCTCACTGACGCCACCGCCACGCCGGCCCCCACAGAACCCGCTCCACCATCAGCGGGAATCGCTGTGGCCGACGGGCGCCGTGAAGGACCGACTGCGTCGGTGACGTCCGCTCAGGGGATCACCACTCTGCGCAACCGCGCCACTCCGCCGCCGATGACGAGGGCGGGAGCAATGGACGCTCCCGACCTGCAGCGCCAGGCATCGCTTCTGAACCGCACCGCTGCGTCCCGGGGTCCACTGGCCAAGCCGGGGTCCGGCAACCTCTACGCGCAGCTGCGCAACAAGGTCCACCAGCGGCTGGTGGAGGAGCTGGCGGGAAGCACCGACACCGCCCCCCCCGACCAGATCCGGCAGCGCATCGCCGAGCTGGTCAACGACATGGCCGCCGAGCAGAACCTGACGATGACCCGGCACGACAAGCTGCGCGTCATCGACACGGTGATCGACGATGTCCTCGGCCTTGGTCCGCTCGAAGTTCTGCTCCACGACCCAGAGATCACCGAGATCATGATCAACAGCCCCAAACAGATCTACGTCGAGCAGCACGGTAAGCTGAGCCTCAGCCCGGTCACGTTCGAGAGCACTGATCAGCTGATGCAGGTCATCGACCGCATCGTCAGCAGCATCGGCCGGCGCGTCGACGAATCGTCTCCCATGGTGGACGCGCGGCTCAAGGACGGTTCCCGCGTCAACGTGATCATCCCCCCGCTGGCGCTGCGGGGCCCCACGGTCACCATCCGAAAGTTCGCCAAGGAGGCGTTCACAGTCGAGGATCTCGTGACCTTCGGTTCTGTCACCGGCGACATGGCCCGATACCTGAGGGCGTGCGTCAGGGGGCGGCTCAACGTGGTGGTCAGTGGCGGCACCGGGTCGGGAAAGACGACCACCCTCAACATCCTCTCCAGCTTCATTCCCGAGGACGAGCGCATCGTCACCATCGAAGACGCCGCCGAACTGCAGCTGGCGCAGGAACATGTCGTGACCCTGGAGACGCGGCCGGCGAACATCGAGGGCCGCGGCCGGGTCTCGATCCGTGAGCTGGTCATCAACTCCTTGCGAATGCGGCCCGATCGGATCGTGATCGGCGAGTGTCGTGGTGGTGAGGCCCTGGACATGCTCCAGGCGATGAACACCGGTCACGACGGATCGCTGACCACCCTGCATGCCAACAACCCACGCGAGTGCGTCGGCCGGCTCGAGACACTGGTGCTCATGGCCGGGGCGGAATTGCCATCGCGCGCCATTCGCGACCAGATCGGCACGGCGGTGAACATCATCGTCCAGCAATCCCGGCTGCGCGACGGAACGCGCAAGGTGGTCAGCATCACCGAGGTCCTCGGGTGCGACGGTGGAGAGGTGCAGCTCCAGGAGATCTTCGCCTTCCGCCAGACCGGCATCGACGATGATGGCAAGGTGATCGGCGGCTTCACTCCGACGGGTGTTATCCCGCACTTCCTCGAACATCTCGCCGCTGAGGGCGAGGGTCTGCCCGAGGAGATTTTCCAGCCCATCCGCGTCGTCCACGAGGACTGACCAGCGGCCGCCGCCCTGCCATCGCCAACCAGCGATTCGCGCGACAAGCCGACATGGCGCTAACAGGTACCGTCGGCGCGCGAGGCGCGCCGAGGAGTGGGGTGAATGAGGTCGAATTCAGTTCGACCTCATGAGGGGCGAGGATCTGCCGCGCCCCTGTTAAAACGAGCCGGCGCGCAGAGCGCGCCAGGCCAGGCTAGCTGCGCTGCTGCTGCTGCAGGACCAGCTGCTGCTGCAGCAACTGACGGCGGTCGGGGAAGAGTTGCGCCAGGCGCGGTGGCAGCGGCACACCCATGTCGAAGAGCTTGTCGATGATCTTCGGGCGGATGCCGGTGGGGTTGAACTCACCGATGATCTGGCCCGTGGAGGGATCGGCGCCCTTCGACTCGAACTTGAAGATCTCCTGCATGGTGATGGTGTCGCCTTCCATGCCGATGATCTCGGTGATCGATGTCACCTTGCGCGATCCGTCCTTGAGGCGGCTCAGCTGGATGACCAGGCTCAGGCCGCTGGCGACCTGCTGGCGGATTGCCTTCAGCGGAAGGTCCATGCCGGCCATCAGCACCAGGGTTTCAAGGCGGGAGAGCGTTTCGCGCGGGCTGTTGGCATGGACGGTGGTCAGCGAGCCGTCGTGGCCCGTGTTCATCGCCTGGAGCATGTCCAGGGCCTCTCCGCCGCGGCACTCACCGACAATGATGCGGTCAGGGCGCATGCGCAATGAGTTGGCGACCAGGTCACGGATGCTGATGCGGCCGTCGCCGTTGACGTCCGACGGGCGCGCCTCCATGCGGCAGACGTGCTCCTGATGCAACTGCAGTTCGGCCGCGTCCTCGATGGTGACGATGCGCTCATCGACGGGGATGAAGCTCGAGCACACGTTGAGGAGAGTCGTCTTGCCTGTGCCGGTGCCGCCGCTGACAACGATGTTGGCGCGAGCCAGGACGCAGGCCTGCATGAACGCCGCACTCTCCTGGGTGAGCGTTCCGAAACCGATCAGATCGCTGACCTGGTACGGATCCTTGCTGAACTTCCTGATGGTCAGGATCGGCCCGTCCAGCGCCACAGGGGCAATGGCCGCATTGACGCGCGAGCCGTCGAGCAGCCGCGCGTCGCACAGCGGTGAGCGCTGATCGATCCGCCGTCCCACCGATGAGACGATGGTGTCGATGACGCGCAGAAGATGCTCCTCATCGTCGAAGCGGATGTCGGTCAGCAGGATCTTTCCCTTGCGCTCGACATAAACCATCTCGTGTCCATTGACCATGATCTCGGTCAGGCTGTCGTCGTCGATGAGCGGACGCAGCGGTCCGAGCGCCTCGAGGTAGCGGGGGTCGATGCCTTTGGCGGCGGTGGCGATGCTCACGCTGGGACGACTCCTCTGGATGTGGTGGACGGCGGTTGCGTCCTGCGCGGATTCTCTCCCGCCACGGGGCGATCGCGACCAGAGGGAACCAGTTCGCGACACGATCTTTTCCGGCCGCGAAGTCGGGCGGGGGTACAGTGAGACTGTCGAACCACCTGGAGAGCTCTTGATGCCGACTGATGCGTCTGCCGGCGATGGCGGTGACTCCCAGCGGGAGGACACCCGTCTGGACCGGGTCGACGATCTTGTCTTCGCCGCCCACGACCTTGGACGCAATCGCGCACAGCGTACGGCCGCGACGGACGACGAGCTCGGCTTCGCCCCGGCCAAGCGCCCGGTCGAGGATCCACCCGCGGAGCCTGTCGGCTCCTTTGTCCCGGGCGGACGGGATGCGCCCGTCGTGCCGGCGCCATTCCCGGTGCAGCTTCCTGCCCTCCCACCGTCGTCAGCCCCAGCAGATGGTTTCGTCATTCGCGAACCGCAGGGGGTGGCCCCGGTCGCTCCGGTCGACGCGCTGGTGGTCGGCGCACCGACTTCGGCCCACGAGGTTGCGCCGACGCCCGCGGTGCGGGATCACCAATCTTTCAGGATCAGTGCGACGGGTGGAGCCGGGTCCGACCTCACCAGCGAGCAGCTGTGGACGGTGCGTGATCCTTCGCCATCTCCTGTGTCAACGCCCTCGGCCTCGGCTCTGCGGCGTGGCTGGTCGACGCGGCCCAGCCAGCCCCTGGATCACTCAGCCCAAGCGACAATGCTCAGACTGCGCGAGGAGGCCGTTCACGTGAGTTGGAAGGCGGCCTGGATTGCGGTGACCGCAGCGGATCCCCGCCTCTCGCGCAGGCGGGACTTCTAGCGCCCTCGGCTCCCGGCGCGCTGCTGCATTGAGGTGTAGACGGCGTCGAGCGTGGGCCGCTCACCAATGCGCAGGAGCTCGGCCACGATGTCGGGGTCGATTCCGCCGGGGGCGGCCAGGGCCGCCGCTTTGGCCGCGTCCTCGGCCGCCGCCTTGGCGACGTGAAGCCGGTCCTTGAGCCGTTCGACCCGGGCGACGAGCGCGATGCACAGCAGAGCCAAAACCGCCGCCAGAGCTCCGATCGCGATGACCGGCTGGCCGCGGATGGTGTCGACGATGTGCTGCAGGCTCACGCGCTGTCCTCAGACGCCACAGAGCACCTCGGTGGCGCGGAAGTGCATCTCGCGCGCCATCGCGCGTACCACGGCCGTCTCGTGACCTGGGATCTCCATCGCCCCGATGGCGGTGATGGCCGCCACGAAGTCGTCGACGCCGGCACGCGCGCCACTGATCGCTGTGGCCACCGGCACGGAGTCGTCGGCACCGAGCCATTCCACCGCGATGGCGGTCAGCTCGCTGCGCAGTGCATCCACGTCGATGTCGAGTCGAGCGGGCACGAACTCCATGGCCTCGCGCGCTTCGACCTGCTCCATCGCCATCGGCTCGGGCGAGCTCTTGGGGGAGAGCGACGCGATGCTGAAGACCGCAGGCTCGAAGCGCTTCCCGCCGGGGAGGGGCTCAGCGACCTCGCTGGTCGGCGTGGTGTCACCCGCCCTCGTCCGGTAGCCTGAAGCGGGCGTCGGCTCGTCGGCCTGCGCGGTCGTGGTTTCGACGCCGGCGTCGTCTGCGGAGTGGGCGGCGACATCGCCGTCCGCCGTCTCAGTCGCCGCGGTCGCCGTCTCTGCCATGGCGTCGTCGGCCGTGTCGGTTGCTGCCTCGGCCGCGGTCTGGGCCACGGATTCGTCAGCCATGTCCGGCGCCGCCGCGGCGTCGGTTTCGGCCACCGCGCCTTCAGCGATGTCCGGTGCCGCCGCGGCCTCGATCTCGGGGGCCGCGTTGTCAGCGATGTCCGGCGCTGCCGCGGCCTCGATCTCGGAGACCACGTCGCCGGCGATGTCGGGTGCTTCCGCGGTCTCCGTCGGGGTTTCGGACGCCGGGTCGTTTTCCGCGCCTGCGGGTGGCTCCACACCAAGCGCGTCGGTTGCTGTGTCTGGGCTCGGCTGAGCGATCACCACCACCAGGGCGTCGGGTGCGTGGAGAAGACCCCGCAGGGCGGCCATGGTCGTTGCCGGCCAGGGGTGGCCGAGGGTGTACACGGCGACCAGCTCGCCGCTCTCGAAAAGGGCAGCGCCGGGATCAGCGGCATCGACCACCAACCCGCAGGAACGGCCGGATGTGCGCACCTCGGCGACGATCTCATCGGTGCGCAGCCACGCTGAGGGCAGACCGATAGCAACTCGAGGCCCCCGCCACAACATCCGCACGGCGGAAACCAGCCGGGGATCATCGATGCGGTGGGCGGTGAGCCTCCCCTCGGTCGCGCTCATCAGCGCCCGGGCGGCCTCCTCGCCGAGCAGACCTCCAGTCGCATTGACCCACACAGCGTCCACGATCGCTCCTCCGACGATGAGCGCCGCTGCCCGACAGGTCGGTCCTTCCAGAACCAACAGAGACTCGGGCAGGTGCGGCACCACCGCCTCGAGGTCGACGACGTTGGAGACCGCGTCGGACCAGAGCGGTGTCCCCTGCGGAAGGAGCGGGAAGTCCGCGAGGCCGAACGGGGGCGGGTTGGTCGCCACCGGCTGAGGCGGGTCCTGGGGCACAGCGTCAGGCGGGACCTGTGGCGCAGCCTCAGGTGTGGACTGAACGTCGGCGACCGGCACAGCGGCATCCGCCGCGTTCGACGCGGCGTCGTGTCCGTTGGAGTCGACGCTTGCGCGTCGTTGAAATAGTCCCATCAGGTCCTCCGTCCTGCTATGGAGCGTCTCATCGGTAACCATGGCGCGACACCATGGGGCAACTCGAAAATGTGTGGGCAACTAGCCCCGGGACGCTCGCGGTCGCCCGCCGCGGAGATCGCGCGCGGCATCGTGACCAGAGGAGGAGTTGCCATGCCCTTGATTCTGGGGTGCCGCCCACTCGTGTTCATCGCGGGCGCGTCACCGAAAAGTGGCGCAATCACGACGGTTTGACACAATTGCACCGCCTCGGTGTGCCGGGCCTCGTGGCGCGCCAGGACCGCTGGTCGGGCCCCCCGCTCCCGCGGGTCGGCGTCTGTGGACGATCCCGTTACCCCTGTGTGACCCGTCATGAGACGGTCGGGCAACGGGGGGCAATGCATAATCCGGGCAATGAACGCATCAAATGCTGCGAACGACCTCGCCCACGATAGCGCCGGCCCGGCTCGTCGGGGGCGTCTCGTTCGAGATCCCAGTGTGGTGGAGCGCTTTGGCCTGCGACCGACCGAGATGTATCGGGTCGCCTATGTGGCCGGGGGCATGCAGTCGCGGCGCGTCAGCCGCAGCCTTGCCGTCTTCGAGGGCATGTCGGAACGACGCCGATGGGACGGCGAGTCGGCGTCGTGTCTCGACTTCGTCCTTCCCCAGGGCCGTTCGCTCTCGCTGCTCCCCACCCAACTGGTCGACGTCCGTCCGGCCGGCCGGAACGAGCGCGGGCAATGGGTGCTCCTCGACGAGGACCAGGCACGCCGTCGACGTCGCCCCGGATCCCGTTCCGCTCAAGCCTCCTGACCAGACCCGGCCACCCGGGCGGGACGCAGTTACCTGGCGACGGCCTCGTCAACGGCGAGGGTGCCGTCATCCTGGGCGCGCGAGAGGCGATCAGTGAGGCCGCGGCGCTCGAAGCGGTAACCGATTCCCGGGACCGCGTGGATGTAGGTCGGTCGCGGTCCATCGGGCTCGATCTTGCGTCGCAGCCGGTAGACGTGGGCGTCGACGCTTCGCAGATCGAGGTCCGCACCCTGGCCCCACACCTTTTGAATCATCTCGGTCCGCGAGATCACCCGTCCCGGTGAGGCCGAGAGCAGGGCAAGCAGGTCGAACTCGGTTGGGGTCAGTGTGACCGCCTGACCGTCGCGCAGCACCTCGTGGCGGCCGACGTCCACGATCAGGCCCGGGAACTTCAGGCGGCCGGGGCGCACCTGTGACTGGCTGGTGCGCTGGCGGCGCAGCTTGGCATTGATGCGCGCTGCCAGCTCGCGGATCTCGAACGGCTTGGTGACGTAGTCGTCCGCACCGATCTCGAGGCCCACCACGACATCGACCGGGTCGGAACTGGCCGAGACCATGACGATGGGAATCTCGATACCTGCCGAGCGGATGCGGCGACACACATCGAAGCCGGTCAGGCCGGGGAGGTTGAGATCGAGGACGATGAGGTCGACGTCATTCTGCTCGGCGAGCCGGACACCGTCCATGCCGTCTTCGGCGAACTGGATGCCGAAACCGTGCTGGCCGCCGAGGACAGCGAGGATGTCGTGCATCGAGGGGTCGTCGTCGATCACCAGCACCGTCGCCTCAACGCCTGAGGGCCGTCCGGCCGAGGCGGTCTGCAGGGGCTCGGTGAAGGTTTTCATGAACGCGCGGCACCTCGAAAGGACGGATCGACGACGGCAACGTAGCACGCGACTGCCAGGACATCAGCATCGGTTACCCGAGTGTTCCGTACTTTCACGCCGCCGGAACGCCCGCGACCCGCCAACGCGGCGCCGGCCATCACGACGGCTCCTCCAGGGGGACGGCAATGAAGAAGGAATTGCCACGCACGGTCTTGTTGTCGAGCCAGATCTCTCCCCCCATGCGCTCAACCAGCTGACGCGCGAGGTACAGCCCCACTCCGAATCCCCCACGCTGGCGCAGCAACGGATTCTCGACCTGGTAGAAGGACGCAAACACGCGCTCCACCTCGGTGTCAGGGATGCGCCGCCCGTTGTCGCGCACCTCGACGTGTGCCTTGTTGACGACCCGCACAGCGGTGATCTCGACGGCTTCGTTGTCCGGTGCGAACTTCAGGGCGTTGTCGATCAGGCACGCCAGCACGAGCGCGAGGCGCTCCTCGTCGACATGCAGATATCCGAGGTCCGCGTCGATGTGGACCAGGAAACGCCCGCGGTCGGCGATCTCCACGAAGCGTGAAATCACCTGACGCAGAACCGCGCTGAAATCCACGGTGGTTGGCTTGAGCCGGATCTCTCCGGATTCGAGCTGAGCGATGCAGAGCAGGTTGTCGGTGAGCCTGCCGAGATGCTCGGCCTCGGTGCGCAACTCGTGGAATCCCTCCTGGCGAGCCTGTGGGGGGAGGTGGTCGCCGCCGTCCTGCATAAGTGCGAGCCAGGCCTTGATCTTGGTCAGTGGGGTGCGCAGCTCGTGGGACGCGAGCATCATGAATTCGCTCTTGATGCGGTCCACCTCGCGCAGCTCGGCAAAGACCGCGTGCTCCAACTCTGCCGTGTGGGCCATCTGCCGGGCACGCGCAGCCACCATCTCACGGGCCAGCAGCGAGCTTGCCAGCGACACCACGAAGAAGAGGAAGAGCCGCGAGGCCAGCAGGTTGACCGCGGAGTTCGTGAGTGGCCCCGAAGCGGCCAGGCCCACGCTCACGTACAGCGCGCTGATCGTGGTCGCGCACAACACGCTGCCAAGGATCCCGAAGCGCAGGCCGCCGATGCCGATGAGCACGTAGAAGACCACTGCGAGGTTGGAGGCGAATCCGCCGGTGAGGTAGACGAGCGCGCTGGCGACGGCGAGGTCCATGGCGAGGATGGCCAGCTGTGTTCGTGGGCCGGGAAGACGGTGGACCAGCAATGCGAGGGTGGCACTGAGGTTGAACATGGCCCAACCGCCGAGGATCAGGTTGATCGCTGAGGTGGCGGCCACGTGCGGCTCGCCGGGAAAGTTGTTGCTGACCGCCGCGAACACGAGCACGGCCCACCGGCACAGCTCGATCACGCGCTCCACCCCGGCGCGGCGATCGCGGTCCACGGGCATCGCCACCTGCGCTGCCGGCTTCTTCGCGCCCGCGGCCGCGGCGGAGGACGCCGGCAGATGCCCGGCCAGCTGGTTCACCACGGCCTCGGGCGCGGCCGGGCGCGCCTCGTCGCGGGGAGTGCGATCACGCAGTCGAGCGTACCGAGCGATCTCGTCACCCGCGACAAGGACCGGTAACGAACTCCCCCGTGGCGGTGTAACAGGAGTCGCCGGGGTTCCGGGTTCGCTCAGTCGCAGGCCGGCGCCGTCCCCAGCCGGGCGTCCCCGCCCCCACCTCCAGCCAGCGACATCACCACACTCTCCGAAGTGGGGTCTCGGCAATCCACCGACCATCCCAGGGTCAGGAGAGCGGCCACCTCCTGGGCGCCGGCGGGGAGGATGGCGTCAGCGACACGAGCCCCCGCGAGCACGCTGCTCCAGTCCGGCCGGAGGTCGTGGATGTCCAGATACGTCTGGAGGACCGTGGTGCCGAAGACGCCGGTCTCGTCGTAGAGGAACACGACCCGCCCGGCTGGGAAGCGATCCGCGAGGTACCCGCCCCAGGTGTCGATGGTGTACAGGCGCCGCCCGGAGAGGTGCGCCGAGGCGTAATCCGCAGCTGCCTTGGGCTCATGCGTCGCCTCGAAGACAGCGGAGCTCTCCGTGGTCAGCCCCGGAACGACGGCTGCGGCCGTCCCCGCCACGACCACGGCCACCATCGCCATCCCGAACCATTGCGGCGGCCGCTGCCAGCGCCGCAACGCTGGAGCGGCCGGCAGACGTGCTCGGTGTGCCGTCCACGCCGACGCGCCGTATGAGGCGAGCTGCGGAATGGCGATCAGCGCGAACAGCGACACGTTGCGCTGCGCCTGCAGCGAAGCCGCCAAGGCGGTGCCGGCGAGAACCATGTCGAAGGGTTCGCGTCGCCTGGCAAGAACCCAGGCGATCACCAGCAGGACGGCCTGTGCTTCGAACAACCTCAGCCAGACGTCGTGAAAGTTCGGCGACTGCCATTCGGTGACCACCCCGGTGATGGTCGGGTTGGTGGCCGTGGCACCGACATAGGCCCACAATCCGAGCCCCGCCGGGTTGAGCAGCGTCGCCAGCACGCTGGCCGCAATCGTGCCCGCCAGCAGCGCGCGGGAGCGACGATCGACCCGGCGCACGGTCAGCAACGCGATCACCGCCATGCCGATCCCGACGACGAACCCCGCGTGCAGATTGGCCCAGATGGCCAGGAGCGGCGGCAAGAGCAGCAGCGCGCGCGTCGAGCCTCGTCGCCAGCGCATCAGCACATTGAGAACCACGGCAGCACCGAGAAGGCTGATCACCTGGCCTCGCACGCCCAGCAACTGGGCGGCCACCAGAGCGCCGAAGAGAAGCGAGGCGGCCATCACAGGACCGGCGGGCCGGCGCTCAGGGGGGATCGACAGCGCCGCTAGCAGCAGCGCACCGGAGCCCACCAAGCCCATGAGCAGCGATGCCAGGCCCGGACCACCGAGGTCAACGACGCGCGCCAGGCCCACCTCATAGAGCCACTGCTGGCCCACCCACGGGTTGGCGGCGTGCAGAAAGCTGAAGGGCTCCGCGGAGGGAATGCCATGAGACAGGATGTAGTGGCCGACGGCCAGGTGCCACCAGACGTCGCTGTCCCGGAAGGGTTGGACGGTGAGTACCAGGCTGACCACTGCAGCGCCGATCACCCAGCCATTGCGTCGCAACATCGCGCTGTTCATCCGGGTGCCTGCCGCAGCTGCGACGGGGGGGTCTGTACCAGGGCGGTGCACGCGTCATTCGCTGCGGTGTACGTGGGTTGGGGGGCCAGCTGGAGAGCGGCCACGCGATCACGCGGCGCGAACGCGATGTTGTGCGGATCGCTGTACACCTTGACCCAGTCGCTGGCGTGGAGCATCACGTTGCTCAATGGTGCGTCGGTGTCGAAGAGCACTATGTCGGTGCCCGCATTGCGCACGATGGTGTCCCACTGCGGGGTGACAGATTCGACATCGCCGTAGCTGGTGAGAAGGGCGTCACCCATGAGGGCGGCATCTCCGAAGATGTAGACCCGGTCTCCGTGCGCGGAGAGACGGTAGGCGAGGTATCCACCCTCGCCGTACTGGTTGAAGATGCGCAGCGGCAGCGGGTCAGCGGCCAGCCATCGCGCTGCGCACACCGGGAAGTCCTGCGCATAGAACAGCGAGTCCTCGCGAGTGCGCATCGAGGGGACCAGACGGGTGGCGACGTAGACGGTCAGGACGGCGCCACAGAGCGCCATCCAGCTCACCACGCGGATGCCCACCGGCGGCAGTCGTTGATGTGTGCGGCGTCTGCGCAAGCGCTGGATCAGCGTGTCGGCCTGATTGATCCAGATGGGCGTCGAACCCGCCACGAAGAGCGCGATGTGGCGCACCGACTGCAGTGCCAGAGCTGCGGTGACAAGCACCAGAGCGGCGTCTCGCAGCCGGATGCCGCGGTTGGCGACGATGAATGCCACCAAGCTCAGGAGCATGACCCCGAAGATGCGCACGGACCAGTCGTGGAAGTCGGGCGAATGCCACTCCAAGATGAGCGTCTGTTGCGCTGCCGAGCCCAGGGTTCCAAAGGGATAGAGGATGATCGACGGCCCGTTGAGGTTGACGGCGCAAACGGCCAGCGACCCTGCCAGGAGCAGCGCCAACCGGCGAACCCGATCAGCGGGAGCGCGGTCCGCGAAGTGAAGCAGGTGGGCGATCGCCTCCGCCGCCACCACCAGCGCGATGAATCCCAGTCCGATCAGGAAACCGGAGTGGAGATTTCCCCAGACAAGAAACATGGGCAGCAGCAGCAGCGCCATGCGTCCGCCGCGGCGGAGGTGATGCTCGACGAGCAACAGCGTGAGACACGCGAACGCGAACGTGATCATCTGCGCGCGCGGCCCCCAGATTGGATACCCGGCGACCACCGCCAGGATCATGCCGCCGCCGAGCACAAGCGGTCCAGGACGGTCGAACCGTGCCCGCACAAAGATGCAGAGCACGCCCAGCCAGCTCACCACACTGAGAACGACGACGACCGCAGCCAGCCCATTCCATCGATACAAGGCCGCGAAGAGCACCTCGGAGAGCCACTCGTGCATGGTCCAGACATGGCTGCTCACCGTGTAGGTGAAGGGATCCGTGTGGAGCAGGCCGCCGTTCTGCAGGATGAGCTGCCCGCCGCGAAGATGCCACCAGAAATCGGGATCGCGGATCGGGCTGGTCAGGGGAAATGCGGCAGCGATCATCACCGCACTGAGGAACAGCCCGCCGGGGGATGTGAGCCTGTCGATCCGCGACTGGCGGGGCGGGTCGGCGCTGTGCTGTGGAGTGGAGGTGGGCGCGGCCACTGAGCCCGTGCTGGTCACGTTGTCCGCCATTGTCACCCGCCAACCGAGATCGTGGGCCGCCTACTGGTCAGGCGGCGTGGTGGGTACCCGACGAGCCTGCTGTGCCGGCCCGGCTGGCCAGTGCGGCGACCAACGCGGCGTTCAGGGACTCCGCGTCGAACGGCTTGTTCATGAATGCGACGCCACCGAGGTCGAGGACCTCCTGAATGTCACTGTCGAAGCAGCGCGCGGTCAGCAGGATGATCGGAATGCTCGCGGTGCGCTCATCGCGACGAACCGCCCGGCAGAGGGACAGTCCGGAGAGCCGCGGCATCATGACGTCGGTGACGATCACGTCGGGAGCCCAGCCGGCGAGCACCTCGAGAGCCTCGGCGCCGTCGCCGGCCGAATTGGTCACATAGCCGTCAACCGAGAGGCGAAGCTCGAGCAGGCGCCGTACAGATGTGTCGTCCTCGACGATGAGGACGCGCGGGGCGCCCGTGGACGAGGGCATCACCATGGGTCTGCCGCTCCTTGTGTACCTACGCCCCGGTTATAGATCGGGCGTCACGAGGGCTCCCGGCGTGCAACCGCCCTGTGACCCGGACACCACCGCTCCGGCGCGGCGGAGGGGCCGATTGTCACGGATCAAAGCTGGGAGGTCCAGGCCAGCCGGCTGCCCGAGTCGGCGCCGGGCGGCCAGTATCATGACGGCATGCATCGCAACCGCTGCATCCGCGCGTCGTGACACCAGCGAGGGGCGCGCACGCGGTCAATCCGTCGGCACTCTCAGGGGTGCGATTCCTGCTGACGCAGCGCATCGAGGATCTCGAGGCGGCGTCGGTGAGGCTCGATGCCCGGCTCGCCGATACGGCGGACACCCGCGACGAGCTGCGCCGCCGAACCCAGGACAGTGAGAAAAAGTGGCGAGGACTCCTCGACCACCTCGACGGCCTCCACCCCGATGAGCTCGACGACGCTTTCCGCAGCATCTCGCGGTTCCGGTCCGACCTCGCCGCCGTCGACGAGCGATTCGGCGATGTGCGCGCGCGGCTCGTCGACCTGCGCAGCGAGCAGGAGGTTCTGCGCTCGGTGTACCGCAGCCTCGACGATCTTGCCGCAGCGGTGGCCCCACCCTCCGACACCACGCGTGTGCGCACCGCATCACGCCAGGTGTTTCAGATCATCGAGGAGGAGCGCATGCGGATCGCGCGCGACATGCACGACGGTCCGGCACAGTCGATGGCCAACCTGGTGCTGCAGGCGGAGATCCTCGAGCGTCTCATCCAGCGCGATCCGCAGCTCGTTGTCAGAGAGCTTGCCGACTTCAAGGAGGGAGTGCGCGCGGTTCTCGACGACACGCGCCGCCTCATCTTCGATCTTCGCCCGATGTCACTGGATGACCTCGGCCTGGTGCCCACCCTGCGGAAGTTGATCAAGGAGTTCGGTGACAAGGCGGGTGTGAACGCCCAACTTCGGGTGATGGGGGAGGACGTCCGGCTGCCGGGGTCGTTCGAGCCGACAATTTTCCGCATCGTGCAGGAGGCCCTCAACAACGTCCGCAAGCACGCCCACTCGCGCAACGTCGACGTGCTCATCAATTTCCTGGAGGACGGCGTCATCGCGGTGGTCCGCGACGACGGTGTGGGCATGGACGTTGCTGCCGTCGACGCGCGGCTCGAGGAGAGCAAGAACCTCGGGCTGATCTCGATGCGCGAGCGCGCTCAGCTCGAGAAGGGCACCCTGGAGATCCGGTCGGAGCCCGGCCGGGGCACCGAGGTGCGCGTCGCCTTCGACCTCTGAGGGGCCGGTCGCAGCCCACAACCGCGACAGTGCGGGACAATGTGTCCGTGCGATACCGGGTCCTGGCCTGCGACTACGACGGGACTGTCGCCTCGCAGGGAGTGCTCGCGCCGGAGACGGTGGCGTCGCTGCAGCGCCTCCGGGAGAGCGGCCGTCGGGTCGTGCTCGTGACCGGGCGGATCCTCGACGAGCTGCTCGACATCTGCGACGACATGGATGTCTTCGATCTCGCCGTGGTGGAGAACGGAGCGATCATCTACAACCCCGCCACGGGCCAGCAGCGCCTGCTGGCGCCCACCCTGCCCGCTCGCTTCATCGCAGCCCTGAGGGCCCGCGGGGTCACGCCACTGTCCGTGGGCCGAGCCATCCTGTCCACGTGGGACCCCTTCGAGGCGGTGGTGGTCAGCACCATCCACGAGATGGAGCTGGACCTGCAGATCGTGTTCAACAAACACTCGGTGATGGTTCTCCCGGCCAGCGTCAACAAGGCGACGGGCCTCGCCGCCGCCCTGGTCTCGCTCGGCGAGACGGCGGAGGCGACGGTCGTGATCGGCGACGCCGAGAACGACCTGGTCATGCTCAGCATGGTGGGCTGCGGCGTGGCGGTCGCCAACGCGCTGGCCAGCGTCAAGGATCGCGCCGACCTGGTCATGGATGGGCCGGCCGGCGAAGGCGTCCGCCAGCTGATCGACGGCATCCTCGCCGACGACCTCCACTCCGCCTTGGTCCGAGCACGCCGCGCAGCAGGCTGAGCTCCAGCTACCGTCGGCGCAGAGCCTCCGCCAGGCGCTGGGCCAGCGGCGAGGCGAGGACCGCCTCGAGCGGGCGAGGCAGAGCGAGGCGCCAGTTTGGCCAGCGGTCACCACCGGTGCCCGGCATGTTGGGGCGCTCCACCACTTCGGCGGCATCCTCCAGGGCAGCGACCACGAGCATGGACGGTGACCCCGCGACGGCGCGGTAGGCGTTGGCGATGACGTCGGCGACCGGAACTCCGGGCTCGCCGGCGACCTGCGCGAGGCGCTCACGGATGCCGGCCGCCCCGGCCTCGTTGACGGGGAGACCGATCGAGCGCTGGGCCTCGAGGTCGCCCCCTCCCCACAGGCCGGTCACGGTGGGCAGATCGTGGGTGGTCACCGCGCTCAGGGCCCGCCGCGGAAAGGTCGCGGGCCCGCCTTCCTCGAACCAGAGCAGGCGGTAGGAGAGGATGTCGCGGGCTGACATCTGGTCGCGGACGATGGGCTCGACAATCCCGAGGTCCTCACCGACCACAAGCGCGCCCGCCCGCACGCTTTCCAGGGCGAGGATGTCGAGGAGGTCGTCCGCCGGATAGCGCACATACACACCGTCGGCTGGAGCGCCGCCGCCAGGTATCCAGAACAGGCGGAAGAGTCCCATGATGTGGTCGATGCGCAGGCCCATGGCATGGGTGAATCCGGCTCGCAGCACGGAGATCAGAGGCGCATACCCGCGACTGCGCAGTTGCCAGGGACTCCACGGAGGCTGTGTCCAGTCCTGACCCAGCGCATTGAACGGATCCGGCGGCGCGCCCACCGAGAAGCCGGCGGCGAAGACGTCGGGGTCTGCCCACACATCGGCGCCTCCGGGGTCGACGCCGATGGGCAGGTCGGCCATCAGCGGCAGCGTGGTCGCGGCGCGACCCAGCTGCGTCTCCATCAGCCACTGCAGCCACGAATGGAACTCCCGACGCCGACCCGAGCGGCGTTGCCACGCCCGAACCGCCGCACCATGCGAATCGCGGAGCGGGCCCGGCCACTCACGGAAGTTGCCCCCGTGCTGCTCCGCGATGACCGAGTAGGTGGCGAACTGCTCCAGCGCTTTGCCCTGCTCGCGCCGCCACCGGGAGAACTCCCGACTGGGGCGGACCGCTGCGGCGATGCGGGTGAGTGCGTCGAGTTTGAGAAGCGCCACCGCATCGCGATCGATGTGGCGGCGCGAGTTCAGGGCACGTCCGGCCGCGGCGATCGCTTCCAGCTCGGAGCCGAGCACCTGAGCCCCCGGAACCTCCTCGACGCGCAGGTAGAGGGGATTGCGCCAGCGCCGGCTTGCCGGGAGGTAGGGGCTGGCCTCCATCGATGGGGCCGACGCGACCGCGTTGAGGGGGCTCACCAGTGCGAAGCCGGCGCCTCGCGCCGCCGCCCACTCACCGAATCGACGCAGATCGGCGAGGTCGCCGATGCCCCAGCTGGCTGCTGAGCGCGCCCCGTACAGCTGCACCGACCAGCCCCCCAGGCGCAGGCCGGCCGGCAGGTGGCACCGGCGCGGGCTGATGATCAGTGCGCCGGGGTGGCCTGCGGCGTCGTACGTGTGGTAGCCGAGCGGCACGTCGTCGCCGACGGTGGCCTCGAGACGCAGCGCCCGACCGTCCTCGGTGAGTAGGTCGATGGGCTGGTCGAGCGCGTCACCGGGATGGAGGATGAGGGCGGCAGGCGGCGGCGGTCCAACGCCCTCATCTGCGCCCAACGCCGCCAGTGCCGCGGCGACGGTGGCGCTCGGTGACGCGACCAGACGGCCGGTCGCATCGTGGTACTCCGCTTGAACGCCCCACCGCTGGGGGTCGTTCAACGAGCGGCCCCGCCCACCCCGCTTCGTCGGATCGTGGACGGCTTCGCGCACTTCGCGATGAGGTCGAACTGAGAGCAGGTGTCCACCACGTCATGGTAGTCACCTGCTCTCTCGAGAGTGCCGATGAGCGCGCCGGGGAACGGGGACCCGCTCGGGGCGCGGTCAGTGTGTGGCCGGGCCCTCACGGCGCTGTTCGGGGGCTGATGCCACGATGGATCGCAGGCTGTCCTTCCAATGCGCACTGACAGCCCGTTGGATCTGGAGGTCGGACCACCACAGGGGGACGAAGGCCACCTGGTCGAGCTGCACGTTCATCCGGGAGCTGAGCAGCCGGCGGCGCACCGGCAACCCGAAGTCTGCGTGCCAGAACATCTTGTAGACGAGGTAGATGACGATCCAGGCCAGCAGGACTGCGAGGACCGCGCTGAGCAGCGCGGTGTTGACGGGATGCCCGGCGATGACGACGTCGTTGACCAGGTGCACGCCCTTAGCGTAAACGGCCCGCTCAGACATTCCTGCAACGAAACGCACCCAATGCACGAAGAGGGCCCGCCGCAATGACGGGCCCTCTGGAATGCGGTGGCAGACGCGGCTCAGGCCGTGACGGTCGGAGCCTCCTCTTGGATGGATTCCGACTCGCCGTCCCCGGCCAGCGTGGCGCTGAAGTCGCCGTCGTCGTCCGCGTCGTCGGCGTCGCCTCTGTCTGGAGTGAGCGCGGCCAGGGCCGCCGCCGCCTCCTCCTCCTCGTACAGGCGCGCAGCTTCCTCGCGGAGCTTCTGGTAGTAGTCGAGACCGGTCCCGGCGGGGATCAGCTTGCCGATGATGACGTTCTCCTTGAGACCGCGCAGCTTGTCGATCTTCCCGGAGATGGCCGCCTCGGTGAGCACCCGGGTGGTCTCCTGGAAGGAGGCGGCGGAGAGCCACGAGGCGGTGTTGAGCGCAGCCTTGATGAGACCGAGCAAGACGGTCCCTGCGATGGCGGGCTCGCCGCCCTCACTGAGCGACCTTGCGTTGGACTCCTCCCATTCGAACTGGGAGACGATCTCGCCAGGAAGCAGATCGGTGTCGCCCGCGTTGTCGATGCGCACCTTGCGCATCATCTGCCGGACGATGACCTCGATGTGCTTGTCATTGATGTCGACGCCCTGGCTGCGGTACACACTCTGCACCTCGCGGACCAGGTAGTTCTGAACATCATCGCGGCCACGCACCAGGAGCAGCTCCTGCGGGCTGATCGATCCCTGAGTGATGCGGTCGCCGGCCACCACGTGGTCGCCTTCGTGGACGATCAATTGCGCGGAAGCGGGCACGGCGTACTCGCGAGTGTCCTCCTCGCTGGTACGAACGAGAATCTCGTTCTTGCCAACTTTGGCCACGCCCGCGTACTTGGCACGGACGGTGACCTCGTTGCCGTTCTCATCGGTGCCGCGGAGCAGCTCGGCATTCTCGGCGACCGCGTCGGCGCTGGCGACGACGACCGAGTGCTTGGGAGGGATCGGATAGGTCGTGTCGAAGACGTCGCGGGAGGTGACCTTGACCTTGAGTGCCTTGGCTTCGGTGCGGATGATCTCGACCTCGCCGTCGGTCTCGCTGATCAGCGCCTTGCCCTTGGGAACGCGCGCCTCGAAGAGCTCCTCGACGCGAGGCAAACCCTGGGTGATGTCCGACCCACCGGTGGCGACCCCGCCGGTGTGGAAGGTGCGCATGGTCAGCTGCGTGCCGGGTTCACCAATCGATTGGGCGGCGATGACGCCCACCGCCTCGCCGATCTCGACGAGGCGCCCGGTGGCGAGGTTGCGGCCATAGCAGAGGCGGCAGACGCCCTCGCGCGCCTTGCAGGTCATGATGCTGCGCACCTTGATGCGGGGCGCGGACTCTCGCAGCGCAAACGCGCGCTGAGACACCTCGTCGCTGATCTCCTCGCCGGCGGCGGTGAGCGTCTCACCCTCCAAGACCACATCCTGGGCGGCGATCCGTCCGGCGATGCGGTCCATGGTGCGGTCCCCGAGCAGTGGATCCTCGAGATCCACCCAGATTCCCGCAGTGGTCTCGCAGTCGTCGATGCGGACGATGACGTCCTGCGCGACGTCCACCAGGCGGCGGGTGAGGTACCCGGAGTCCGCGGTGCGCAGCGCGGTGTCCGCCAGTCCCTTGCGCGCCCCGTGGGTGGAGATGAAGTACTCGAGAACGTTGAGTCCCTCGGAAAAGTTCGCCTTGATGGGCAGGTCGATGATCCGTCCGGTCGGGTCGGCCATCAATCCACGCATTCCGGCGATCTGGCGGATCTGCTGAGTGGATCCGCGCGCTCCAGACTGGGACATCATGAGCACGGAGTGGAAGCGGTCGAACGACTTCATGGTCACCT